>CAYNGZ010000015.1:12569-31352 GCA_964396695.1 uncultured Pseudomonas sp.
GATGCCGCTCTTGCCGACGGACGCTATAAGATAGCCGGAACCGCGGGCGGCCAGAGTCCGGGCCATACCGTTGGATTGCGTGGCCAGTTCGCGCTAACTCGGGACCTGCCCGCCGCACTCCACCGCCGCCACATCAGGGCGTTGGCGCGCCTGCTCGACAATCAGCGCCGGCAGCCATTCACGACGATGCACCGACGCCGGTTCCGCGCCCCACTGCTGCAAGGCCTGACGTTGTTGCGGTGCCAGGCGTTGCAGATTGCCCAGTCGCTCAAAGGGCACATCGAGCATCGCTTGCAGGGTGATTTCCATCGTCTGGCGAATCCGCTCGACCGCCTCGACACTGAAGCGATCGCGCAGGAACAGGTACTCGATGGACAGTTCTTCGGCCAGGTGCACCGCCAGGTCCATCGGGAAGTTGGTGACGTCGTGGTTGGCCGAGGCGCCGAAGCGCAAACCGCCTGGCGCCTGCTCCAGACGCCGGTCGATCGGGTAGTTTTCGAAAACGATGATGCTGTCGAACAAGGCCTGGCCACCCTGCCCCGACCAGCGCTGGATATCCGCCAACGGCGCATGCGCGTGCTCACGCAGGTCAAGGTTGTAGGCCTGCAAGTGCGCCAGCCATTCATTCAGCGGCTGCGCCGGGTGCAGCGTCTGGATCACTGGCAAGGTGTTGATGAACAGGCCCAGCATGCTGCCGGCATTCGGCAAGCCTTCCGGGCGACCGGCCACCGTCGCACCAAACGCCACGCTGTGTTGGCCGGTGTAGCGTTGCAGCACCAACAGCCACGCGCCCTGAATCAGCGTGTTGGCCGTGATGCCATGGGTGCGGCAATGCTGCTGGAGTTTCGCCGTCTGCTGCGCATCCCAACGGGTATAGAGCGCTTCGTGCCCGGCCAGCGTCGAGTCATGGCGCGGGTGCATGGCCTGGCTCAGCGCGGTCGGCTCGGCCAGCGTCTGCAAGTGACCCTTCCAGAATTGCTCGAGCTTCGCCTGATCCTGTTGCTGCAACCAGGCAATGAAATCGCGATAGCGCCCGCTGTCGCCCAGCACGTGCCCGCTGGCGTAGTACTCCAGCGCTTCACCGAACAACTGGGAACTGCTCCAGCCATCCATGAGGATGTGGTGGCTGGTCCAGATCAGCTGATGCTCATCGGCACCGATGCGGATCAAGCGCATCCGTTGCAACGGCATCCGGTTCAGCTCGAAGCCCTGCGCCCGCTCGGCGCTGGCGAATTCCGCCAGCCGTGACGGGTCCGGCCGGTCGCGCCAGTCCAGGCATTGCTGATCGACCACGCCGTGGTGATGCACCACCTGAATCGGCGTCGACGCGCCGTCCTGCCAATGGAACGAGGTGCGCAGGATTTCGTGGCGTTGGACCACGAAGGCCCATGCCGCCCGGAAGCGCTCGACATCCAGCCCTTCGACCGACAGGTTGAGTTGGTTCACGTACAGGTCGTCGCCGTCATCAGACAAGGTGTGGAAAAGCATGCCCTGTTGCATCGGCGACAGCGGGTAGATGTCCTCGATGTCTGGCACCGGAATCGGCAAAGCGTCCAGTCGCGCCTGAGTCAGCGTGACCAACGGGAAGTCCGACGGCGTATGACCATGACTGTCCGGTTGCAGGCAATGGCCGATCAGCGCAGCCAGTTCGCCGGCGTAGTCATCCGCCAGTTGCTGGATGGTCGCCGCGTCGAACATCCGCTCGCTGAAGGTCCAGGCCAGGCTCAACTCACCGCCATACACCTGACCATTGAGCGACAACCAGTTGCCCAGCGGCGCCTGCTCATCCAGCTCGCTGCCGGCAGGCTCGGTGGCCGGCACGAACAGCGCAGCGTCATCGAACTGGCTGTCGAACTGGCCCAGGTAGTTGAAGGTGATGCGCGGCGTCGGCAGCTCGCGCAGGACCTCGCGTGCCTGCGGGTTGCCCAGGTAACGCAAGGCACCGAAGCCGATGCCCTTGTTGGGGATCGCCCGCAGCTGTTCCTTGACCTGTTTGATCGACGCTTCGAACGACTCGGCCGGCGTCAACTTGACCGGGAACAGGCTGGTAAACCAGCCGACGGTACGGCTCAGGTCAACGTCATCGAACAACTCCTCGCGGCCATGGCCTTCGAGCTGAATCAGCGTCGAGTCCTGACCGGTCCAGCGGCAGATCACCCGCGCCAATGCCGTCAGCAGCAAGTCGTTGACCTGGGTGCGGTAGGCCGCCGGGGCCTGTTGCAGCAATTGCCGGGTAAGGTCCTTTTCCAGACGCGTCTGCACACTGTGCGCATAGCGGTTTTGCAGGCTCGCCTCAGGGTGGTCGCAGGGCAACGCCGACACCGCGTCGTGCAATTGCTCACGCCACAGTTCGAGTTCGCCATCCAGGCCCTGCGCGTACTGTTGCAAACGCTCGGCAAAGGTTTTGAAGGCGCTGGTCTTGCTCGGCAGTGCCAGCGTCTGGCCGGCTTGCAACTGGTTGAGCGCGCTTTGCAGATCCTCCAGCAACACCCGCCACGAGACACCGTCGACCACCAGGTGATGAACCACCAGCAATAAACGCTGACTGGCGTCGGGCAGGTTCAGCAATACGCCCCTCAGCAACGGGCCGTCCTGCAGATTCAGACTGCGCTGGGCCCGCTCGCACACGGCTTCGATCTCGCTGATATCCGCCAGCTCGATGGACCAGAGCAAGGCTTGCGTCGGGTCGAATGCACGGTGCGTGGCGGTCCAGCCTTGCGCCGTTTCGGTGAAGGTCAGGCGCAACCCGTCGTGATGCTGCACCAGCGCCTGCAATACCTGTTCAACCGTGTCGGCCTGCACCGTTACGGCGGGCTTGAGCAGCAACGACTGGTTCCAGTGATGGCGCTGCGGGATGTCGGTGGCAAAGAACAACTGCTGGAACGGCAACAACGGTGTCACGCCGTGCACCGGACCCTGATCGATGCTCAGCCCGGCGCCGGTGGTCTGCGCCACCGACGCCAACGCCTGAACGGTTTGATGCTGGAACAGGTCCTTGGGAGTGAACTGGATGCCGGCTTGTCGCGCACGGCCAACCACCTGAATCGAGATGATCGAGTCGCCGCCCAGTTCGAAGAAGTTATCGGTGGAACTGACGCGCTCCAGACGCAGCACGTCGGCCCAGATTGCCGCAATGCGCTGCTCCATCTCGCTGCGTGGCGCCACATAGTGGCGCTGCGCCAGGCTGGCATCGGGTTTCGGCAAGGCCTTGCGATCCAGCTTGCCGTTCAGTGTCAGCGGCAGCTGTTGCAGCAGCATCAGGTGCGCCGGAACCATGTATGCCGGCAGGCTTTGCTTGAGCCGTGCGCGAATCTCGTCGCGCCACTGGCCATGGTGTTCGTCCGCCAGCGGTTGTGCCGGCACCAGATACCCCACCAGTTGCTGGCCGCTCGGCCCGGCATGGGCCAGCACCACCGCTTCACGGATTGACGGCAGTTCCAGCAGACGCGCTTCGACTTCACCCAGCTCGATCCGGAAACCACGGATTTTCACCTGGTTATCCACCCGTCCCTGGTAGTCGAAAATACCGTCCTGACGCTCGCGCACCAGATCGCCGCTGCGATACAGACGTGCCCCCGGCGCACCGAACGGGTCGGGCACAAAACGCTCGGCGGTCATGCCCGGGCGATCCAGATAACCCCGAGCCAGACCGCTTCCGCCGAGGTACAACTCGCCCATCACACCTTGCGGCAAGGCATTCAGGTCAGCACTCAGCACGTAGGTGCTGCGGTCACCGATTCGAGTGCCGATCGGCGCATAGGCCGCCGCGCAGACTTCGTCGCGGCCGGCCTTCCAGATCAGCGGCGTGACCACGGTTTCGGTCGGCCCATAGCCGTTGATGATGTGCTGCGGCGCCAACGCCGCGCGTGCCCGTTCGAAGCTGTCGTGGGGCACGGCGTCGCCGCCAAAGCAATAGATCCGCACCGCTGGCGGGTTGCCCTGCTGCTCGGCGTGCTCGGCCAGTTGCTGTAAATACACCGGTGGGAACGCGGCCACGGTGACACCGTTTTCCTGCATCGCGGTGTAGGTCTGCTCCGGGCTCCACAGGCTGTCGTCTCGCAGCAGCAGGCTCGAACCGTGGGTCAACGGCGTCAACCAGCGCTCGTGAGCACCGTCGAAGGCAAACGACATGAAGTGCAGTTCACAATCCGCCGGGGTCATTTCATAACGTTGGCCAATCGCCTGGCAGTGCATCGCCAACGGCCCGTGCGCCACGCAAACGCCTTTGGGTTGGCCGGTGGAACCGGAGGTGTAAATCACGTAGGCCAGGCTTTCGTCATGGACCGTCACTTGCGGCGCAGTCACCGGCAGATCGGCAGTCTGCAGGCGGTCGATTTCCAGCGCCCGCACACCGCTGCTCAGCGGCAATTGCTGGCTCAGCTGCGAGTCGGTCAGCAACAGCGCGATACCCGAATCCTCGATCAGGTAGGCCAGCCGTTCACGGGGATAACTGGCGTCCAGCGGCACATAAGCACCACCGGCCTTGAGTACTGCAAGCAACGCGACCAGCATCGATGGGCTGCGCGGCAAGGCGACGCCGACGCGGATTTCCGCGCCAACCCCTTCAGCGATCAGCAGGTGCGCCAGGCGATTGGCCTGTGCTTCGAGCTGCGCGTAGCTCAGTACCTGGTCACCACAGCGCACGGCGACGTGGTCCGGCTGTTGCGAGGCCTGCCACGCAATACGCTGGTGGACGCGCAATTGATCGGTGCACGGCTGCGGCAGATTGCTGGCTTGCAGCCGCGCCTGCTCCTCGACGCTGAGCAGCGACAGCGCGCCGAGTCGAGCATCGCCGGCCAGGCAGAATTGTTCCAGCAGCGACGCCAATTGCCCGTTCAGGCGCACGATGGCTTCGCGGCTGAAGTGCGCCAGGGCAAAGCTGTAATGCAGGGACAGGCGCTCACCGAGGTTGACCCCGAGGGTCAGCGGGTAGTTGGTCTGCTCCCGGGTGTCCACCGGACCAAACGTCAGGCCCAGTGCCGGGCCTTGCTCCAAAGCCTCGGAAATCGGGTAGTTCTCGAACACCAGCAGGCTGTCGAACAGGCCATCGCTGCCCTGCCCCGACCAGCGCTGAATATCCGCCAGCGGCGTGTGTTCGAACTCGCGCAGGGCCAGGTTCAGCGCCTGCACGTCCTGCAACCAGGCGCTGACCGTCAGTTCCGGCTGCGGCCGGGCGATCACCGGCAAGGTGTTGATGAACAGTCCGACCTGTTGCTCGGCACCCGGCAAATCCGCCGGACGCCCGGCGACGGTCGCGCCAAAGGCCACCGTTTGCTGACCGGTATAGCGCTGCAACAACAGCAGCCACGCGGCCTGGATCAAGGTGTTGAGGGTGACTTTCTGCTGGCGGGCGAACTCGCTCAGTCGACGGGTTTGCGCGGCGTCGACCACGTGCTGCCATTCGTCGTGGGCGTTGTTGACCCTGTCCGTTCGTTCAACCAGCCCTTGGGCCAGCCGGGTCGGTTCGTCGAGCAGGGCCAGGCGGTTTTTCCAGAAGGTTTCGCTGGCCTGTGCGTCCTGACGCAACAGCCAGCCGATGTAATCGCGGTAACGCCCGATCTGCGCTGCCGGTGCCAGCCCTGCATAGCGTTGCAGCACTTCGCCGAGCAACTGCGAGTTGCTCCAGCCGTCCATCAAGATGTGGTGACTGGTGTAAATCAATTCATGCCGGTCATCGGCACTGCGTACCACCACCAGCCGCAACAGCGGCGCACAAGTCAGGTCGAACGGCTGATTGCGCTCCGCCTCGGCCAGGTTTTGCAGATCCTGTGCAAGCGCCGGCTGCCCGCGCCAGTCGTGAACAGTGAACGGCAATGGCGCCTGACGCTGGACGATCTGCAACGGCTGCGCCTGATCGCCCCCCCAGACGAAACGGCTGCGCAGGATATCGTGAGCATCGAGCGCCGCTTGCCAGGCCTGGCGGAAACGCTCGACATCGAGGCCCTCGACCGCCACTTGCATCTGGTTGATGTAGTCGCCCGAGCCTTGCTCGTACAGGCTGTGAAACAGCATGCCCTGCTGCATCGGCGACAGCGGATAGAGCGTGTCGATGTTCTGCGCATCCAGCGACAGCCCGTCCAGCTGGGCCTGACTCAGGCTGGCCAGCGGGAAGTCCGACGGCGTAACGCCGCGGTTGCGTGCGTCGCAGCAGTGCGTGATCAGCGCGCTCAACTCCTGGGCGAAGTCGTCTGCCAGCCTCTGAATCGTCGCCTCATTGAACATCTCGCGGCTGAAGGTCCAGCCCAGGCTCAGCTCACCGCCATAGACCTTGCCGTTGACCTCCAGCCAGTTGCTCAGCGGTGCGTGCGGGCCCTGTTCGCGACCGCTGCTTTCGCTGGCCGGGACGAACAGCGCCGCGTCATCGAACTGGCTGTCGAACTGGCCAAGGTAGTTGAAGGTGATGCGCGGCACGGGTTGCGCAGCGAGTATTTGTCGCGCCTGTTCAGCGCCCAGATAGCGCAAGGCACCAAAGCCGATGCCCTTGTTCGGCACCGCTCGCAGCTGTTCCTTGACTGCTTTCAGCGAGTCGGCCAATTGACTGGCCGGCGTCAGCTTGACCGGGAACACGCTGGTGAACCAACCCACGGTGCGGCTCAGATCGACAGCGTCGAACAGCTCTTCGCGGCCATGGCCCTCCAGCTGGATCAACGCCGATGCCTGCCCGGTCCAGCGGCAGATGACCCGCGCCAACGCGGTCAGCAGCAGGTCGTTGACCTGGGTGCGATATGCTGCCGGGGCCTGTTGCAGCAATTGCCGGGTGAGGTCTTTGTCCAGCCGCGTTTCCACGCTCAGGGCATGGCAGTTGTGCAAGGCGCCCTGCGGGTTGTCGCAAGGCAAATCAGCCTCGGCATCCCCCAGTTGCTCGCTCCACCAGTCCAGTTCCTGTTGCAACTGATTACCGGCAACGGCTTGCAGGTGTTCGGCCCAGGTCTTGAAAGCGCTGGTCTTGGCCGGCAGCTTGAGCACCTGAGCCGCTTGCAGTTGCTCGCAGGCGCTCTGCAAATCCTCCAGCAGTACCCTCCACGACACGCCGTCGACCACCAGGTGATGAATCACCAGCAACAGCCGCTGGCTGCCATCGGCCAGGTCAATCAGCACGGCGCGCAACAACGGCCCGGTGTGCAGGTTCAGGCTGCCTTGGGCGTCATCGCAAACCGCTTCGACTTCCGCGGCGGTGTCGAGGCTGACCTGACGCAACAACGGTTGCGCAACAAAGGGCCGATGGCTGGCGGTCCAGCCCTCGGCAGTCAGGTTGAAACTCAAACGCAAGGCGTCGTGGTGCTGCACCAGTGCCTGCAACGCCTGCTCCAGGATCGCGGCGTCGACGGGCTGCGATGGCGTGAGCAACAACGACTGGTTCCAGCGTTGACGCTCGGGAATATCCGTGTCGAAGAAACGTTGCTGGAACGGCAGCAGCGGCGTCGTTCCGCTGACCGGACCTTGCTCGACGCCCGGCGCCGATTCGCCCAATTGCGCGACACGGGCCAGCCCCTGCACGGTCTGGTACTGGAACAGGTCCTTGGGGGTGAAACGGATACCGGCCTGACGGGCACGGCTGACCACCTGAATCGAAATGATCGAATCGCCACCCAGGGCAAAGAAGTTGTCGGTCACCCCGACCTGTTCCAGCCCCAGCACCTGCTGCCAGATCTCGCTTAGCTGCTGCTCCACCGGGTTGCCCGGCGCCTGATAGTGGTGCTGCACCAGCGTCGCATCCGGCAACGGCAACGCCTTGCGGTCGAGTTTGCCGTTCGGGGTCAGCGGCAACTGTTCAAGGAACAGCAGGTGCGCCGGCACCATGTAATCCGGCAGATGTTCGTGCAGCGTGCTTTTCAGCACGTCACGCAACGCGGCCTGCGCCCCGGCATCAGCCAGTGGCAGGCGCGGCACGATGTAGGCAACCAGTTGCTGACCACTGGCGCCCTCCTGGGCCAATACCACCGCCTCACGTACGGCGTGCTGTTGCTGGAGCCGCGTTTCGATTTCGCCCAGCTCGATGCGAAAGCCACGAACCTTGACCTGATGGTCGATACGCCCGACGTAGCGCAGCGTGCCGTCGGCCTGATAGCGGGTCAGGTCGCCGGTACGGTAGAAGCGCTCGCCCGGACGGCCAAACGGATTGGGCAGATACTTTTCGGCGGTCAGCCCCGGCCGGACCAGATAGCCACGGGTAATCCCGGCACCGGACAGGTACAGCTCGGCGGCCACGCCTTGCGGCACTGGCGCAAGCTCGCCATCGAGCAGGTAACTGGCAGTGTGCTTGAGCGGGCGGCCGATGTTTGGCTGGCCGCCCGCCTCGCGACGGGTCCAGGTGGAATAGGTGGTGTCTTCCGACGGGCCATACAGGTCGTAGACGTGTTCGACCGTCACTTGCTGGTAAAGGGCATCGACCAGGCTTTGCTTCAACGGTTCACCCGCGAGGTTGATGATGCGCACGCTCGGCGGGATCTGCCCGAGGCGCTGCAACGCGGCAATCGCCGAGGGCACGGTGTTGATCAGGCGCACCTGATCGCGCGCCGGCAGCTGCGGCAATTCGAGGGCATTGCGGGCGATCACCAGCGAGCCACCACCGGCCAGAGTGACGAACAACTCCCACACCGACAGGTCGAAACACACCGACGTGGACGCCAACACGCCCTGAATGTCGTCGCGGCTGTAGACCGATTGCGACCAGTCGATCAGCGCCAGAACGTTGCGATGGGCAATCGCCACCCCCTTGGGTTTGCCGGTCGAACCGGAGGTGTAAATCACATAGGCCAGGTTGTCGGCACACACCCTGGTCTGCGGCGCCGTGTCGGGATAGCCGGCAAATTCTGCCTCGGCGTTATCCATCAGCAACACTTGAGTGGCGCTGCTCAGCGGCAACGTCGCGGCGATCTCGCCCTCGGTCAGCAGCCACAAGGCGCGGCTGTCTTCGAGCATGTAGGCCACGCGTTCCGCCGGGTAATCCGGGTCCAGCGGCACATAGGCGCCACCGGCCTTGAGTACCGCCAGCAAGGCGATCAACAGGTTTTCGGAACGCTGCATCGCCACCCCGACCCGGACTTCCGGGCCGACCCCGCGCTCGATCAAGGCATGAGCCAGGCGGTTGGCACGGCTGTCGAGTTGCGCGTAAGTCAGGTGCCGCTCGGCAAACGTCACCGCCCGCGCCTCGGGAGTCGCCGCCGCCTGACGGGTGATCAACTGATGGATGCTGCCTTCGAAGGCGATGCCTGGCTCGGCGCGGTTCCAGTCGTGCAACAGCGTTTGCCGCTCTGCCGCGTCGAGCATTGGCAACTCGCCAACCCGTTGCTGCGGCTGGCTGACGATGCCCTTGAGCAGGGTTTGCCAATGCCGCGCCATGCGCTCGACGGTGCTGGCATCGAACAGGTCAGTGGCATAAATCAACGAGGCCGAAATCCCTTCGGGCGACTCGTGGGTTTCCAGGGTCAGGTCGAACTGCGCGGTCAGGCTGTCCCAGCTCACGCTTTCGATGCTCAGGCCGGGCATTTCCATGGCCAGCGCGGCTTGGCGCCCTGCGGTCTGGTGATTGAACATCACCTGGAACAACGGGCTGCGACTCAGGCTGCGTTCCGGCGCGAGGGCTTCGACCAGTTGCTCGAACGGCAAGTCCTGATGGGCCTGAGCGCCCAGCGCGGTTTGTTTGGCTTGCTCCAGCAGCGCGGTGAAACCCATACTGGCGTCGATCTGCGCGCGCAACACCTGAGTGTTGACGAAGAAGCCGATCAAACCTTCGGTTTCACGGCGGTTGCGGTTGGCAATCGGCACGCCGATGCGCACATCGTTCTGGCCGCTGTAGCGATGCAACAACGTCTGGAACGACGCCAGCAACAGCATGAATAACGTCGCCCCCTGACGGCGGGCGACCTCATGCAATCCCTTGCCCAGCGCCGCGTCCAGCGTCAGGTCCAGGCGTGCGCCGCGGTAGCTCTGAACCACCGGCCGCGGATGATCCAGCGGCAACTCCAGCACCGCCGGCTCACGCCCCAGATGTTCGACCCAATAGGCCAGTTGCCGCTCGCGCTCGCCGGCCTCCATCCAGCTGCGTTGCCATTGGGCAAAGTCAGCGTACTGGATCGGCAACGGCGGCAACTCGACCGGCTCGCCACGGCTGAGCCCGGCGTACAGCTGGATCAGCTCGCCGACCATGACCTGCATCGACCAGCCGTCGGAAACGATGTGGTGCTGAACCAGCACCAACACATGATCATCCGCCGCCAGACGCAGCAACCGGACCCGCAGCAGCGGGTCCTGTTCCAGGTCGAACGGTTCGCTGATCGCGGCCTGAATCAGCGCTTGCAACGCCGCCTCGTCAATCTGCGGATCAACCTCCTGCACCGTCAACGGCAAGGCAAACGGCGCCTTGATCCGTTGAACCGCCTTGTCCTGATCGCCACGGGCAAAACCGGTACGCAAACTTTCGTGACGCCGAATCAGCGTGTCGAAACTGCGTTGCAGCGCGCCCGGATCCAGCGCCCCGCGCAAGCGCAAGGCGGTCGGGATGTGATAGGCCGCGCTGTCCGGCTCCATTTGCCAAAGGAACCACTGCCGCTCCTGAGCATAGGAAAGCAACAGGGGCTCATCGTCAGCGCGCCGAAAAATCGGGGCGATGCCATAGAGGTTAATCCCCTGTTTGCCCAGTAGAATCGCCAGCGCCTTGCGTTTCTCGGGAGAAAGCGCGTCTACCGATTCAATCAACTCCTGCATGCCGTGGTCCTCGTTAGGAAATCAGTTTTTCAAGTTCATCTGCTGATAAACGGTTGAGGGCCTCCAGGGATTTAGCCAAAACATCGTGAACGGGCTGCACGTCCGGTTGCAGGGCTTGAACGGCCTGACAGAACTCGCCCAGATCGGCACTGGTGAACAAGGTTCTGACCGGTACGTCGAGGCCCGACTGCTCGCGCACGCGCAGCACCACTTGAGTGGCCAGCAATGAATGCCCGCCCAGCTCGAAGAAGTTGTCGCTCAGCCCCACTTGATCAAGCTTCAGCACCTCGCCCCAGATGCCGGCGATCTGTTGCTCGAGCTCGCTGACCGGTGCCACGTACTCGCGCTGCAACAGACTCGCGTCGGGTTTTGGCAGTGCCTTGCGATCCAGCTTGCCGTTGGGGCTCAGCGGCATCTGCGCCAGCAACAGGCAATGAGTCGGCACCATGTAGTCGGGCAAGGCCTGACCGATGTGCAACTTGAGTTCGGCGGCCAGCGTTGGCTGATCGACAACCGCTTCGCTGACCGGCACCACGTAAGCCACCAGCAGCGCGTTGTCCACGGCGACCACCACCGCTTCACGCACCACCGGGTGCTCCAGCAAACGTGCTTCGATCTCGCCCAGTTCGATCCGCAAGCCGCGCAGCTTGACCTGATGGTCGATCCGTCCGGCGTATTCGATCACCCCGTCGGCGCGGTAACGGGCCAGGTCGCCGGTGCGGTAAATCCGCTCGCCTCGTCCATACGGGCTGACCGCAAAACGTTCGGCGGTCAGCGCCGGTCGCTGGTGATAACCGCGGGCCAGGCCTGCGCCGGCCAGGTACAACTCACCCAGCACCCCGCTCGGCACCGGTTGCAGGTTGGCATCGAGGATGTAGCAGCCGAGGTTGGCGATCGGCTGGCCGATCGGCACGCTGTCGCGGCCTTCTTCGACGCAGGTCCAGTGGGTCACGTCGATGGCCGCTTCGGTCGGGCCATAGAGGTTGTACAACCCGGCCTGTGGCAGTTTGCCGAACACCTGTTGCTGGGCATCCGCCGGCAAGGCCTCGCCACTGCACACGATGCGCTTGAGGGTGGTGCAACTGGCGACGTCGGCGTCTTGCAGGAACGCCTGCAACATCGACGGCACGAAGTGCAGCGTGCTCACCTGTTCGCGGTTGATCACTTCAACCAGTTTTGCCGGATCGCGATGATCGCCCGGCGCCGCCACCACCAGCCGGGCGCCGGTCATCAACGGCCAGAAGAATTCCCAGACCGACACGTCGAAACTGAACGGAGTCTTTTGCAGCACCGTGTCGTCGGCACCAAGGCCATAGGCTTCCTGCATCCAGCACAAACGGTTGGTCAGCGCCGAATGGCGGTTGCCCGCGCCTTTCGGTTGGCCGGTGGAACCGGAGGTGTAGATCACGTAGGCGAGGTTTTCGCCGTCGACCGCGACACCCGGATTCTCGGCTGAATACGCCGCCAGCCCGTCCGCCGCATCCAGCACCAGGGTGCGCACACCCGCGGACAGCGGCAGGTGGTCGAGCAGCGCCGTTTGGGTCAGCAACCATTCAACGCCACTGTCCTCAAGCATGTAGCGCAGACGCTCTGGCGGATACTCCGGGTCCAGCGGCACGTAGGCGCCACCGGCCTTGAGGATCGCCAGCAGCCCGACCACCATTTCGATTGAACGCTCGACCGCGATCCCCACCAGCGACTCAGGCCCTACGCCCAGCTCGATCAGCCGATGCGCCAGGCGGTTGGCCCGCGCATTCAGTTCGCCATAGCTCAGGTTTTCGTCAGCGAAGGCCAACGCGGCGGCGTCCGGGGTTTTCAGCACCTGGGCTTCGATCAATTGCTGCACGCTCAGATCCAGCGGGTAGTCGGCGGCGGTGTGGTTCCAGTCTTCGAGAATCAACCGGCGCTCGCCCTCGCCGAGCCACTTCACGTCGCCAAGCAAACCCTCGGCGCCGACCTCGGCCAGTTGCAGCAACAGGCGCTGCATGTGCCCGGCCAGTGTGTCGATGGCGTGCACGCTGAAATGCTGACAGCTGTAGGCATAGTGCAGCGACAGGGTTTCACCCAGGTCGACCAGCACCGTCAACGGCAAGCTGGTCTGCTCCTGGCTGTGCGCCTGACCGAACGTCAACGCCTCGGGTGCGCCCTGCTCCAGCGCCTCGGCGACCGGGTAGTTTTCGAACACCAGCAGGCTGTCGAACAAACCACCGCGCTGACCGGCCCAGCACTGGATATCGGCCAGCGGCGTGTATTCGTACTCGCGCAACGCCAGGTTCAGCGCCTGAACTTCTTGCAGCCAGGCGCCAACGGTGTGCTCCGGCTGCGGCCGGGCAATGACCGGCAAGGTATTGATGAACAGCCCGACCTGTTGCTCGATCCCCGGCAACGCCGTCGGACGCCCGGCGACTGTCGCGCCGAAGGCCACTGCGGCCTGACCGGTATAGCGCTGCAATAGCATCAGCCACGCCGACTGCACCAACGTGTTGAGGGTGACTTTCTGCTGCCGGGCGAACTCGCCCAGGCCACGTGTTTGCCCGGCGTCGAGCAGCGCCGTGTAATGCGCGTAACCGCTGGCGTCCAGCGACCGGGCGCTATCGACCAGGCCCTGCGCCAACAACGTCGGCTCGTCGAGCCTGGCCAGTTGCGCTTTCCAGAACACTTCACTGGCCTGATGATCCTGACGCTGCAACCAGCCGATGTAGTCGCGGTAACGCCCCACCGGGGTCGGCGGGGTCTGGCCGGCGTAACGTTGCAGCACTTCGCCCAACAGCTGCGAGTTGCTCCAGCCGTCGAGCAAAATATGCTGACAGGTGTAGATCAGCTCGTGCCGATCCTCGGCGGTACGCACCAGCACCAGACGCAGCAGTGGCGCCGTCAACCAATCGAAACCGCTGCGCAGTTGCTCGGCGGCAAGCTCGGTCAGCGCCGGCTCCAGCCCTGCGCGGTCGCGCCAATCGTGCAGCGCGAACGGCAATTCGACTTGCCGCTGAACGATTTGCAGCGGCTGATCCTGCTCATGCGCCCAGACGAAACAGCTGCGCAGAATGTCGTGGGTATCCAGCGCCGCCTGCCACGCCTGACGGAAACGCTCGACATCCAGGCCCTGCACGCTGACGCGCATCTGGTTGATGTAGTCGCCCGAACCCTGTTCATAAAGGCTATGGAACAGCATCCCTTGCTGCATCGGTGACAACGGATAGATGTCATCGATCTGCTGCGCGGCAATCGGCAAGGCATCCAGCTGCGCCTGGTTGAGCAGCGCCAACGGGAAGTCCGATGGCGTGAGACCACGAGTCTCGGGTTCGCAGCAATGGGCGATCAAGGCTTTCAGCTCGCTGGCATAGTCGTCCGCCAGTTGCGCAATGGTCGAGGCGTCGAACATTTCGCGGCTGAAGGCCCAATCCAGACTCAACTCGCCGCCATACACCTGGCCGTTAAGCTCCAGCCAGTTGCCCAACGGCGCCAATGGACTTTGCTCCGCACCGGTGTTTTCGCTGGCCGGCACCCACAGCACGCTGTCATCGAACTGGCTGTCGAACTGGCCGAGGTAGTTGAAGGTGATACGCGGTGTCGGCAGCTCGCGCAGTGCCTGACGTGCCTGCGCGTTGCCCAGATAACGCAAGACGCCGAAGCCGATGCCTTTGTTGGGGATCGCCCGCAGCTGCTCCTTGATCTGTTTGATCGAGTGCTCGAACGGCGCGGCCGGCGTCAGCTTGACCGGGAACAGGCTGGTGAACCACCCGACGGTGCGGCTCAGGTCTATGTCGTCGAACAGCTCTTCACGGCCATGACCTTCGAGCTGAATCAGCATGGAAGGCTGCCCGCTCCAGCGGCAGATCACCCGCGCCAGCGCGGTCAGCAGCAGGTCGTTGACCTGGGTGCGATAGGCCGCCGGGGCCTGTTGCAGCAACTGCCGGGTGAGGTCCTTGTCCAGACGCGTCTGCACCGTTTGCACGTAACGGTTTTGCAGGCTGCCATTGGGGTTGTCGCACGGCAGCGCAGGCGCGGCGTCATGCAATTGCTCGCGCCACCGTTCGAGTTCGCCTTCCAGCGTCAGCGCGTATTGCTGCAAACGTTCGGCAAAGGTTTTGAAGGCACTGGTCTTGGCCGGCAAGCACACGGCTTTGCCTTCCAGGCACTGGCCGTAAGCGCTGTGCAAATCCTCCAGCAGAATCCGCCACGACACGCCGTCGACCACCAGGTGATGCACCACCAGCAGCAAGCGCTGCGTACCATCGGCCAGTTCCAGCAAGGCTGCGCGCAGCAGTGGCCCGTGTTGCAGATCAAAACTGCGCTGGACTTCCAGGCAAGCCGCTTGCAGCTGCGTGTCATCCTCGACGCTCATCGGCCAGAGCAATGACTGTTGCGCAGTCACCGCTCGATGACTGGCGCGCACGCCTTCGGCCGCTTCGCTGAACGACAGGCGCAATGCATCGTGATGCTCCAGCAAAGCCTGCAAGGCCTGCTCGACGATTTCCGCTCGCAACACCTGACGCGGCGTGAGCAGCAATGACTGGTTCCAGTGATGACGCTCGGGCATCTCGCTGTCGAAGAACCAGTGCTGGAACGGCAACAACGGCGTCATGCCGCTGACCGGGCCTTGATCAATCGCCGGCCCGCTGTTACCCAGACGGGCAACCGTGGCCAGCGCCTGCACGGTCTGGTGCTGGAACAGGTCTTTGGGGCTGAAATGAATCCCGGCGCTGCGTGCACGGCCAACCACCTGGATCGAGATGATCGAATCACCGCCCAACTCGAAGAAGTTGTCGCTCACCCCTACCCGCGCAAGCTTCAACACCTGCGCCCAGACCTCGGCGATACCGCGCTCCAGCTCGTTGCGCGGGGCCACATACTCCGCTTGCGCCAGGCTCAGGTCCGGTTTCGGCAAGGCCTTGCGATCCAGCTTGCCGTTGGGGCTCAACGGCATCTGCGGCAGGTTCAGCCACTGACTGGGCACCATGTAATCAGGCAAGACGCGTTGCAGGTGAAGGCTCAAGACCTCGCGCCAACCGCTGGTTTCTTCAGCCAGCACCACATAGGCCACCAGCAGTGTGTTATCGATCACCTGCACCGCCGCTTCACGCACCACCGGGTGTTCCAGCAAGCGCGCTTCGATTTCGCCGAGTTCGATCCGCAACCCGCGCAGCTTGACCTGATGGTCGATCCGTCCGGCGTATTCGATCACCCCGTCGGCGCGGTAACGGGCCAGGTCGCCGGTGCGGTAAATCCGCTCGCCTCGTCCATACGGGCTGACCGCAAAACGTTCGGCGGTCAGCGCCGGTCGCTGGTGATAACCGCGGGCCAGGCCTGCGCCGGCCAGGTACAACTCACCCAGCACCCCGCTCGGCACCGGTTGCAGGTTGGCATCGAGGATGTAGCAGCCGAGGTTGGCGATCGGCTGGCCGATCGGCACGCTGTCGCGGCCTTCTTCGACGCAGGTCCAGTGGGTCACGTCGATGGCCGCTTCGGTCGGGCCATAGAGGTTGTACAACCCGGCCTGTGGCAGTTTGCCGAACACCTGTTGCTGGGCATCCGCCGGCAAGGCCTCGCCACTGCACACGATGCGCTTGAGGGTGGTGCAACTGGCGACGTCGGCGTCTTGCAGGAACGCCTGCAACATCGACGGCACGAAGTGCAGCGTGCTCACCTGTTCGCGGTTGATCACTTCAACCAGTTTTGCCGGATCGCGATGATCGCCCGGCGCCGCCACCACCAGCCGGGCGCCGGTCATCAACGGCCAGAAGAATTCCCAGACCGACACGTCGAAACTGAACGGAGTCTTTTGCAGCACCGTGTCGTCGGCACCAAGGCCATAGGCTTCCTGCATCCAGCACAAACGGTTGGTCAGCGCCGAATGGCGGTTGCCCGCGCCTTTCGGTTGGCCGGTGGAACCGGAGGTGTAGATCACGTAGGCGAGGTTTTCGCCGTCGACCGCGACACCCGGATTCTCGGCTGAATACGCCGCCAGCCCGTCCGCCGCATCCAGCACCAGGGTGCGCACACCCGCGGACAGCGGCAGGTGGTCGAGCAGCGCCGTTTGGGTCAGCAACCATTCAACGCCACTGTCCTCAAGCATGTAGCGCAGACGCTCTGGCGGATACTCCGGGTCCAGCGGCACGTAGGCGCCACCGGCCTTGAGGATCGCCAGCAGCCCGACCACCATTTCGATTGAACGCTCGACCGCGATCCCCACCAGCGACTCAGGCCCCACGCCCAGCTCGATCAGCCGATGCGCCAGGCGGTTGGCCCATGCGTTGAGTTCGCGGTAGTTCAGGCGTTCGTCAGCGAAGACCAACGCCGCGGCGTCCGGGGTTTTCAGCACCTGGGCCTCGATCCATTGCTGCACGCTTTGCGTCAGCGGGTAGTCGGCGGCGGTGTGGTTCCAGTCCTGCAAGATCATTCGGCGTTCGTCCGCGCCGAGCATCGACAACTCGCTGATGCGTTGCTCCGGTTGTTCGACGATGCTCTGCAACAGCGCCTGCCAATGCCCGGCCAGGCACTCGATGGTTGCCGCGTCAAACAGGTCGGTGGCATAGGTCAGCGACGCAAAGATTCCGTCAGCGGTTTCTGCCGAGTCGAGGGTCAAATCGAACTGCGCGGTCGAACTGTTCCAGGCCATGGCGTCGATCTGCACATCCTGCAACCCGGCGGGACGTTGCTCGGCGCTCTGGTGGTTGAACAACACCTGGAACAACGGGCTGCGGCTCAGGCTGCGTTCCGGCGCCAGGGCTTCAACCAGTTGTTCGAACGGCAAGTCCTGATGGGCCTGCGCACCCAGTGCTGCCTGACGGGTGTGCGCCAGCAGGCGGCTGAACCGCATGCCGCCGTCGATCTCGGCACGCATCACCTGGGTGTTGACGAAGAAGCCGATCAGCCCTTCGGTTTCGCTCCGGTTGCGGTTGGCAATCGGCACCCCGACGCGGATGTCGCCCTGACCACTGTAGCGGTGCAACAAGGTCTGGAACGAGGCCAGCAACAGCATGAACAGGGTTACGCCCTGCTGCCGGGCGAGCGCCTGCAAACCGGCGCTCAGATCTGCATTCAGCGGCAGGTCCAGGCGTGCGCCGCGATAGCTCTGAACCGCTGGCCGCGAACGGTCCAGCGGCAACTCCAGAACCGGTTGCTCCGTGCCCAGTTGCTCGACCCAATAGGCCAGCTGACGTTCGCGTTCACCGGCGTCCATCCAGTTGCGCTGCCACTGCGCAAAGTCGGCGTACTGCAACGCCAGCGGTGCCTGTGTCAGCTCCCGGCCATCGCGGAATGCGCCATACAGTTCAAGCAGTTCCCGCACCATCACCTGCATCGACCAGCCATCGGAAACGATGTGATGCTGAGTGATCACCAGCACATGTTCCTCGGCCGCCAGCCGCAGCAGACCGATTCGCAGCAACGGACCGTCGAGCAGATCGAACGGCCGGCGGATCTGCGATTCGACCCAGGCCTGGACTTGTGCCTCATCGGCATGCAGCGCCAGCTGTGCCTGTTCGATGGGTAACGAAGCGGCCGGCAGGATCACTTGCAAGGCCCGATGCTCGTCCTGTTCAAAGCGGGTGCGCAGCGGTTCGTGGCGTTCGATCAAGCGGTCGAAGCTGCGCTGCAAAGCCTCGATGTTCAACGGACCGCGCAGCCGCAGCGCCGCCGGAATGTGGTACGCCGCGCTCTGCGGCTCCAGTTGCCAGAGGAACCACTGGCGCTCCTGGGCAAACGACAACGCCATCGGCTGACCACGCTCCAGCGCGACCATCGGCAGGCTCACACTGCCGTGCAATGTAGCGCAAGCGTCAGCAAAACCGCCCAGCGTCGGCTGCTCGAACAGCGTCCGCAACGGCACCTCGAGTTTCAACTCGTGGCGCACCCGGGAGATCACCTGGGTCGCCAGCAACGAGTGGCCGCCGCGTTCAAAGAACTGATCGGTCAACCCCATCGGCGCAACCTGCAACACCGCTTCCCAGATCGCCGCCAGTTGCACTTGCAGCGCCGTGCGTGGCGCCACATAGTCGTGCGCGCCGTGATTCAGCTCAGGTTTGGGCAGCGCCTTGCGATCGAGTTTGCCGTTGTTGTTCAGCGGCAGCGCGG
>CAYNGZ010000016.1:0-7308 GCA_964396695.1 uncultured Pseudomonas sp.
ACATGCACCTCTTACTCATGTTATGCCCGAACACAAAATTACTGACACCCCCCAACGCAACGCTCCTAATTCCCCCTAAGAAAATCAAAATTAACTCAGAAATGGGTGTAGCCGCTTTAGGCATAAATAATCTGGATTACATATGAGCGATCTAAAAATAAAATTCGCCGTAATACATGAGCTTGTAAAAATCCAGCACAAGTCAATTCAACCGTCGATTATCAGAGCAGCACCGTTAGACCCGACGAACATCACGGTCAGTAAAGTAGCTGGCGAAGTTACCAATGTATATGGCAGAAAGCAAAATAGCGCTCATTATGGCGTTTTTAGCAGTGGTAAGGATCGCGGCGGCTTCCCGGACAGTTTTGACAAATATGCTTCTATACTGTCCCCTACAGAATTAAACTTCATGACTATAAGCCGTGCCGTAATGGAAAACCTTTACGAAACAGCTAAAGATATCACTCCCGCATCAGGAGGCTACCTCCTATTTTCGGACTATGAAATCTCTAACAATCGCTTCTTCATGATAGCCATGATTAAAGGAAGAGAAGGCTTTAGGCTTAGCGCCAATCTCGAGCCCGAAGAATTGCTTGAGCTCGACCTAACAAAACTTAATCAAGCGGCCCGAATCAACCTAAACAAATACAACACATACAAGACCGCCATACCAGCAGACAAACAAGAAATAAATTACTTAAGTTTTGTAAGCCCAAGCAGCACTCAATCTGCAGCCGGATACTTTGTTACAGCTTTAGGCTGCTCAAAAGGTACTGCATCTGCTCTCGCCACCAAAACCCTAATAAAAGAAAGCTCCGTTTTTTTTGAAAAAACACCAGAGCTAGTCGCATCTAAAAGTAAATTTCGCCAAGACCTCATAGAGTATCTCAATAACAAAAAGCCGGGAGACTCAATTCGCCTTTCCGAGGTAGAGCAACTAGCAAGAAAATACATCCCATCTACAGAACAAGGCCAAGCCGATAAAATTGCAGAAAGCTTCCTTGAGTATCTAAATGGAGACGAGCACTCTATACCAGTCGAGTCCCCCATTAATCACGCCACCGTACAAAAATTCACACACGTCAGCTATAAAGATGACAGCTTACAAATAAAATTTGAAAAACTCTCCTTTGGAGACGATCCAAGTGCCGTAGTCTTCTTTGATAGAACAAATAAAAAACTTACATTCAGTAATATACCTAAAGCTTTATTGGAACTATTAGAAACTGAGCTATCTCAAAAAAAATCTGAGAAAACGGTAGCCGGAAAATGACTAGTTCGCAGTCCTTCGGTGAAGTCGTAGCTCTGTACAGAGCAGCGGGAAAACCACTCATTGAAGGTGTGAGGTTCAAGGGAGAGATCACGAGCGCTTCATGCGAGTATCTAAATTCATTAAGAAATGAAGACCACGAATTTGGACGCTTTGAAGAACTAACTCTCGATAATACCGAAATACTTCCTAGCGAAGAACTTCCTGTTCATTGGGATGTGGCAAAATTCACTTGGATACTGGCATCAAACTCTAATTGTAAATTTTACAGCGATCTTACTGAGCTAACCAGTTCGACGGGCAAAGGTTACCTTCCAGAACACTATTACATTCTGGCCCTAGATCATGCTAATACAGATCCGATTACAACTGAAATTCAACAGATCACGACCATATGCACTCTGATAAAATCTCTGTCTGCAATCGCTGACTATCACGACGAAAAGAACGACTCCAATTGCTTCAACTTAATATTCACGCAATACGAGGGAGATACGAGCAGCAAAACAACAGCCATAAAAACTCGGATTTCCAGCCAAGGTCTTAGATCGATAAATATTTCACTAGCAACAAGTCTAGCTCAAGAAGATGAGTCGTCCGATATACACCACCAGTCGAAAATTTACACATTCAAAAGTTCAATAGTTGAATTTTGCGACCTTACAAAACCTGAAGACCGTTTTGAAAAGCTGATAACCGAATGGGATGTCTTTCTAAAGCTATACAACAACAATCTCAGCACCTATTTAAGTGGATTTTCATTCCACAAGGCAAAAAAAGAAGTAGCATCCGCTCAAATATCCATAGCGGAACAACTTTCAAAAATCACTAGCGAAACAACAACAAGGGTTCTAAGCATACCAATATCATTTGCCGCCACAATCGGACTTCTTAACTTAAAGTCACTACTTGAAGCTCTTTTAGTCCTTGCTGGCCTGCTTATACTTTCACTTATAACAACTGCAGCCATTTCAAATCAAAACAAGCAACTCTCAAGATTAATCGCTTCTAGAAAAATAACATTTACAGCATTCCAAGGCAAAGCCAGCTCTTACCCCGACGATCTAAACACCGATATAACGGAGGCTAAGACAGCCTTGGAGGCGAACGAGCGCTATCTAATTAAAACCCTATTTTGGTATAGAGCACTAGGGTGGTTACCGACACTTATAGCCATCATAACCATCGCGATCAACTTTGGACCTTCACTTCGAGAGTATAAAACCTTCTTAGCACCGATCATTAAACTATTTTCAGCAGCGATCATTGCTGCTTAAAGGCACACATTAAAAAGCCGCCCCAAAGGGCGGCTTTCTCTTACCTCAAACCACTACCGATAATTACAACTTCGGCCCAGCAGCCTTGATCGCGTCGCTCACTTCGAACTTCTTGAAGTTCTCGATGAACAGACCGGCCAGCGCCTTGGCAGCCTCATCGTAAGCAGCCTTGTCAGCCCAGGTGTTACGTGGGTTCAACAGGCCGGTTTCAACGCCCGGTACAGCCAATGGCACGTCGAGGTTGATGGTGTCGAGGTGTTCGGTGGCGGCACCGATCAACGCGCCGCTCTGGATCGCTGCGATCACGCCGCGAGTGGTCGGGATGTTGAAGCGTTTGCCGACGCCGTAGCCGCCGCCGGTCCAGCCGGTGTTGACCAGGTAGACCTTGGAGCCGAAGCCGCGGATGCGCTTGATCAGCAGTTCTGCGTATTCGCCAGCCGGACGCGGGAAGAACGGTGCGCCGAAGCAGGTGGAGAAGGTCGACTTGATGCCGCTGCCCGAACCCATTTCGGTCGAGCCCACCAGTGCGGTGTAGCCGGACAGGAAGTGGTAGGCCGCTTGTTCTTCATTGAGGATCGACACTGGCGGCAGTACGCCGGTCAGGTCGCAGGTCAGGAAGATCACTGCGTTTGGCTCGCCGCCCAGGTTCTTCTCGGAACGCTTGGCAACGTGCTCCAGCGGGTAAGCGGCGCGGCTGTTCTGGGTCAGGCTGACATCGGTGTAGTCGGCGTGCTTGGCGTCGTCGATCACAACGTTTTCCAGGACAGCGCCGTGCTTGATGGCTTTCCAGATGACCGGCTCGTTTTTCTCGGACAGGTCGATGCACTTGGCATAGCAACCGCCTTCGATGTTGAACACCACGCCCTCGCCCCAGCCGTGCTCGTCATCACCAATCAGGTAACGGCTTTCGTCGGCGGACAGGGTGGTCTTGCCGGTGCCGGACAGACCGAAGAACAGGGTCACGTCGCCCTCTTCGCCGATGTTGGCGGCGCAGTGCATCGGCAGTACGTCGGCGGCCGGCAGCAGGAAGTTCTGCACCGAGAACATGGCTTTCTTCATTTCACCGGCGTAGCGCATGCCGGCGAGCAGCACTTTCTTCTGGGCAAAGTTGATGATCACGCAGCCGTCGGAGTTGGTACCGTCACGCTCTGGTACGCACTCGAAGTTGGCAACGTTCAGAACTTGCCACTCTTCACGACCGGCCGGGTTGTACTGGGCCGGGTTGATGAACAGGCAACGACCGAACAGGTTCTGCCAGGCAGTCTGGGTGGTCATTTTCACGGCCAGGTAATGGTCGGCGGCCGAACCTACGTGCACGTGGGAAACGAAATGCTCTTGCGCGTTGTTGAAGGCCTCGACGCGAGCCCACAGGGCATCGAACTTGTCGGCCGGAAACTTACGGTTGATCGGGCCCCAGGCGATAGCGGCCTGAGTGGTTGGCTCTTCAACGATGAAACGGTCGACTGGCGAACGACCAGTACGGTGACCGGTGCGAACCACCAGCGCGCCAGTGTCGGCAAGCTCGCCTTCACCGCGCTTCAGGGCTTCTTTAACCAGATCATCAACACTCAGATCGGTGTACACGGCGTTATTGGCTTGCGTCATGAGGTTCCCCGTCGGCCAGTGGCCGAGTGCTCCAAACGTTTTGTAGTAGAAAGTCGCGCACTACTACCGCGAAAAAAGTGGGCCGGATTATGCCAGAAAAGCCTGAAAAGAGTAGGGTCCTCCCGTCAGGACGGCGTTTTTCCGGCGTTTACCAGTGAATTTACCTGCGCTGAAGCGTTTTAGTGACGAGTATCTGACGGCGTATCCACACCCGCTCCAGCGAACAACTGGGTGATATCGGCCGCATCGAACAGGTAACGCTGGTTGCAGAACTGGCAGTCGATCTCGATGTTGCCACCGTGTTCGACGACCAGTGCCTGAGCATCTTCCTGACCCAGGCTGACCAACGCATTCGCCGAACGCTCGCGGGAGCAGCTGCAACGGAAGCGTAGTTTCTGCACATCAAACAGGCGCACCTGCTCTTCGTGGTAGAGACGATGCAAGATAGTTTCGTTGTCCAGACTCAGCAATTCATCGGCGGTCAGCGTGCTGCCCAGCGCGGTGATGTGCTGCCAGCTGGCGGCGCGTTCTTCTTCGTCTTTCAGGCGGTCAGCCGGCAGTTGTTGCAGCAACAGACCACGGGCGCGACGGCCATTGGCGTACAGCCAGAAACGCGTGCCCACTTGCTGGGACATGACGAAATAGTTGGTGAAGCATTCCGACAGGGTCGCGCCGTCGAGGTCGACGATGCCCTGATAACGTTGGCCCTGACGTGGGTCGACGGTAAGCGCCAGCACGCCGTTGGGCATCATGTCGGCCAGGGTCGCGTCAGGGCCGATCTTGTCTGCGTCGTAACGGGCCAGGCCGCGGATTTCACGCTCGCTGGAGCACTCGATCATCAATAGCGACACCGGGCCTTCGGAGCGCGCCTGAAGGCTCAGCAAGCCATCGAACTTCAAGGTGCCGACCAGCAGCGCCGCAGCCGCCATCAGTTCGCCGAGCAGCTGCGCGACCGGCTCTGGATAGGGGTGTTTGGCGAGGACTTCGGTATAGCTACGCTCCAACGCCACCAGTTCGCCGCGGGTATCGCTGTCATCGAAGATGAAGCGTTGGGTGTAGTCGGTATCCGGTAGATCAGTCATAGGTTTGGGTATCTGAAGTGAAAACTGAAGGGTTACAAGGGCCGGGAATCGTGCCTTGCGCACCGTTTGGGTGCATTGATAATAGCCATGGAAGGCATTTTATGAACAATCCGGGTTTGTTCCAAGCAAGGCAGAACCGCGGCATATTGACGCTGCGCGGTTTAGTCCCGTTAGCGACCAAACCTCATTCGTTGCTGCTGCCATGAAACTTGAACAGGTCCCGGCGCTGTTTCTTGCTCGGCTTGCCATCGGTGCTGACACCCAGGGCGCCAGCCTTGCGCAGGGCTGCGGCGCTTTCGCGCTTGGCGATGCTGGCTTCGGTCTCGGCGTACAACGTCTGGGCCTCAGGGGCACCACGACGGATGATCGACAGCGCCTGGACCACCACGGTGCGCTCATCGAAGCCGGTGCGAATCTGAAACTCGTCACCAATCCTGGGTTCCTTGCCCGGCTTGCAGCGCTCGCCCCGACAATGCACCTTGCCGCTTTCGATAGCCGCTTTGGCCAGCGCACGGGTTTTGTAAAAGCGCGCCGCCCACAACCACTTATCGAGACGGACTTTGTCGTCCTCTTCGTTTTTTTGTGCCATGGGTTTTCCTCATTCTGAAATATTTCTGAACTGTACTACCGTTTTTGTCGTGCCATGAATTTCACGGGTTCAGCTTACAATGCGCGACGTCCCCGAGTTGCGCTCGGGGGCAGGCAGTCCGGGCCGTAGATATCTGTCGCCTTTTAACCTTTATTCTGCGTGAATACCTCGAATTCTGCCGCTTTGCGGCGCGAACGGTTTCTCACCGGTTGAGCACATTTGAAGACATTCGACCATTTGACCGTTGTGGGTCTGCGCGAGTGGGTAGCGCTCCCTGATTTGGGAGTCGCCGGCCTGCGGGCGAAGATCGACACCGGTGCCAGCACCTCCAGTCTGCATGCCACCGAAATCGAGCCGTTCGAGCGCGACGGGGAACAGTGGGTGCGTTTCAATGCGCACCTGGGCACGGTGGTGCAGCTGCGTCACCGCCGCTGTGAAGCGCCGCTGGTGACGATGAAAACCATTAAAAGCTCCAACGGCCAGGCACAGGTGCGTTACGTGATCAGCACCACCCTGGCGCTCGGTGATCGGGTCTGGCGAGTGGAATTCACCCTCGCCTGCCGCAAGTCCATGCGTTATCGCCTGTTGCTCGGTTCCAAAGCCCTGATCCATGGCCAGCTGGTGGTCAATCCGGGCATTAAATACGTTCAAGACAAGCCGGTGTTCCCGGTGTCCACTACCTCTTCCACAGGTGTTGTATGAAGATCGCTGTGCTGTCGCGAAACCCGCGTCTGTATTCCACTCGTCGTTTGGTTGAAGCCGGCACCGAACGCGGTCATGAGATGGTGGTGATCGACACTCTGCGCGCCTATATGAACATTGCCAGTCATAAGCCGCAGATCCACTACCGCGGCAAGCCGCTGGAAGGCTTCGATGCCGTGATCCCGCGGATCGGCGCGTCGGTGACGTTTTATGGCTGCGCGGTGCTGCGCCAGTTCGAAATGATGGGCGTGTTCCCGCTCAACGAGTCGGTGGCCATTGCCCGCTCGCGGGACAAACTGCGCTCGCTGCAACTGCTTTCGCGTCGTGGTATCGGGTTGCCGGTCACCGGTTTTGCTCACTCACCGGACGACATTCCCGACCTGATCGATATGGTCAACGGCGCGCCGCTGGTGATCAAGGTGCTGGAAGGCACCCAAGGCATCGGCGTGGTGATGTGTGAAACGGCTACGGCGGCGGAGTCGGTGATCGAGGCGTTCATGGGCCTCAAGCAGAACATCATGGTTCAGGAGTACATCAAGGAAGCCGGCGGCGCGGATATTCGCTGCTTTGTGGTCGGCGACAAGGTGATTGCCGCGATGAAGCGTCAGGCCAAGCCCGGCGAGTTCCGCTCCAACCTGCACCGTGGCGGCAGCGCCAGCCTGATCAAGATCACCCCCGAAGAGCGCATGACCGCGCTGCGTGCAGCCAAGGTCATGGGCCTGAGCGTGGCGGGTGTGGATATCCTGCGCTCCAACCACGGGCCGCTGGTGATGGAAGTGAACT
>CAYNGZ010000016.1:7318-31343 GCA_964396695.1 uncultured Pseudomonas sp.
CCGGGTCTGGAAGGGATCGAAACGACCACCAGCAAGGACGTGGCGGGGATCATCATCGAACACATCGAGAAGAACGGCGGGCCGAATATGACGCGGACCAAGGGGAAAGGTTAATAGTTCGGGATGAGGGGTGTCAGTTGAACCCACCCCTCACCCTAACCCTCTCCCCAGAGGGGCGAGGGGACTGACCGAGCTGTTAGGTCAAGATACTGCGACCTGAAAATATTGAGTCGAACTCAGGATTCGAAAAGCCCCCGATCGGCTCCCTTTCCCCCTCTCCCCTCTGGGGAGAGGGCTGGGGTGAGGGGTGGTTCTTGGCTACACTGCATCGCGCGGCAACATCAACCCAAGCGGCAATCTCACCCGCGCTTCCAACCCGCCACCGGAGCGGTTGCGCAGTTCAACGTTGCCGCCGTGCATCGAAGCAATCCGCTTGACGATGGCCAGACCCAACCCAGTGCCCTTGCCGCCCCGCGCACGGTCGCCACGGGTGAAGGGGTTGAAGATCGCTTCCAGCTCTGACGGATCGATCCCGGCACCACGGTCCATGACGCTCAGCACCACGTACGGTGCGCTGACATCGCCCGAGACATGCGCCGCCACCTCAACGTCGCTACCGGCGTGATTCAAGGCATTGCCGATCAGGTTGTTCAAAAGGCGTTTCATCGATACCCGACGCAACGGGAACGGCTGAATCGGCTCCAGACGCAAGCGCACCCGCTCTTCGCTCTGGTTGTAAGGCGCCGCCACCTCACGCACCAGTTCACTCAGGTCGACCTCTTCGACCGACTCATCCCGACCATCGCGAATGAATGCCAGGAACTGGTCGAGAATCGCGTCCATGTCTTCGATGTCACGCACCATGTCCGCGCTCAGGTCGCTGTGGTTGCCCATCAGCTCCAGCGACAGGCGCAAGCGGGTCAGCGGCGTACGCAGATCGTGTGACACCCCGGCGAGCATCAATTCACGTTCGCGACCGGCCTGTTCAACGTCTTCCGCCATCTGGTTGAAGGCTCGATAGACCTCGGTCATTTCACTTGGTGTGTCGCTGATCGGCAGACGCACGCTGCGCCCCTGGCCCAGTTGCCGGGCGGCATCGACCAGACGTTTGAGCGGCTGGTTGAGCTGGCTGACGAAAATCCACGCCGACGCGGTGGATAACAAGCCGATGGCGAGGAACCAGCCGAGCACGTTCCAGATTTTCTGGCCGCGCAACGGATGCGGGTACAGCGGTACTTTCAACCAGCCATCGCCCAGACTTGGCGCCCGGACCCAGAGCGCCGGCGGTGAATGCATGCGTAATCGCACTTCCGTGTCGGCGCCCAGCTCGGCCTGCATCTGTCGTTGGTAGATTTCACTGTAGGGCCAGTGCTGCTCGCCCTCGGGGACACCGGCGCCCACCACACGGATCAGTGTCGCGGCATCGGCAATCTTCGCCCGGTTTTCTTCGTCCGCGGCCCAGTAGGCACGCAAGGTCAGCGCGACACCGTGGCTGTATTGGCGATCCACCAGCACGTCCTCGTTCATCAACAGATAAACCAGGGTCAGCGCCTTGGAAAACAACACGACGATCAACACCAGCCAGAGGGTGCGAGCGAAGAAACTCTGGGGGAACCACACGGGGGTTTTCATAGACGACAGCTACACACTTTGCAGGAGCGAGCGAGGCTCGCAGAATGGCGGATCGCGAATCAACCGGGGAACACCTTACCCGGCTGACCCGCTCCTACAAATCACCGATCACTTGGTCGCGGTGCCGTCCGGAACGAACACGTAACCCACGCCCCAGACAGTCTGGATGTAGCGTGGTTTCGACGGATCAGGCTCGATCATCCGGCGCAGGCGCGAGATCTGTACGTCGATGGAACGCTCCAGGGCGTCCCACTCGCGGCCACGGGCCAGGTTCATCAGCTTGTCGCGGGTCAGCGGTTGACGGGCGTTCATCACCAGCGCCTTGAGGACCGCGAACTCACCGGTGGTGAGCATGTGTACTTCGTCGCCACGCTTGAGTTCGCGGGTCGCCAAAGACAATTCGTAATCACCGAAGGTCACGCTTTCGTCTTCGCTGCCCGGTGCGCCCGGTACGGGAGCCGACTGACGGCGCAGGACCGCTTTGACCCGCGCCATCAGCTCGTCCGGGTTGAACGGCTTGGCCAGGTAATCGTCGGCGCCCAGTTCCAGGCCTTTGATACGGCTCAGCTCGTCGCCCTTGGCGGTGAGCATGATGATCGGAATCTGATTGTTCGCGCCACGCAGACGGCGGCAGGCGGTCAGGCCGTCTTCGCCGGGCAGCATCAGGTCGAGGACGACCAGGTTGAACACTTCACGCGCCAGCAGACGGTCCATCTGCTCGGTGTTCGGTACGGCGCGGGCACGGTAGCCCTTGCTGATGAAAAAACGTTCCAGCAGGCTGCTGAGCCCTGGATCGTCGTCAACGATAAGAATTTTTTCGCCTTCAGCAGTTTGTGCAGTGCTGCTCATTGGATGCTCCTTTGATCTCGGTGCGCATTATGGCGTAGCTACCGTTATACGCACCGTGTGCATTGTTAGCAGATTTTTCCTCTCCCGCCAGCAATACGGCCTTCGAGCCTACAGACTGCGATGCCCCCATCGGGCAGAACGGCGGTTATAATGCGCGGCCTTTTGTGTCGGGCAACGTCTGATCGTTACTGCCGGTGGCGACTTTTTATTTTTATGCCTGGCAGTAATTGTTCGATTCCACGGGTCAACGGGATGCCTTTTGATCCAGGTAGCGGCGCTGGCCAGGCCGCTCAACCAGACTCGCCGGGCCTTATTTTCTGCGCCTGCGAGCCTGCTTTCACAATTTGTCAGGTGGTTTTATGGACAGCATCAACAGCCGCATCGCCGAGGAACTCGGTGTACGCCCACAACAGGTCGAAGCGGCCGTCGCGCTACTCGATGAAGGTTCCACGGTGCCCTTCATCGCCCGCTACCGGAAAGAAGTGACCGGCAGCCTTGATGACACGCAATTGCGTCATCTAGAAGAGCGTCTGCGCTACCTGCGAGAACTCGACGAACGGCGCATCAGCATCCTTGCCAGCATCGAAGAGCAAGGCAAGCTGACCCCGCAACTTGAACGCGACATCAAGCTCGCCGACACCAAGACCCGCCTCGAAGACTTGTACCTGCCGTACAAGCAGAAGCGCCGCACCAAGGGCCAGATCGCCCTGGAAGCCGGCCTCGGCGAACTGGCCGACGGCCTGTTCAACGACCCAAACCTGACGCCAGACACCGAAGCCGCCCGCTTCGTCGACGCCGAAAAAGGCGTGGCGGACGTGAAAGCAGCCCTCGAAGGCGCCAAATACATCCTCATGGAACGCTTCGCCGAAGACGCCAGCCTGCTCGACAAGCTGCGCAGCTACCTGAAGCAGGAAGCCACGCTCAGTGCCCGCGTGATCGCCGGCAAGGAAGAGGAAGGCGCCAAGTTCCGCGACTACTTCGAACACGACGAACCGCTGAAAAGCATGCCGTCGCACCGCGCCCTGGCGATTTTCCGTGGCCGCAACGAAGGCATCCTCAGCTCCGCGCTGAAAGTCGGCGAAGAGCTGCCGGGTACCCTGCACCCGTGCGAAGGCATGATCGGGCAGCAATTCGGCATCGCCAACCAGAACCGACCGGCCGATAAATGGCTCGGTGAAGTGGTGCGCTGGACCTGGAAGGTCAAGCTCTACACGCACCTGGAAACCGACCTGCTCGGCGAGCTGCGTGACAGCGCCGAGACCGAAGCGATCAACGTCTTCGCGCACAACCTGCACGACTTGCTGCTGGCCGCTCCCGCCGGCCCGCGTGCCACGCTGGGCCTGGACCCGGGCCTGCGCACCGGTTGCAAGGTGGCGGTGGTCGACTCCACCGGCAAGCTGCTGGATCACGCCACGGTTTACCCGCACGTGCCGCACAACAAATGGGATCAGACCATCGCCATCCTGGCCGCCCTGTGCGCCAAGCACTCGGTTGACCTGATTGCCATCGGCAACGGCACCGCCAGTCGTGAAACCGACAAGCTGGCCATCGAGCTGATCAAAAAATATCCAGCGATGAAAATGACCAAGGTCATGGTCTCCGAGGCCGGCGCATCGGTGTATTCGGCATCGGAACTGGCGGCCAAGGAATTCCCGGACCTGGACGTGTCGATCCGTGGCGCCGTGTCCATCGCCCGCCGCTTGCAGGATCCACTGGCCGAGCTGGTGAAGATCGACCCGAAATCCATCGGTGTTGGCCAATACCAGCACGACGTGTCGCAGCTGAAACTGGCCCGAGGCCTGGACGCGGTAGTCGAGGACTGTGTGAACGCCGTTGGTGTCGACGTGAACACCGCCTCCGTCGCACTGCTGGCCCGTATCTCCGGCCTCAACGCGACCCTGGCGCAGAACATCGTGACCCACCGCGATGAAAACGGCGCGTTCAAAACCCGCGCGGCGCTGAAGAAAGTCGCCCGCCTCGGCGAAAAAACCTTCGAACAAGCCGCCGGCTTCCTGCGTGTGATGAATGGCGACAACCCGCTGGACGCTTCCGCCGTTCACCCGGAAGCCTATCCGCTGGTGCAACGGATCGCCGCTGAAACCGACCGCGACATCCGCTCGCTGATCGGCGACGCCGCGTTCCTCAAACGTCTCGACCCGAAGAAGTTCACCGACGAAACCTTCGGTCTGCCAACCGTCACCGACATCCTGCAAGAGCTGGAAAAACCGGGCCGCGACCCGCGTCCAGAGTTCAAGACCGCCGAGTTCCAGGAAGGCGTCGAAGACCTCAAGGACTTGCAGCTGGGGATGATCCTCGAAGGTGTGGTGACCAACGTGACCAACTTCGGTGCTTTCGTCGATATCGGCGTGCATCAGGACGGCTTGGTGCATATCTCCGCGCTTTCCGAGAAGTTCATCAAGGATCCGCGTGAAGCGGTGAAGGCCGGTGACGTGGTCAAGGTCAAGGTCATGGAAGTCGACATCCCGCGCAAACGCGTTGGCCTGTCGATGCGCATGAGCGACACCCCGGGCGAGAAAATCGACGGCGCTCGTGGCGCGCGTCCAGGTTCGGCGCCGCGTCAGTCTTCGAGCACCGCACCGCGCAAGGAAACCACGGCAGCGGCCCCGACCAACAACGCCATGGCGTCGCTGTTCGCCAACGCCAAGCAGTTGAAGAAACGCTGATGGAGGTCCCTGCGGGGTTGACCGAAAGCGCTTTTTTCAAGCTGCTGGGTTGCCGCTTGCACAACCTTGAGGTCGGGGTGGCGCAAGTCGCCCTGGCGCTTGAGCCGCAGTTGCGCAATCGCGGTGGCAAGCTGCACGGCGGGGCGCTGTTCAGTCTGGTGGACATTGCCATGGGGCTGGCCTGTTCCAGCTCCCATGGTTTTGACCAGCAGAGCGCGACCATCGAATGCAAGATCAACTATATCCGCGCTGTCGCTGACGGTGAGGTGATGTGCACGGCGCGGGTGATTCACCCGGGCCGACGCACGCTGGTGGTCGAAGCCGATGTGATGCAAGGCGACAAACTGGTCGCAAAAGCACAAGGCACGTTCGCTGTCCTGTAGCTAGCTGTCATCAATTTGAGTTAATTTCGGCGCTGCGAAAGCTGCGCCGACGTTTCTTCGTGCGCGATAGCCAGTTTCAGGGATGGAGTATTGGCCTTTGCGAGTGGGTCATTGCGGCTCGATAATGAGGCGAAAACGCCAGTTTCAACTTCACCCTTGTAGACCGTCCTGCCCACCCCCATATTGTTGGGGCGACTGACGCGTGAAGGAATCCAACTTGAGCGAACTTCTCAACCGCCGCCTGGCTCTGCTCGGCGAGCGCGCCAACCTCTCTCTGCTCGAACAGTGCCTTCACGGCATCGAACGTGAATGCCTGCGCGTGACCAGCGAAGGTCGCCTGGCGCAAACGCCGCACCCTGAAAGCCTGGGTTCCGCGCTGACCAACGAACAGATCACCACCGACTATTCCGAGTCGCTGCTGGAGTTCATCACGCCTGCCCTGGCCGATCCTGCGGACACGCTGGCAAGCCTGGACAAGATTCACCGTTTTGCCTACAGCAAGCTCGGCAACGAGTACCTGTGGAGCCCGTCGATGCCGTGCCCGTTGCCGGCCGAGGAAGATATCCCGATCGCCTACTACGGCACCTCCAACATCGGTCAGCTCAAGTACGTCTACCGCAAGGGCCTGGCCCTGCGTTACGGCAAGACCATGCAGTGCATCGCCGGGATTCACTACAACTTTTCGCTGCCGGAAAAACTCTGGCCGCTGCTCAAAGAGGCTGAAGGTTTTGTCGGCACCGACCGCGACTATCAGTCGTCGGCCTACATCGCGCTGATCCGCAACTTCCGCCGCTACAGCTGGCTGCTGATGTATCTGTTCGGTTCTTCGCCAGCGCTGGACAGCGGTTTCCTGCGCGGTCGTTCCCATCAGCTGGAACAATTCGACGCCGAGACGCTGTACCTGCCGTACGCCACCAGCCTGCGCATGAGCGATCTGGGTTACCAGAGCAACGCGCAAGCCGGGCTGACGCCGTGCTACAACGACTTGAACAGCTACACCGACAGCCTGCGCAAAGCGGTGGCCACGCCTTACGCGCCGTACGTCGAAATCGGCACGCACCAGGACGGTGAGTGGGTTCAGCTCAACACCAACATCCTGCAGATCGAAAACGAGTACTACTCCAACATCCGCCCGAAACGCGTGACCTACACCGGCGAACGGCCGATTCAGGCGCTGATGGCCCGTGGCATTCAATACGTCGAAGTGCGCCTGCTGGACATCAACCCGTTCCTGCCGATGGGCATCGACCTGCCGCAAGCGCGCTTCCTCGACGCGTTCCTGCTGTATTGCGCGCTGAACGAAAGCCCGCTGCTGACCGCCAACACGTGCGGCAATGCCACCTCGAACTTCCTCAGCGTGGTCAAGGAAGGTCGCCGTCCGGGCCTGCAACTGCAACGCGACGGCCAGTCGGTAGACATGAAAGAGTGGGCCTTCGAGCTGCTGGAAAAAATCGCCCCTCTGGCTGCGCTGCTCGACCAGAGCCACGGCGGTGACGCCCACCGCAAAGCCCTCGATGCCCAACTGGCGAAGATCAAGGACACATCCCTGACGCCTTCCGCCCAGGTGCTGGCGGCCATGACCGAACACAAGGAAAGCTTCGCCAGGTTCTCCCTGCGCCAGAGCCAGGCCCACGCCGAGTTCTTCCGCAGCGAACCATTGGCGGCCGAAGAGCAGGCACGCTTTGAAGAGTTGGCGAGCTCGTCGCTGGCCCAGCAAACCGAGCTGGAGCAGAACGAAGTCGGCGATTTCGACGTGTTTGTCGGGTCGTATCAGGCGAGCATTCTGGCGATCAGTAATTAATTAAGCAGCGCCAGCTAAAAGATCGCAGCCTGCGGCAGCTCCTACGAAAGCGACGGGATATCCGGTCCCTGTAGGAGCTGCCGCAGGCTGCGATCTTTTGATCTGCCCTTCATAAGCTCATTCTAAAAAGTTATTTATTTTAGAATTATTAGATCATTTAGTCTCATCACACGCCGAAACCCCGGCCGCCTGATGAGGACTTTCATGATGAAACTGCACTTCCCCCTACGCCTCCTGGCGGCCGCTTCCCTGGCTGCCGCGAGCTTTTTCGCTCAGGCGGCCGACCTCACTGTCGCCTACCAGACCACCGTCGACCCGGCGAAAGTCGCCCAGGCTGACGGCACTTACGAAACCGCCACCCACGCCAAAATCGACTGGCGCAAATTCGACAACGGCGCCGACATCATCGCCGCCATCGCCTCGGGTGATGTGCAGATCGGCTACCTCGGTTCCAGCCCGCTGACGGCTGCGATCACCCGCAAGGTTCCGGTCGAAACGTTCCTCATCGCCACCCAGATCGGCGCCGCCGAGGCCCTGGTGGCTCGCGACGGTTCCGGGATCAAAACCCCGCAGGACCTGATCGGCAAGAAAATCGCCGTGCCGTTCGTTTCCACCGGCCACTACAGCCTGCTGGCCGCGCTCAAGCACTGGAATATCGACCCGTCGAAAGTCCAGATCCTCAACCTCGCCCCGCCGGCGATTATTGCCGCATGGAAACGCGGTGACATCGACGCCACCTACGTGTGGGACCCGGCACTGGGCGTGGCCAAGGAAAACGGCAAGGTGCTGGTCACTTCCGGCGAACTGGCCAAATTCGGTGCGCCAACCTTCGATGCCTGGATCGTGCGCAAGGATTTCGCCGAGAAGCACCCGGAAGTCGTCACGGCCTTCGCCAAAGTCACCCTCGACGCCTACGCCCACTACCGCAAGGACCCGCAAGCCTGGCTGGCGGACAAGGGCAATGTCGACAAACTGGTGAAACTCTCCGGCGCCAAGGCCAGCGACATTCCCTTGCTGCTGCAAGGCAATGTCTACCCGCTGGCGGCTGATCAGGTGATCACCCTCGGCGCGCCGACCACCAAGGCCATCACCGACACCGCCACGTTCCTCAAGGAACAGGGCAAGGTCGAGGCCGTGCTGCCGGACTACGCCCCTTACGTCAGCGCCAGGTTCATCACCAACTGATCGGGAGTTAACCGCGATGGCTTTGCTACAGCTGGAGCGCATCAGCGCACAGTACCCAGGCAGCCCCGATCCGGTGCTGGCGGATATTTCCCTGAGTCTCGGGCCTCAGCAATTGCTGGTCGCCCTCGGCCCGTCCGGCAGTGGCAAGACCTCGCTGTTGAACCTGATTGCCGGTTTCGTCGAACCCAGCGCCGGGCGCATCACGCTTGATGGCGTGCCGGTCAAAGGTCCGGGCGCCGAGCGTGGCGTGGTGTTCCAGGACGACGCCTTGCTGCCCTGGCAGGACGTGTTAGCCAACGTCGGTTTCGGTCTGGAGCTGGCCGGCGTGCCGCGTGATCAACGCGAGATTCGCGCCCGGGAAATGCTCGCGCTGGTCGACCTCGCAGGCTTTGATGCGCGCCGCATCTGGCAGCTCTCAGGCGGCCAGAAGCAGCGTGTCGGCCTGGCCCGCGCCCTCGCTGCCGACCCGCGCGTGTTGTTGATGGACGAACCCTTCGGCGCCCTCGACGCCTTCACCCGCGAACAGATGCAGGAACTGCTGCTGCAAGTCTGGCGACGCACCGCCAAACCGATATTCCTGATTACCCATGACATTGAAGAAGCGGTGTTCCTGGCCACGGACCTGATTCTGTTGGCACCCAACCCCGGGCAAATCGTCGAGCGTTTGCAGTTGGACTTCGGTCAGCGTTACGCCGCTGGCGAATCGGCCCGGGCGATCAAATCCGCCCCGCGTTTTATCGAAACCCGCGAACACGTACTCGCCCGTGTGTTCTCCCAACGGCAGGAGCGTGCCTGATGAGCGGTTATGAAATCCCGGCCGCCACGGTCAAGGTGTCCAGTCCTTCATCGGTGATTCCCGTCCGTCGCAGCCTCAGTACACGCTGGATCAGCCTGTTGACGCTGTTTGCGCTGCTGGGTCTCTGGTGGGCGGTGACCGCCCGTGGCCTGATCGAACCGTTGTTTCTGCCACCACCGTCGGCCGTCCTGCAAAAAGGCTGGTTGCTGGCGACCACCGGCTACATGGACTCGACCCTCTGGCAGCATCTGGGCGCGAGCCTGAGCCGGATTGGCCTGGGTCTTGGCTTCGCGGTGTTGACCGCCGTGCCGGTCGGTATCGCCATCGGCCACAACCGCATCGCACGCGGCGTTCTTGATCCGCTGATCGAGTTCTACCGCCCTGTCCCGCCGCTGGCCTATCTACCGCTGATCGTGATCTGGTGCGGCATCGGCGAGCTGTCCAAGGTGTTGCTGATTTACCTGGCGATCTTCGCCCCGATCGCCATCGCCACCGCGACCGGCGTACGCACTGTCGACCCGGCCAGATTGCGCGCCGCGCAGTCGTTGGGTGCAACCCGGGCCCAACTGATTCGCCATGTGATTTTGCCGAATGCCTTGCCGGACATTCTGACCGGCGTGCGCATTGGTCTTGGCGTGGGCTGGTCGACGCTGGTCGCTGCCGAGCTGATCGCCGCCACCAGCGGCTTGGGCTTCATGGTGCAGTCGGCCGCGCAATTTCTGGTCACCGATGTGGTGGTGCTGGGGATTCTGGTCATCGCGCTGATCGCCTTCGCCCTGGAAATGGGCCTGCGCACCCTGCAACGCAAACTGGTGCCGTGGCATGGCCAGGCGCATTGAGACGTTTTTTAAGCACTGACTACGCCGACAGTTCGGCGCCCGAATTGAAGAGAAAGCCATGAGCAGCCTGACCGTCACCCCCCTCAGCACCGCCCTCGGCGCGCAAATCAGCGGCGTCGATATCTCCCGGCCGCTGAACCTCGAACAGCGCGATGCCATCGAGCAGGCGTTGCTCAAGCATCAAGTGCTGTTCTTTCGCGAGCAGCCGATCAACCCGCAACAGCAAGCGCGTTTTGCGGCGAATTTCGGCGACCTGCACATTCACCCGATCTACCCGAACGTGCCGGAACAGCCGGAAGTGCTGATCCTCGACACAGCAGAAACCGACGTGCGTGATAACGCCGTGTGGCACACCGACGTGACCTTCCTGCCGACCCCGGCTCTCGGCGCGGTACTCAGCGCCAAGCGGTTGCCCGAATTTGGCGGCGACACGTTGTGGGCCAGCGGCATTGCAGCGTACGAGGCACTTTCAGTGCCTCTGCAAAACCTGCTGCAAGGCCTGACTGCGACCCACGACTTCGTCAAATCCTTCCCGCTGGAACGTTTTGGGACCACGCCTGAAGCCTTGGCTCAGTGGGAAGAAGCGCGCAAGAAAAATCCGCCGCTGTCGCATCCGGTCATCCGCACGCACCCGGTGAGCGGGCGCAAGTCGTTGTTCGTCAACGAAGGCTTCACGACGAAGATCAATGAGCTGTCGGAGACGGAAAGCGAAGCAATTTTGAAGCTGTTGTTCGCCCATGCGACCCGACCGGAATTTACCATTCGCTGGCGTTGGCAGGAGAACGATGTCGCGTTCTGGGATAACCGCGTGACCCAGCATTTTGCCGTGGATGATTACCGGCCAGCGCGGCGGGTCATGCACCGGGCGACGGTGCTGGGGGATGTGCCGTTTTAAGCTCAAAAGATCGCCGCCTGAGCAAACACCCGACCCCGTGGCGACATGTGTCGGTCGTGTGGGTAACACCGATCAGGTGGCGAGTGGGTCCAGGCCGACAACGCTCGCAGCAGCGCCTATGCTCGATAGGACGAAGGTCGGTTCAGGAGAACCCCGCATGCACACCACCATCATCATCACCTTCGGCCTGGTCCTGCTGGCGCTGATGCTGTTCATCGGTGAGAAACTCGGCTTCAGCCGTCAAACCCTGACCTACAGTTTCGTGGTCCTGTGGCTGGCGCTGACGGTAATCAACGGCGCCATCGGCATGATCACCGCCGGGCAACCGCTGACCTCCGAATTGATGGTGGGCTTCATGGTGTTCGGCGTGCCTTTGGCTGCTCTGGTGCTGTTCATGACGCTGAACACTTGATGCCGAAAGGGGCCTGAGCACCACCGGCCCCGGTCAGCGCACCAGATGCAGGAACTGCATGTGCCGCTCGTACTGATCGAGGATGTCGTTGATGATTTGCTCCTTGGTGTAACCCACCAGATCGTAATCCTGACTGCCTTCGCTCAAATGCACTTCGGCGCGGTAGTAGCGGCGGTTACGCATCTCCTGCGGTCCCATCCCGCCTCGGGCGAATGACGGTGTGAAGTAACCGCGCATCTGCACCTGATAGATGAACGGATGCTGCTCGCCGTGACCGATTCCCAGGCTGACACTGTCGTTGGTCGGGTCCGGTTGAGCGACCACGTTCACCCCCTTCTCGACAAACACTGCCGTCACTTCTTCAATCGCCGGACGCACCATCGTGTCGAGGAACCGGTACACCTCGTCACGCGACGGGAAGTGCACGGCCTGGCTCAAGCGCTGACGCCAGCCACCCTTGCCACGTCGTGAGGCCGAGACCGGCGCCAACGAATGCAACTGGGCGATCTGCTTCTGCGATTCGAGGTAGAACGCCTTGTGCAGCCCCCACATCATCAGCAACAGAATCATCGAGAACGGCAACGAGGTGAGCACCACCGCTGACTTCAACGAATCGATGCTGCCGGCGAACAGCAACGCGCTGGTCACCAGCGCGGTCATTGCACCCCAAAACACCCGGAGCCATTTCGGCCCGTCTTCATCGGCACCGCCCCCTTTGGCGGACAGCGTCGAAAGCACCACGGTGCCGGAGTCGGCCGAGGTGACGAAGAACACGAAGCTGATGAACACCGTCACGGCGATCACCGTGTTGCTCCACGGGTAGGTTTCCAGCAGCAGGTAGAGGGTCATCGACGGGTTGTCGATGGCCGACAGTCCAAGGGCGCTCATGCCATGGTCGAGCACCTGGTCGATGGCGCTGTTGCCGAAGATCGACATCCACGCCAGGGTGAAACCGAGCGGAATCAGCAGCACGCCGAAGACGAATTCGCGGATGGTCCGGCCACGGGAAATACGTGCGATGAACAAACCTACGAACGGCGACCACGCGATCCACCACGCCCAATAGAACACCGTCCAGCCGCCCAGCCAATCGCTGGGTTTGTCGTAGGCGTAAAGGTCGAAACTCTTCATCGACAAGGCGCCGAGATAGTCGCCAAGGTTCTGGATCAGGGTGTTGAGCAGGTGCTGGGTAGGACCGGCGAACAATACGAACAGCAACAGCGCGCAGGCCAGCAGCATGTTGATGTCGGACATCACCCGCACGCCTTTATCGACGCCCGCGACGGCCACGATGATCGCCGCGCCCATCATCAGCGTGATCAGTCCGACCTGAATCCACTGGGTGTGGGCGATGCCGAACAAGTAGTCGAGGCCCGAGTTGAGGTGCAACACGCCAAAACCCATATCCGCGCCGAGACCGAACACCGTGGCGATGATGCCGAAGCCATCCACCGCGTAACCGATCGGGCCATTGATGCGTTTGCCGATCAGTGGATACAGCGCCGAGCGCAGGGCCAGCGGCAGGTTATGCCGATAGGCGAAGTAGGCCAGCGCCATACCGACAAAGGCGAACACGCCCCAGCCGTGCAGGCCCCAATGCAGAAACAGGATCTGCATCGCCTGGCGTGCCGCATCGGCCGTGCCAGCCTCACCCTGGGGCGGTTGCAGCATGTGCGTCAGGGGTTCGGACACGCAGAAGAAAAACAGCGTGATGCTGATTCCGGCGGCGAACAACATGCCGGCCCAGGACAGGTAACTGAATTCGGGCTCGTCGTGGTCGGCACCGAGCTTGATCTTGCCGTAGCCAGACAAGGCGGTGACCACCACGAAGACCAGATACAGAGTCATCGCCAGCATGTAGTACCAGCCGACCGTATTGGCCGCCCAGTTTTGCGCCGCCAGTAGCCAGGCGCCGGAGTGTTGCGGGAAGGCGATGGCCACCAGGCCGAACAGTAGAATGAAGGTCGCCGCGAAATAGAACACCGGCGGATTCATGCGGATCTGACCGCTTGGGGGGGTGAATGATGCACTCATGAAGCGTGCACCTCGAGGGGGTGAAACGTGGCTGTCAATAACGGACTCAGCAAAGGCTAGCCTCCTGTTGTGAGCGGGCAGCGAACCACCGGTTTAACTTGAATGAACGGTCAAGTTAAACATGGATGGGCTGTGAGGACTAATCGCGAGGCTCGGCGGTACGTTTCGTACGCAAGTTCAGGGAAGGGTATGACGCGGGGTTTGAGGGGAGCCAGGCTCGGCATCTTCGGTGGTTTTGGAAACCACCCCTCACCCTAACCCTCTCCCCAAGGGGTAGAGGGAACTGACCTGTGTGTACTTTCGATGTGCTGCGACCTGAACGGGTCGAACTCGATTTTGGCAACAATGAGGATCGGCTCCCTTTCCCCCTCTCCCCTCTGGGGTGAGGGGTGGTTCTTGAATACTTACTTCTGCGTCCCGTCATCATGCTGCAGATTGGCCTGGGTCAGGTTGCAGCCGGCCGGTACGCTGCGGGTCAGCCAGACGTTGCCGCCGATGGTCGAGCCCTTGCCGATGGTGATCCGCCCGAGGATGGTCGCGCCGGCGTAAATCACCACATCGTCTTCAACGATCGGATGGCGCGGATGGCCCTTCTGCAACTGGCCGTCTTCGTCGGCCGGGAAGCGTTTGGCGCCGAGGGTCACGGCCTGATAGATACGCACCCGTTCGCCGATGATCGCGGTCTCGCCGATCACCACGCCCGTACCGTGGTCGATGAAGAAACTACGGCCAATCTGCGCGCCTGGATGAATGTCGATACCGGTGGCCGAGTGAGCGATTTCCGCGCTGATCCGCGCCAGCAACGGCAGCCCGGCGCGATACAAATGGTGGGCCAGGCGATGGTGAATCACCGCCAGAATCCCCGGGTAGCACAGCAGCACTTCATCGACGCTGCGGGCTGCCGGGTCGCCGTGATACGCCGCCAGCACATCGGAATCCAGCAGGCTGCGCAGGCCCGGCAAGGCCAGGGCAAAATCCTGGATCAGGCTGATCGCCCGCGCCTCGACTTCGGTATCGACCTGGGCGCTTTGCCGCGCGACATAGCGCAGCTCCAATCGCGCCTGAGCCAGCAACGCGTTCAGCGCCACATCCAGCGTATGCCCGACGTAGAAGTCTTCACTCTCCTCGCGCAGATCCACCGGGCCCAGGCGCATCGGGAACAACGCACCACACAGTGCCTCGAGAATCTCCGCCATCGCGGCGCGCGACGGCAGTTCACGCCCGCCCTGCTCGCCGCTGATACGACCATTTTGTGCACGCCACTGGTCGCGGGCGGTGCGCAGTTGGCTGACGATGGTCTGTAATTGCCAATGGCTGGAACGCTGGCTCACGGTAAACACTCCTTACGTGCTGCGGCCGGACGTTCTGGCCGCCTGAACGGCGTTCACTTTACGGTATGCACCCAAAGCGGAATTAAGAACTAATTGTGCTGTTATAAGCACTTTTTGGCATAAGCGATGTTGACGGTTGCCCGAGTAAATCGGCCTGCCTATAGTCCAGTGACATTCTTCGACCCGTGCGGCCCCATGATCAAACAACAGCTTGCTCGCTTTAACCGTCTGGACCTTCTCACCAATGCCACGCCCCTGGAAAAGCTCGAACGCTTGTCGGCCTGGCTAGGACGCGATGTCTACGTCAAACGTGACGACCTGACACCGTTGGCCATGGGCGGCAACAAGCTGCGCAAACTCGAATACCTCGCCGCCGACGCGCTCGCGCAAGGTGCCGATACGCTGATCACCGCCGGTGCCATCCAGTCCAACCATGTACGCCAGACAGCCGCCCTCGCCGCCAAACTGGGCCTGGGTTGCGTCGCCTTGCTGGAGAATCCGATCGGTACCGATGACAGCAATTACCTGGGCAACGGCAACCGGCTGCTGCTGGATCTGTTCGATGCCAAGGTTGAGTTGGTGGAGAACCTCGACAACGCCGACCAACAGTTGCAGGCCTTGGCCGAACGTCTGCGCAGCAACGGCAAAAAGCCTTATCTGGTGCCGATTGGTGGTTCCAACGCCTTGGGCGCGTTGGGCTATGTCCGTGCCGGACTGGAACTGGCCGGGCAAATCGAGGACAGCGGCCTGGAGTTTGCTGCGGTGGTCCTGGCCTCGGGCAGCGCCGGGACTCACAGCGGTCTGGCGTTGGCGCTGAGCGAAGTGCTGCCGGACTTGCCGGTGATCGGCGTCACCGTTTCGCGCAGCGACGAAGACCAGCGACCGAAGGTCCAGGGTCTGGCCGAACGTACCGCAGAACTGCTGGGCGTCTCGCTGGCCGCCAGCTTCAAGGTTGAATTGTGGGACGAGTATTTCGCTCCGCGTTACGGCGAGCCGAATGCCGGCACCCTGGCGGCCGTCAAGTTGCTGGCCAGCCAGGAAGGTCTGTTGCTCGACCCGGTCTACACCGGCAAGGCCATGGCCGGTTTGCTCGACGGTATCGGCCGGCAGCGCTTCAATGACGGCCCGATCATCTCCCTGCACACGGGTGGCGCGCCGGCGTTGTTTGCGTACAACAACTTTCTATAAGTGGATCAAAAGATCGCAGCCTGCGGCAGCTCCTACGGGTGCCCATGCGTAGGAGCTGCCGCAGGCTGCGATCTTTCAACGGAAAACAAATATTCCAAAAAAGAATAACAAACTTAATTTATATTATTTTAACATCTAAAAGCCCCGTCATATAGTCCCGCCGCAGGCGCAATTGCCGCGAGACGCATACGCTGCTTTTAGGGCACGATGTTGCAGCTGTTCAATTCCCGGTTTTGCCTGCTTCTCCAAAAAACGTTTTCATAAAAAAACACAGGGGCTTGTCATGAATTTTTCCGCATTCCGTCGAAATCTGCTGGTGGGCTCGCTGGGCCTGATACTCGGTGCTGGCCTGTTGGGGCAAGCGGTGGCCGGTGAGCAACTGCAAAAAATCAAGGACGCCGGCGTGATCAACGTCGGTCTGGAAGGCACTTACCCACCGTTCAGTTTCGTCGATGCCGACGGCAAACTGGCCGGCTTCGAAGTGGAGTTCTCCGAGGCCCTGGCCAAGGAGCTGGGCGTGAAGGTCAAACTGCAACCGACCAAATGGGACGGCATCCTCGCGGCGCTGGAATCCAAACGTCTGGACGCAGTGATCAACCAGGTGACCATCTCCGAAGAGCGCAAGAAAAAGTATGACTTCTCCGAGCCCTACACCATCTCCGGGATCCAGGCGCTGACCCTGAAGAAAAACGAAGGCACCATCAGGACCGCCGCCGACCTGGCCGGCAAGAAAGTCGGTGTGGGCCTGGGCACCAACTACGAGCAGTGGCTCAAGGACAACGTTCCGAAAGCCATCATCAAGACCTATGACGATGATCCGACCAAGTACCAGGACCTGCGTGTAGGCCGTATCGACGCGATTCTGGTAGACCGCCTGGCGGCCCTTGAATTGGTGAGCAAGGCCAAGGACACCGCTGTCTCCGGCGAAGCGTTCTCCCGTCAGGAAGCCGGTATCGCCCTGCGCAAAGGCGAACCTGAACTGTTGGCAGCGGTGAACAAGGCCATCGAGAAACTGCGCGCCGACGGTACGCTGAAAAAGATCTCGCAAAAGTACTTCAACGCTGACGTCACTCAATAATGGAAGCGGGCTTTCAACTCGCGCTGGACTCCGCGCCCTTTCTGCTCAAGGGCGCGTATTTCACGGTCATCCTCAGCCTGGGCGGGATGTTCTTCGGCCTGTTGCTGGGCTTCGCCCTGGCGTTGATGCGCCTGTCGCGCTTCAAGCTGGTGAGCTGGATCGCCCGCGTCTACGTGTCGTTCTTTCGCGGCACGCCGTTGCTGGTGCAACTGTTCGTGATCTATTACGGCTTGCCGCAATTGGGTATCGAACTGGATCCGCTGCCGGCCGCCTTGATCGGCTTCTCGCTGAACATGGCCGCCTACGCCTGCGAAATCCTCCGTGCCGCGATCAGCTCCATCGAGCGCGGCCAGTGGGAAGCGGCGGCCAGTATCGGCATGACCCGTGCGCAAACCCTGCGCCGGGCCATCCTGCCGCAGGCTGCGCGCACGGCACTGCCGCCACTGGGCAACAGTTTCATTTCGCTGGTCAAGGACACCGCGCTGGCGGCGACCATTCAGGTGCCGGAGCTGTTCCGTCAGGCACAGCTGATCACCGCCCGCACCTTCGAAATTTTCACCATGTATCTTGCCGCCGCAGTGATCTACTGGGTGCTTGCAACCGTGCTTTCGCACCTGCAAAACCAGTTGGAAGAGCGGGTCAATCGGCACGACCAGGAGTCCTGATCCCATGATTGTCGTGGAAAAACTGACGAAGCAATTCAAGGGTCAGACGGTCCTCAATGGCATCGATCTCACGGTTGAAGAAGGCGAGGTAGTGGCGATCATCGGCCCCAGCGGCTCAGGCAAGACCACCTTCCTGCGATGCCTGAACTTTCTCGAAGAACCCACCAGCGGCCGGATCAAGGTGGGCGATATCGAGATCGATGGCAGCCGCCCGCTGAACCAGCAGCAGAGCCTGGTGCGGCAGTTGCGCCAGCATGTCGGTTTCGTGTTTCAGAACTTCAACCTGTTCCCCCATCGCACGGCGTTGGAAAACGTCATCGAAGGCCCTTTGGTGGTGAAGAAAACCCCAAGGGATCAGGCGCTGGCGCTGGGTCGAAAACTGCTGGCCAAGGTCGGTCTGGCGGGCAAGGAAGACGCTTATCCGCGCAGGCTGTCCGGTGGGCAGCAACAGCGCGTGGCAATCGCCCGGGCGCTGGCCATGGAGCCGGAAGTGATCCTCTTCGACGAACCCACGTCGGCGCTCGATCCGGAACTGGTCGGCGAAGTGCTGGCGACCATTCGCGGTCTGGCCGAAGAAAAACGCACCATGGTCATCGTCACCCACGAAATGGGCTTCGCTCGCGATGTGGCGAACCGGGTGGTGTTTTTCGACAAAGGCGTTATCGTCGAACAGGGTGAAGCGAAGGCATTGTTTGCCCATCCGAAAGAAGAAAGAACCCGGCAATTTCTCAGTAAGTTCCTCAACGCCTGAAGTTCTGTATCACACCAAAACCGCATTAACCGCTGTCAACTTCCACGGATGGAAGTGACACTTACCGCACTACTTTACTTTCATCAACCTGCCTTTCACCGACTTTCAGAGTTACTGAATCACGTCTATCGAAAGCGGTATATAAATACCTCCTGCCCTGTCCTCCCGTCGCGTAACCTCTGACACGTTCAGATTGATCAACAGCCAGAAAGCACAGGAAATACTGGCTCACAAATCGGGCACACCCAAGAAAAATCCAAACAACATGTCCATAGATCTCTTATCTCGGGTAGGAAACATCTGAATAACCCGGCATTCCAAAGTTCTCAACTTTCGTCTATTGACACCTTGTCGAGCACTCACTTATCTAGGCACCCATCGGTACTTAATAACGCCTGAACCTGTTTAACGCTTCATTACCAAACATTGAACAACCCAAATTGCTACTACACTAACGCCTTCGACACTTTCGAAATGGATTTCGCTGCGATATTTCAAGGAGAACACTTATGACCTGTCTGTCGAACAAAGTTGAACTGGCGGCTCCCAACCTGACACAGTCGCCCGGATCGGCCATCAACATCACCTCTGCTGCTCACCTGCTGATCGAGATACCGCCCTATGCCGGCATGGACGAAGGTGACCTGATCGAATTGTTCTGGGACAACTGCTATGTGGCCTCAAGGGTGCTCAACCGTACGGATGTCGGCCAGCCACTCAACCTGCGGGTCCCGGAGAGTTTTATCCGTAATGGCAGCTCGCGTATCCACTACCGGCTCATGCAAGTCGGGCAAGGCCCGGCGCTGTCCGCGGCGAAACGGGTTCAGGTCAAACTCGACTGCCCGGGTGGTCATCCCCATACCTTGTGCGCCGATGAAAACCAGCGCCTGGAGCCGTTGGGCATTCCCGAGATGATTCGCCGTCACGGGGTCAACCCCAGCCAGATCAAACGTGGTGTACCGCTGACCATCGAACCCTACCTGAACATGGCGGCGGACGATGCAATCACCCTGCGCTGGGGCGACGTGCGCATGGACCTGCCCAGGATCAAGCCGAACGAAGTCGGCCAACCAATCAACGTCTGGGTGCCACCCGCCGTCATTCTCGAAGCCGGCGAAGACCATCGACTGGAAGTCACTTATTGCATTCTCGACCGCGCGGGTAACAACTCACGCTGGGCACCATCGCGCACCTTGAAAATCGGCGGTGCCAATCCGTACCTCAAAGTGCTGCCGAAAGACGTACATCGCACCGCCGAAGACCGTCGTCATTGAGACAAAAAGATCGCAGGCTGCGCCAGCTCCTACGCCAACCGCGTTCACCTGCAGGAGCTGGCGAAGCCTGCGATCTTGATGATATCGACACCCTTCTATGCATATTCCTAAAAGTTAGTTCATTAATTTTTTATACACGTTTAAGGTATATACACCGGACCACCGGACATTCTTGATTTCGATTTCGCCGCACGATGCGGCTTATCCATGAGATGTGAGGTAGGTATGGTCAGGAACAAAATCACCCCGGTGCATATCGCCAGGGCATTGTGTGCAGCCAGGGAGCGGCGCTGATGTCTAATCTGGCAGATGCAAACGTTCAGAGTGATCTGGACATTCCCCCGCTGCTGTTGCCCGCGCAGGTTTTAAGCAACGACGCACAAGCCCTCGAAGCCGCCCGTGAACTCGCTGATGTCGCCCGCCTGCAAGCCGCGCGACGCGATCAACAGCGCAAGTTGCCCTGGGCGGAAATCGAACAGGTCCCCCGAGTGGGCCTTGGCAGAGTTGGCATTGGCAAGGAATTCGGTTGCCCCGACCTTTCATTCGCAACCATTGCCGCGGTCTTCGCGATCATTTCCGCGGCCGACCCGGCGCTGGGACAGATCCCGCAGAACCAGTTCGGCATTCTCAACCTGCTCCAGCACACCGCCAGCGAGCGGCAGAAAAAGCAGCTGTTCCAGAGCGTGCTCGACGGCTGGCGGATCGGCAACGCGGGGCCGGAACGCGGCACCAGAAACACCCTGGAACTCAAGGCCCGAATCACCGCTGACGGCGATGGCTACGTCATCAACGGTCAGAAGTTTTACTCCACGGGCGCACTGTTCGCTCACTGGATCGCCGTCAAGGCACTGAACGACGATGGCAAGCAAGTCATCGCCTTCGTCCGCCGTGGCACTCCGGGGCTGCGCATCGTCGACGACTGGTCGGGCTTCGGCCAGCGCACCACCGCCAGCGGCACCGTGCTACTGAACAACGTGCGGGTCGATGCCGATCTGGTGGTGGAAAACTGGCGAATCAACGACAGCCCGAATATTCAGGGTGCCGTGTCACAGCTGATTCAAGCCGCCATCGACGTCGGTATTGCACGCGGCGCCATCGACGATGCCATCAGCTTCGTTCGTGAACGCGCACGGCCATGGATCGATGCCAAGGTCGACCGCGCCAGCGATGACCTCTATGTGATTGCCGATATCGGCAAACTGAAAATCGAACTGCACGCCGCCGAGGCGCTGCTGCGCAAGGCCGGGCAAGTACTCGATCACGTCAGTGCCGCGCCCGTCACCGCCGAGTCTGCCGCCCGTGCTTCGATTGCGGTCGCCGAAGCCAAGGTGCTGACTACCGAGATCTCGCTGCTGGCCAGCGAAAAGCTCTTCGAGCTGGCCGGCAGCCGCGCCACGCTCGCCGAGTTCAACCTCGACCGCCACTGGCGCAACGCACGCGTGCACACCCTGCACGATCCGGTGCGCTGGAAGTACCACGCCGTGGGCACCTATCACTTGAACGGCACCTTGCCTGCCCGGCATTCCTGGATCTGACCGACCGGACATCTGGAGAAACACATGACTCTTTCTCATCACGTCGCGGTCATTACCAGCGATGAACAAGCCCTCGTCGTCGCCAGCGATCTGGCCGAAGACTTCAAGCGCGACAGCGCCCTGCGTGACCGCGAACGGCGCCTGCCCTACCCTGAACTGGAGGTTTTCTCGCGCTCGGGCCTGTGGGGCATCAGCGTGCCCAAGGCGTTCGGTGGCGCGGGGGTTTCCAACGTCACCCTGGCCAAGGTCATCGCGCTGATCGCTCAGGCTGACGGCTCGCTGGGGCAGATCCCGCAGAACCACTTTTATGCCCTCGAAGTGCTGCGCGTGAATGGCACACCCGAGCAGCAAAAACGCCTGTACGCCGAAGTCCTCGCCGGTCAGCGCTTCGGCAATGCGCTGGCCGAACTCGGCACCAAAACCGCTCACGACCGGGTCACCAGCCTGACTCCCGATGGCAACGGCTTTCGCATCAACGGCCGCAAGTTCTACTCCACCGGGGCGATCTACGCGCAACGGATTCCTACCACGGTGGTCGATGAACACGGCGTCCAGCAACTGGCCTTCGTCCCGCGCGACAGCCAGGGCCTGACGGTCATCGATGACTGGAGCGGCTTCGGCCAACGCACCACCGGCAGCGGCTCGGTGGTGTTCGAAGACGTCTATGTCGCGGCCAACGATGTGGTCCCGTTTCAAAGCGCCTTCGAACGTCCGACCCCGGTCGGCCCGTTGGCGCAGATTCTCCATGCGGCCATCGACACCGGCATCGCCCGCGCCGCCTATGAAGACGCGCTGCATTTCGTGCGGACCAAAACCCGTCCGTGGATCGACTCCGGCAATGACACAGCCACCGAAGACCCGCTGACGATCAAAAGCTTCGGCCACCTGAGCATCCGCTTGCACGCGACTGAAGCACTGCTCGAACGCGCCGGAGAATTCCTCGACCGCGCCCAGGCCGACACCAATGCCGAGACCATCGCGGCGGCCTCGATTGCCGTGGCCGAAGCGCGCGCCATCAGCACGGAAATATCCCTGGCGGCCGGCAGCACGCTGTTCGAACTGTCCGGCAGCCAGGCGACCCTGGCCGAGCACGGACTGGACCGTCACTGGCGCAACGCCCGTGTGCATACCCTGCACGACCCGGTGCGCTGGAAATACCACGCGATTGGCAACTACTACCTCAACGATGAAAACCCGCCACTGCGGGGAACGATTTGATGGGTATGTCTCTGAAACCGAAAAAAAAGATCCTGCTCAATGCCTTCAACATGAACTGCATCGGGCACATCAACCACGGCCTGTGGACCCACCCACGGGACAACTCGACCCAGTACAAGACCGTCGAATACTGGACCGGGCTAGCTCAGTTGCTGGAGCGCGGGCTGTTCGACGGGCTGTTCATCGCCGACATCGTCGGGGTTTACGACGTGTACCAGCACTCGGTCGATGTGCCGCTCAAGGAGTCGATCCAGTTGCCGGTCAACGACCCGTTGCTGCTGGTGTCGGCCATGGCCGCGGTGACCAGGAACCTCGGCTTCGGCCTGACCGCCAACCTGACCTATGAGCCGCCGTATCTGTTCGCCCGGCGCCTGTCGACACTCGATCACCTGAGCCGGGGCCGGGTCGGCTGGAACATCGTCACCGGCTACCTCGACAGCGCCGCCAAGGCCATGGGCCATCGCTCCCAGGTCGAACATGACCGGCGTTACGACCAGGCCGACGAGTACCTGCAGGTGCTGTACAAGCTCTGGGAAGGCAGCTGGGAAAACGATGCGGTGATCAACGACCGCGTGCAGCGGATCTACGCCCAACCGGGAAAAGTCCACAAGATCGAGCACCACGGCGAGTTCTATCAGGTCGAGGGTTATCACCTCTGCGAACCTTCACCACAGCGCACACCGGTGCTGTTTCAGGCCGGTAGCTCGGACCGTGGTCTGGTATTTGCCGGGCAACACGCCGAATGCGTGTTCATCAGTGGCCAGAACAAGGCCTCGACCAAGGTGCAGGTGGACAAAGTCCGCGCCAGCGCTGCCACTGCCGGGCGCAACCCCGAGGACATCAAGGTCTTCATGGGGCTGAACGTGATCGTCGGTGCAACCGAGGAACTTGCCTGGGCCAAGCACGCCGAGTACCTGAGCTACGCCAGTGCCGAGGCTGGGGTGGCACATTTCTCCGCGTCGACCGGGATCGACTTTTCCGAGTACGGACTCGATGAGCCGATCCAGTATGTGAAAAACAACGCCATCCAGTCCGCCACCAAAAACCTGCAAAACAACGACTGGACCCGACGCAAGCTGCTTGAGCAACACGCCTTGGGCGGCCGCTACATCACCGTGGTCGGTTCGCCTGAACAGGTCGCCGATGAACTGGAATCCTGGATGGCTGAAACCGGCCTGGACGGCTTCAACCTGACCCGCATCGTCACCCCGGAAAGCTATGTCGATTTCATCGACCTGGTGATTCCCGAGTTGCAACGACGCGGGTCGTACAAGACCGTTTATGACGAAGGCACCTTGCGCGAAAAGCTGTTCCGCGCAGAGGCGCATTTACCCCAACAACACACCGGTTCCGGCTACCGACGCTAAAAGCATCGGTATCCATACATCTCTGATGACCGCCAGATCACCTGTAGGAGGGTCCGCCCCCTCTTCGAGGCCGCGCTGTCGCGTAAGGAACATGGGCCAGGGCTGGCA
>CAYNGZ010000017.1:0-9088 GCA_964396695.1 uncultured Pseudomonas sp.
CGGCCCGAACGGCGCCGGCAAGACCACCTGCTTCTACATGATCGTCGGCCTGGTCCAGGCCGACCAGGGGCGCGTACTGATCGACGACCTGGACGTCAGTCACCAGCCCATGCACGGTCGTGCACGCGCAGGTATCGGCTATCTGCCGCAGGAAGCATCGATTTTCCGCAAGCTCTCGGTCGCCGACAACATCATGGCCATCCTCGAGACCCGCAAGGAACTCGACAAGGCCGGTCGCCGCAAGGAGCTGGAAAGCCTGCTGCAGGAATTCCACATCAACCACATCCGCGAAAACCTCGGCATGAGCCTTTCCGGTGGCGAACGTCGCCGCGTGGAAATCGCTCGCGCCCTGGCCACGGCGCCGAAGTTCATCCTGCTCGACGAACCTTTCGCCGGCGTGGACCCGATTTCGGTGGGTGATATCAAGCAGATCATTCATCACCTCAAGGCCAAAGGCATCGGTGTGTTGATTACGGACCACAACGTCCGCGAAACCCTGGACATCTGCGAAACCGCCTATATCGTCAACGACGGCCAGTTGATCGCCGAAGGCGACGCCGAAACCATCCTGGCCAACAACCTGGTCAAGGAAGTGTACCTGGGCCATGAGTTCCGCCTGTAAGCGCTGAGGTGCCTGGCCAGTCGTCGGAGCGCTTGCCCAATAGAAACATGCGTTTATATTGTTGCAGCGCTTCAGGCGAGCATGCCGCCTCAGGTGTGCAGCCAGTCATCAGGGCACTGCGTCAATAATAAAGTTCTGTATGCTTTTATTGTTACAGCGCTCTAGGCAAACACTTCAGTTTCAGGCATATAATTTGCTTATGTTTGGCGCTCCGGCGCCCTGTAGTGGATGGCGCATGTGCGCCGGCGAATAAGGTGTTAAGCCCCTGCCATGAAACCATCGCTAGTCTTGAGAATGGGCCAGCAGCTGACGATGACCCCGCAGCTGCAACAGGCCATCCGCCTGCTCCAATTGTCGACCCTGGACCTGCAACAGGAAATCCAGGAAGCACTGGAGTCCAATCCAATGCTCGAACGCCAGGAAGACGGCGACGACTTCGACAACGCCGACCCCATGGCGGACAACATCGAGCAGAAACCCAACACCGATATCCAGGAACCGTCCTATCAGGAAACCGCCCCCACGGTGGATAACCTTGATGAAGGCGAATGGAACGAGCGCATCCCCAACGAACTGCCGGTCGACACCGCCTGGGAAGACGTTTACCAGACCAGCGCCAGCAGCCTGCCGAGCAATGATGACGACGAATGGGACTTCACCACTCGCACTTCCGCCGGCGAAAGCCTGCAGAGCCATCTGCTCTGGCAACTGAACCTGGCGCCGATGTCCGACACCGATCGACTGATCGCCGTGACCCTGATCGACTGCATCAACAATCAGGGCTATCTGGACGAAACCCTCGAGGAAATCCTCGAAGCCTTCGATCCGGAGCTGGACATCGAGCTGGACGAGATCGAAGCAGTCCTGCATCGCATCCAGCAATTCGAGCCGGCGGGCATCGGCGCACGCAATCTCGGTGAATGCCTGCTGCTGCAACTGCGCCAGTTACCCGCCAAGACCCCTTGGCTGGCTGAGGCCAAGCGCCTCGTCATCGATTACATCGACCTGCTGGGCAGCCGCGACTACAGCCAACTGATGCGCCGCATGAAACTCAAGGAAGATGAACTGCGCCAGGTCATTGAACTGGTACAGAGTCTCAACCCGCGTCCGGGCTCGCAAATCGAGTCCAGCGAAGCCGAATACGTGGTTCCCGATGTCATCGTGCGCAAAGACAACGAGCGTTGGCTGGTGGAGCTGAACCAGGAGTCGGTCCCGCGCCTGCGCGTCAACCCGCAATACGCCGGCTTCGTCCGTCGCGCCGACACCAGCGCCGACAACACCTTCATGCGCAATCAGTTGCAGGAAGCGCGCTGGTTCATCAAGAGCCTGCAAAGCCGCAACGAAACCCTGATGAAAGTCGCCACCCAGATTGTCGAGCACCAGCGCGGCTTCCTTGAGTACGGCGATGAGGCGATGAAGCCGCTGGTCCTGCATGACATCGCCGAAGCGGTCGGCATGCACGAATCGACGATCTCACGGGTGACCACGCAAAAATTCATGCATACCCCCCGTGGTATTTATGAGCTGAAATACTTTTTCTCCAGCCACGTCAGCACCTCGGAAGGCGGTGAATGCTCGTCCACGGCGATCCGCGCGATCATCAAAAAACTGGTTGCCGCGGAAAATCAGAAAAAGCCGTTGAGTGACAGCAAGATCGCTGGTTTACTGGAGGCACAAGGCATTCAGGTGGCCCGCCGCACCGTCGCCAAGTACCGCGAGTCTCTCGGCATCGCACCTTCGAGCGAGCGCAAGCGGTTGATGTAGCGGGCTACGCCACAGCGTTCCGGGGCGTGTTCGAAAACTTTTCGGACACACCCTAGTGGCAGGCAACTCGCCTGCCGCCTTATGCACTGGCAACGAAGGAGAAGCTGTATGCAAGTCAATATCAGTGGACACCAACTGGAAGTCACCGAACCTCTGCGCACCTACATCGGCGAAAAACTCGACCGATTGGAGCGGCATTTCGACAAGATCACCAACGTGCAGGTCACGATGACCGTCGAGAAGCTGTTGCAGAAAATCGAAGCCACGCTGCATATCCCCGGTGGAGAAGTGGTCGCCAACGCTGAGCATAACGACATGTATGCCGCGATCGACGCCCTGACCGACAAACTGGATCGCCAACTCAAAAAGCATAAGGAAAAGACCCAGGGCCAGCTCCAAGGCGCAACCGGTCGTTAATATCCCCAACCCATGATTCGACTTGAAAACATCCTGACCCCCGGCCGTTCCCTGGTGAACGTGCCGGGCGGCAGTAAAAAGAAAGCCCTCGAACAAATTGCCAACCTGATCGCCCGCGAAGTGCCGGATCTGGCCATGCAGGACGTCTTCGAGAGCCTGGTCGCCCGTGAAAAACTCGGCTCCACCGGTTTTGGCAACGGCATCGCCATCCCCCACTGCCGCCTCAAAGGTTGCGAGTCGCCCATCAGTGCCCTGATGCACCTGGACGCCCCCATAGATTTCGACGCCATCGACGGCGCACCGGTCGACCTGCTGTTCGTGCTGCTGGTCCCGCAAGCCGCTACCGATGCACACCTGGAACTGCTCCGCCAGATCGCCAGCATGCTCGACCGTAAAGAGGTCCGTGATCGCCTGCGCAGCGCCGCCAGCAATGAAGCGTTGTATCAAGTTGTCCTCCAAGAGCAGAACGGTCACTAACCATGCGCTTGATCATCGTCAGCGGCCGCTCTGGCTCAGGTAAAAGCACCGCCCTCGATGTACTGGAGGACAACGGCTACTACTGCATCGACAACCTGCCGGCCGGCCTGTTGCCGGAACTGGCCGAGCGCGCATTGATTCACACCGAACTGGCGCAGCCACTGGTCGCGGTTTCCATCGATGCACGTAACCTGCCGAGCCATCTGTCACGCTTCCCGGAGCTGTTGGAAGAAGTGCGCAGCCGGCACATTCAATGCGACGTGCTGTATCTGGACGCTGACGAAGAAACCCTGCTCAAGCGTTTTTCGGAAACCCGTCGACGCCATCCGTTGAGCAACGCAAACCGTTCGCTGGCCGAAGCCATCGATGACGAAACCAATCTGCTGGGGCCGATTTCCGACCTCGCAGACCTCAAGCTCAACACCACCAATCTGAACCTGTATCAGCTGCGTGACACCATCAAGTTGCGCCTCCTGAACCAGCCAGAGCCGGGCACTGCGTTTCTGGTAGAGTCCTTCGGCTTCAAGCGAGGCATGCCGGTCGACGCCGATCTGGTGTTCGACGTACGTTGCCTGCCGAACCCATACTGGAAACCGGAGCTACGCTCGCAGTCCGGACTGGATCAACCGGTGGCCGAATACCTGGCCGCTCAGCCGGATGTCGAAGAGATGTTCCAGGACATCTCCACTTACCTGCTCAAATGGCTACCGCGCTTTGCCGCCAGTAACCGCGCTTACGTCACAATCGCCATTGGCTGCACCGGCGGGCATCACCGCTCCGTCTACCTGACCGAACGCCTGGGCCAGGTCCTGCAACAATCCCTGAAGAACGTCCAGGTTCGCCACCGCGACCTTAGCTAAAGGATTCACACCGCGATGCCTGCTCTGGAAATTGAAATCATCAACAAACTGGGTCTGCATGCCCGCGCTTCTGCCAAATTCGTGGGCAAAGCTGCGGAGTTTCCCTGCGAGATCAGAGTGGGCCGCACCCCCGACGTGAACAAGATGGTCGATGGCAAGAGCATCATGTCCATGATGATGCTGGCCGCCGGCAAGGGAACGACGATCCACCTTAACGCAGAAGGTGAGCAAGCCCAGGATGCGCTGGACGCGTTGAAGGCGTTGATCAACAACTATTTCGGTGAAGGCGAGTAAAGGATCGTCCGAACGCGGCCCGAACCTTTCCTCAACCATTAAAAAAGCGCGCCACCCAATGGGTGGCGCGCTTTCATGTATCACGGCTGCGCTTAGCTACCTGCGACGGTCATCCGCTCGATCAACACCGAACCTGTGCGAATGTTACTGCGCAGCTCCAGGTCATTACCCACCGCAATGATCTGCTTGAACATGTCGCGCATGTTGCCGGCAATCGTCACCTCCTGGACCGCGAACTGGATTTCGCCGTTTTCGACCCAGAAACCCGCCGCCCCACGAGAGTAGTCACCAGTGACCATGTTCAAGCCCTGGCCCATCAATTCGGTCACCAGCAAGCCGCGCCCCATGCGCCGTAACAGCGCCGCCTGATCTTCGTCGCCATGGGTGACGAACAGGTTGTGCACCCCACCCGCGTTCGCGGTGCTCGGCATGCCGAGTTTGCGCCCGGAATAAGTACCCAACACATAAGACACCAGCTCACCTTTTTCGACGAACGGTTTGGCATACGTTGCCAGACCATCGCCATCGAACGCCGAACTGCCCAAGGCGCGCATCAGGTGCGGACGCTCATCGATCGTCAGCCATTCAGGGAACAGTTTCTGGCCCAGCGCACCTTCGAGGAACGACGACTTGCGGTACAGGTTGCCACCCGAAATCGCACTGAGGAAACTGCCGAACAGACCGCCCGCCAATTCTGCGGAAAACAGCACCGGTACTTCGCAGGTCGGCACCGGACGCGCGCCCAGACGGCTGGCCGCCCGTTGCGCCGCACGCTGACCGATGCTTGCCGGATCAGCCAGCAGATTGCCCTGGCGATTGACGTCATACCAATAGTCGCGCTGCATCTGGCCTTCAGCTTCGGCAATCATCACGCAACTCAGGCTGTGGCGTGTAGACGCATAACCACCGATAAAGCCATGGCTGTTGCCGTACACGCGGCACCCTTGGTGAGTACTCAAGGTGGTGCCGTCGGCGTTCTTGATCCGGCTGTCGGTGGCGAACGCCGCCGCTTCACAGGCCAGCGCCCGCTCGATGGCTTGCTCGGGGGTGATATCCCATTCGTGGAACAGGTCGAAGTCCGGCAAGTCCTTGGCCATCAGTGCAGCGTCGGCCAGGCCTGAGTGTTCGTCTTCGGAGGTGTGTTTAGCGATGGCCAGGGCGGCGGCGACAGTTTCGCGGATGGCCTCGGGGCCACTGGCCGATGTGCTGGCCGAGCCTTTGCGCTGGCCCACATACAAGGTGATGCCAAAGCCCTGATCACGGTTGAACTCAACGGTTTCAACTTCGCGCTGACGCACCGAGGTCGACAGGCCCTGCTCCAGAGACACAGCCACTTCGCAGGCACTGGCGCCCTGACGCCTGGCTTCGGCGATGATCTGCTCGACTTGCTCTTGCAGTGCCGGCAACGCTTGTGGGCCGACGCTTTCAACTGCACTCATGCTGTTCTCCACTCAAATTCTGCTTTCGGTCAAGGTCATCGAGCGACCGGGCCGGACAAGCGGCCCCCGACTGGTTATCATGGCGGCGTTTCTTTGCGGACGGCCACCATGGTTGATTCTTACGACGACTCCCTCGATACGGGAGAAAAAAGCAAATCCCAGGTCAAACGCGAGCTGCATGCTCTGGTTGACCTTGGCGAGCGCCTTACAACACTCAAGCCTGACTTGCTGGCAAAACTGCCGTTGACCGACGCCTTGCGTCGGGCCCTGGCCGAAGCCCCCAAGCACACCGCGCACATTGCGCGTAAACGACACCTTCAGTTCATCGGCAAACTGATGCGCGATCAGGACACTGACGCGATTCTGGTTTTGCTCGATCAACTCGATGCCTCCACTCGCCAGTACAACGAGCGTTTCCATAACCTGGAGCGCTGGCGAGATCGCCTGATTGCCGGTGACGATGCCGTTCTGGAAAAGTTCGTCGTCGACTACCCGGAAGCGGATCGCCAGCAATTGCGCTCCATGATCCGTCAGGCCCAGCACGAGGTTGCGCAAAACAAGCCTCCTGCTTCCAGCCGTAAAATCTTCAAGTACATCCGTGAGCTGGACGAGACTCAACGCGGCCTGCGCTGAATAACCTCGCCCCGCAGGAGCTGTCGCAGGCTGCGATCTTTTGATCTTTTAAAAGCAAAGATCGCAGCCTGCGGCAGCTCCTGCACATCTTTTTACGCGCCCGTACCACCCACGGTGATCGCGTCGATTTTCAAGGTTGGCTGGCCGACACCCACCGGCACCGACTGACCATCCTTGCCGCACGTCCCTACCCCGCTGTCCAGCGCCAGGTCGTTACCGACCATCGACACCCGGCTCATGGCTTCCGGGCCGTTCCCGATCAACGTTGCCCCTTTGACCGGCGCAGTAATCTTGCCGTCCTCGATCAGGTACGCCTCGCTGGTGGAGAACACAAACTTGCCGCTGGTGATGTCGACCTGTCCACCGCCCAGGTTGGCGCAGTAGATGCCTTTCTTCACCGAGGCAATGATTTCGGCCGGATCGCTTTCGCCACCGAGCATGTAGGTGTTGGTCATGCGCGGCATCGGCAGGTGCGCGTAAGACTCGCGACGACCGTTGCCGGTGCGCGCCAAGCCCATCAGGCGGGCGTTGAGCTTGTCCTGCATGTAGCCCTTGAGCACGCCGTTTTCGATCAGCGTGGTGCACTCGGTCGGGGTGCCTTCATCGTCGATACTCAACGACCCGCGACGACCAGCCAGCGTGCCGTCATCGACGATGGTGCAGAGTTTGGACGCCACCCTCTCACCCATCCGGCCGCTGTAGGCCGAACTGCCTTTACGGTTGAAGTCGCCTTCCAGACCATGGCCGACCGCTTCGTGCAGCAACACGCCGGACCAGCCCGACCCCAGAACCACCGGCAAGGTACCAGCCGGCGCCGGAATGGCTTCGAGATTCACCAGCGCCTGACGCAACGCCTCACGGGCGTAGCTCATGGCACGGTCTTCAGCGAGGAAATAGCGGTAATCGGTACGCCCGCCGCCGCCATGACCACCGCGTTCGCGGCGACCGTTCTGCTCGACGATCACACTGACGTTGAAACGCACCAGGGGTCGCACATCGGCCGCCAGACCGCCGTCAGTGGAGGCCACCAGAATGCGCTCCCAGACGCCGGCCATGCTCACGGTGACTTGCTGGATACGTGGATCGAGCGCGCGAGTTGCCACATCGATACGCTTGAGCAACTCGACCTTCTCGGCGCGCGTCATCACTTCCAGCGGGTTGTCCGGCCCGTACAAGCGGGCTACATCCTGTGTGCCGAACGCCTGCACCGTACCGTTCTGTCCCGCACGGGAGATCGAACGCGCAGCACGGGCCGCCAGGCCCAGGGCTTCAAGGGTGATTGCATTACTGTAGGCAAAACCGGTTTTTTCACCCGATTGCGCACGCACGCCGACACCCTGATCGAGGTTGAAGCTGCCTTCCTTGACGATGCCGTCTTCCAGCGCCCAGGACTCGGAAATCTGGCCCTGGAAATACAGGTCGGCCGCATCGATGCCCGGGCCGGCCAGATCGCCCAGCACGCTTTGCAGGTTTTCAATCGTCACGCCGCCCGGCGCTAGCAAATGTTCACTGACTGAGGACAACAACTCGCTCATAGGTTTTACGCCTTAATTCCACGTTCTGAGGCAGGCCGCTGCGCGCCCTGCGAGAAAAAGCGCCGATGACTGGACACCGGCATCCGCGCCCGGATGGACGCCTGTTCGCTGCTATCGCGTTCGGCCAGCAGCACGGCTTCGCCTTGATCCTGCTGCGCCAGCACGCGCCCCCACGGGTCGACTATCGCCGCGTGGCCAAAGGTTTCACGCGGTCCCGGATGAGTTCCACCCTGGGCGGCCGCCAACACATAACACTGGGTCTCGATGGCTCGTGCACGGATCAGCACCTCCCAATGGGCTGCGCCCGTCACCGCGGTAAACGCCGACGGTGCGGTAATCAGCTCTGCCCCGGCTGCGCGCAGTTCGCTGTACAGCTCCGGAAAACGCAGGTCGTAACAAACCGTCAGGCCCACCCGGCCGACCGGCGTATCGGCAACGACTACCTTACTGCCATGAGCATAGTCATCGGATTCACGGTAGCGACCACGATTGTCCGCCACATCGACATCGAACAAATGCAGCTTGTCGTAGCGCGCCACCGTTTCACCGTGCTCATCGATCAATAACGAGCAGGCATTGGACTTCGCCTGCGGTTGATCCACTGGCGGTAACGGCAAGGTGCCGGCCACTATCCATAACTTGAGGTCGCGAGCGGTCTGTTTCAACCAGGGCAGGATCGGGCCTTCGCCCAACGCTTCGGCGCGCCCGATGTCGGCAATGTCGCGCCGGCCCATGGCGGCGAAGTTTTCCGGCAATACCGCCAGTTTTGCACCGCCAGCGGCCGCTTGTTCGAGCAGCCGACGGGCCTGGGCCAGATTGGCCAGCACATCGCTTTGGCTGACCATTTGAATCACCGCAAGAGACATGGCGCACTCCGTATTGCAATCAACACAGACATTGTAGTAATTAGCTTGCTCGCCGTGGGCGTCAACGATGACGCAAGCTGTCCGAAAATACGGGTGCAGTCAAAACTCTCTGGCGGGAACCTCGCTCCAGCGGTTGGAGGGCGGAATTGTCACTCCACTCTCATAAGACCGGAGTGGTGAG
>CAYNGZ010000017.1:9098-31052 GCA_964396695.1 uncultured Pseudomonas sp.
TTTCAACCAGGGCAGGATCGGGCCTTCGCCCAAGGCCTCGGCGCGACCGATGTCAGCGATATCGCGACGGCCCATGGCCGCGAAGTTTTCCGGCAACACCGCCAGTCGCGCACCGCCCGCTGCCGCTTGCACAAGCAAGTGCCGGGCATGGGTCAGGTTGGTCAGCACGTCGCTCTGACTGACCATTTGAATCACCGCAAGAGACATGGCGCACTCCGTATCAGGTATGCAGCCATGCTACTCCATAGGGCGAACCGTGGCCTTTCAAAAAAGCGCTCAAAAAGGTTTGTCGAAGGTGATTTTCGGTTCTTTCCACGGACCCTTGATGGTGTATTTGACGCTGGCAAAGCGCGCCACGCGATCACCGATCAGCTTGTCGATCAGAAACAGTGCACCGCCTACCGCCGGCGCGCCGACGATCAGCGCAGCAATCGGCAGGTTGTTGGTCAACGGCAAGGTCAGCAACAGATTCGCATCGACCCTGTCACCCACCAGGTCCAGCGTACCGTTGAGTTCCAGGTTACTCGATGGACCGGTCAGGATGATCGGTTCACGAGTGACATAGACCCCATTGCTGGCCACCAGCAATCCCTTGACCCGGTCGTAACTCAACCCTTTGCCGAACAGGTCGGAGAAGTCCAGGCGCAAACGACGGCCGATCGAGTTGAAGTTGAGCAGGCCAAACACCCGCAACGCCTGCGCGCCCCCTTCGACTTCGACGAACTGACCTTTGCGTAGCGTGGCATCCAGGCTGCCGGAGTAACGTTTCGGACCGACCCAGGCCGGTGAGCCCGGCCAACGACCGTCGATGTCCATATGGAATTCTTCGCTGGTCACCGTCGGTGCGAAACCCCAGCCCTTGAGTACGTCACCAAGGTTCTTGCCCTCAAGACGCCCCTTGTACCAACTGCTGCTGGCACCCGCCACGCCTTCCCAGCCACCCGCGCCCTGCAGCTGCATGCCTTTGAGGCCCAGATTCATGCTGTTGAAGGCTATGCCCTTGGCGATTGGGCGGACCTTCAGCGACCAGGCGCCTACCAGATCTGTGCCCTGATACAGCTGGTCAATATTGATATCCAGTGCAGGAATTTTCGTGGGGTCGACCGAAGCCAGTGGGTCCGGTGCATTTTCGTCGGCCTGCACCTTGGGATCGGGTGCCGGCAACCGTACAGATTGCAGGTTGATCGCAATTGGCGCGGACTTGGCGTCGGGAATCCCGACACTGCCTTTGGCCTGTTGGCTGTCGAGTTGCAACGCCCAGGCCGTCGGCTTGCGATTCAGTTGCAGGCGTGCCTGATCCAGCGTGGTGCCAAACCCCGAGAGCTTGTCGACCTTGAAGTCTGCGCCGCTGAGCAGTTGCTTGGCGCTACCGCCCGGATCCTGCCCGGCGTAACGGTCAATCAGGGCTTTCCATGGCTCGACGTCCAGTTCCGACAGCACGCCGCGAATGCGCAGGCCTTTATCGCCCGGCAACAGTGCGCTGCCGCTCCCCAGGAACAACTCGCCCCGGCCATCGGCAAAGTTGCCGCTGGGCGCCGCGTAAGTGAAATCCGCCAGATCACCATAGTCGAACCAGTAACGCCGCTCCGGCCCTTGCAGGGTCATGCGGAACACCGTGTCGCGACCTTGCGCTGCGGTCATACCGAACGGTGCCGGCAAGTCGACGGCCACACCCTTGAGACTGGAACTGACCATCAACTGGCTGTCGGCGCCGTCGAGGTTGAGCTGCAACTGATAAGGGATCGTCCCGGAAACCGGTAACGGCTGAGTGACCTTCAGCCAATCGGTGAGTTTTTTCACCGCCACCTGGCCGCTGGCGGTGACCCGGGTGTTGAACTTGCCGGGGCTGCCATTGGCATAAATCTGTGCACTGATCGGCCGTTCAAAGGCCTGAGCCGTAATGTTCTGGCCACTGAGCCCCTTGGCACTGTCAAAGCGGAAATCGCCTTTGAGCTGCGTCAGCTCAAGCTCCGGATCACTCAGCTTCAGACGAGACCGGGCGGTTTTGAAGTCGACCACAATTTTCGGATCTTCGCCCTTGGCCAAGGGAATATCCAGTTTCAGACTGCCCTGCAATTCACCCTCGCCCTGCCAACCGGCGAAAGTCGAACCCGTACCGATCGGCGCCTCCTGAAGAATCTTCAGGCCATCACCCAGACCACCGGCGAATGCGCCGTCCAGGAACAGGTGAGTGTTCTGTCCGGCGGGTGCATGGGGGATATTGACGTAGATATCGCTCACCTGAGTGTCGAGCAACTGCCCTTTGCTGGCCAGGATGCGCACACCGCTGTCCTCAATGAACACATCGCCGCTGACCTTGCCGACATGCGGCCAACCCGGCTGGAAGGCCAGTTCGGCGTCATGCACTTTGAAGAACAGGCTGATGCTGCGCGCAGCGGCAATGGCGTCGTGGTTCAGCGAACCCTGATACTGGAAGAAACCTTCATCCACCGCACCTTTGAGGATCGCCGTACGCAACCATTCGTCCAGCGCCGGGCTCAAGACTTGCGGCAGGTACTTGGCGGTGTAGCGTCCATCACCTTCCAGCAGACCGACCCGCAGGTCCATGTAGTCTTCCTGGGTGTGATCGAAATGCAGACGAATCAGGAAGTCGCCGGCAATCTTCCCCTCCTCGCCCAGCACCTTCAGGTACGGCGCAATCAGGGTGAACCCTTGTTGATCGAGTTTCCAGGTCAGCCGTGCGTTGGCCTGGATGTACTGCCATGGCTTGGCAAAGATTGGGTCCAGGTGCAGGGAAAAGTCCTTGCTGTCCATGCGCAGCTCACCCTGACCGAGGTCACCGCTGATGCTCCCGGAAACGTTACGTGCCGCTGGAGCACCGTGATAGGCATCAAACCCGACACGGTCCAGATTGGCCGCGAAGCTGAATTTGCTGTCATCGGTGGCCTCGGGCCGAACGTCGATCAGCACGTTGCGCAAGGCACCCGTGACCTTGAGTCGCTCGACCACCGTGGCAAAGTCTTTGGGCAATGGTCCCAGGGCGTTGAGCAATGGTGTGATCGGGGTGAGGTCGAAACGATCGGCTTGCAGGTGCCAGAGCTCCTGGGTCTTTTCAGAGGTTGCGGTCTGTTGAAGTTGCAGATGGGTTTCCCAGCGGGTTTCACCCAGGGTCATGGCCAGAGAATCGAAGACCACGTGGAAACCTTCGGTACTGCGCTGGAAATACCCGTTGAGTGCCAGATTGTTGATCTGGATCGGCTTGCGTTCGGCGTAGGCGCCGTTGATCTGCGGCGCGTTGAGACGAATTGCGGCGTTTTGCAGGGCACCCTTGCTCCAGCTGGCCCAAAGCTCGCCACCGGCCTTGATCTCGGAAAAATTCCATTGCTGAGTCAGGCGCTCGGGCAACCATTTTGACCAGTCACTTTGTGGCAGGCTCAGATAGGCGTCGACTTCGGCCTCTTGCCACTGATCGGCACGAATCCGACTACGAAGGCTCATGGCCATCGGTTGACCATCAGGCAAGGTCAGACGAGCGTCGAGGCGCTGGCGGCCGATACCGGTTTTAAGATTCAGGCCGACATAGGTCAGGGTCAACGGTACGTGGTCGATCGGCTGCAAGGTGATCTGGCTGTCGAGCACCGACAACTGCGCCACGATCTGCAGGCGGTTGAGCAGTTGTTCAGGGGCCAGCGGCTGATTCTGTTGAATCGGCAGACCTTCAAGCGCCCATTGACCACCCGGGCCTTCCTTGAGGCTGATCTTCAGGCCATTGAGCTCCAGGTGTTCGATCCGCACCGCGCGAGCCAGCAAACTGGCCCAGACATCCGGAACCACCCGCACCTGATCCAGGTGCAAGGCATTGGCGCCTTCACCGACCGTCACGTCGTGGGCCAGCAAAATCGGCGCCATGCCACTCCAGCGGCCTTCCAGGCCACCGATCTGCAGCGGCATCCCTACGGTTTCACGGGCCTTGGCTTCGACGTCCGCGCGGTACTCGGCCACCAGCGGAATCAGCTCGCGCCCGAGGCTGACATACAGCGCGGCCAACACCAGCAGCAACGCACAAAGCCCCAGCCCCCAGCGGGTGAGTGTGTTCAGCAGGCGGATCAGGCGCTCCATGTCAGTTGGCTCCCATGGCGAAATCGTGCAGCAAGCTGAAGCCAGCCGTTAGTAATGAAACACAGCGGATCAGAGCAGCACCACGTCGTATTGTTCCTGGGAATACATGGTTTCTACCTGAAAACGAATGGTTCTCCCGATAAAACCTTCAAGTTCCGCAACATTACCCGACTCTTCGTCGAGCAACCGGTCGACCACTTTCTGGTTGGCCAGTACGCGATAGCCTTCAGCCTGATAGGCACGGGCTTCACGCAGGATCTCCCGGAAGATTTCATAGCACACGGTTTCCGGGGTCTTGAGCTTGCCACGACCCTGACAGCTGCTGCACGGTTCGCAGAGCACCTGCTCGAGACTTTCACGCGTGCGCTTGCGCGTCATCTGTACCAGGCCCAACTCGGTGATGCCAATGATGTTGGTTTTGGCGTGATCGCGCTCCAGCTGTTTTTCCAGCGTGCGCAAGACCTGGCGCTGATGCTCTTCATCTTCCATGTCGATGAAGTCGATGATGATGATCCCGCCCAGATTGCGCAGGCGCAACTGCCGGGCAATCGCGGTGGCCGCTTCCAGGTTGGTTTTGAAAATGGTCTCTTCAAGATTGCGGTGCCCGACGAAAGCGCCCGTGTTCACATCAATGGTGCTCATGGCTTCTGCCGGATCGACCACCAGATAGCCGCCGGACTTGAGCGGCACTTTGCGTTCCAGCGCCTTCTGAATTTCGTCCTCGACGCCATATAGATCAAAAATCGGTCGCTCGCCCGGATAATGCTCCAGACGGTCGGCGATTTCCGGCATCAGCTCGGCAACGAACTGCGTGGTTTTCTGGAAGGTTTCCCGCGAGTCGATGCGAATCTTCTCGATCTTCGGGCTGACCAGATCGCGCAGGGTGCGCAGGGCCAGGCCAAGGTCTTCGTAGATCACGTTCGGTGCGCTGACGGTCTTGATCTGCGCACCAATCTGATCCCAGAGGCGGCGCAGGTAGCGGATGTCCATCAGGATCTCATCGGCGCCAGCACCTTCAGCCGCGGTGCGCAGAATGAAACCGCCCGCCTCTTTGATGCCTTCCTTCGCGACACAATCGCTGACGACTTGCTTGAGGCGCTCGCGCTCGGTTTCGTCCTCGATCTTCAGCGAAATGCCGACGTGAGCCGTGCGTGGCATGTACACCAGATAGCGCGAGGGAATCGACAGCTGGGTCGTCAGGCGCGCGCCTTTGGAGCCAATCGGGTCCTTGGTGACCTGCACCACCAGGCTCTGGCCTTCGTGCACCAGCGCGCTGATGCTTTCCACCGCCGGGCCTTCACGCAGAGAGATTTCCGAAGCGTGGATAAACGCTGCCCGGTCCAGACCGATATCGACGAATGCCGCCTGCATGCCTGGCAGAACGCGAACGACCTTGCCTTTATAAATGTTGCCGACAATCCCGCGACGCTGGGTGCGCTCGACATGAACCTCTTGCAGAACACCGTTTTCGACCACCGCCACGCGCGACTCCATCGGCGTGATGTTGATCAGAATCTCTTCACTCATGGCAAGGTCTCGTTCAGGCATATTCACGATTATGGCCGCATCAAGTCAGTACGACGCTGGGCGCGCGATAAGATTTTGCCAACAGGGTATGCCGAAATGGCCGAGCAGTTCTGCCGTTTCGCACAACGGCAGGCCGACCACGGCGGAGTAACTGCCGTTGAGTGCTTGAACAAACACCGCGCCGAGCCCCTGGATTCCGTAGCCGCCCGCCTTGTCCCGTGGCTCGCCGCTGGCCCAGTAGGCCGCAGCCTCCTGATGACTGATGGTGCGAAAACGCACCAGACTGCGCACCACGCGTGATTCGCAACGCTGTCCATCCAGCACGGCGATCGCGGTCAGCACTTCATGTTCACGCCCCGACAGGTTCATCAACATCGCCAATGCGTCTGCTTCGTCAAGCGGTTTGCCAAGAATCTGCCCATCGAGCACCACGGCAGTGTCAGCGCCCAGTACGCACGTCGCGGCACCCGGTACGTTGAGCGCCAGCAATGCACGTCCGGCTTCGGCCTTGCCGTGCGCCAGACGCTCGACATAGGCCGCCGGGGATTCGTCAGTCAGAGGGGTTTCATCGATGTCCGCGCTGATGGCGGTGAACGGCACGCCGATCTGCGTGAGCAGTTCACGCCGACGCGGCGAGCCTGAGGCGAGGTATAGCGGATTCATCAAGACATCTCCCTGTCGAGGTGCGGGTAGGGTCTGTTGACGCTTGGTGACGAACCGCGTTGCTGGGCCAACGTGTGCGAGGCAAGGCGCGGGATGCCGCCAATGGTTGTTCCCTTGGCAAATCCCGCAACGCAGCCTCGCGCACGTTGGCACGCAACACGAAGGGACGGCGGCCCACTTGGCGCAGGGCTGCGTTGCTCGGAACTTATTTGGAACAACCAAACCACGTCCCTCGCGCCTTGCCCTGCGCCAAGTGGGCCGCCGTCGCGGTCGTCACCAAGCGTCAACAGACCCTATGCCTGACCGAAGTAATTAATGGATTTTGTAGCGGCGGCTCAACCCACGCAATCCGAAACTGACCCATGGCCAGAGCAAGGCGCTGATCAGCGCAGGCAGAAGCACCGCCAGCGTCTGGCGGTTGCCGGTCAAGGCGCTGAGCCACAATTGCAGCAATTGTGCGAGCCCCAGGATTACCAGGATCACCAGACTTTGCTGCCACATCGGAAACATCCGCAAGCGCGGGCGCAGCGACAGGATCAAAAAGGTGATCAGGGTCAGAATCAGCGCGTTGTGTCCCAGCAAGGTTCCGAACAGCACGTCTTGCGCCATGCCCAGACACCAGGCCGTGAGCATCCCGACTTTCTGCGGCACTTCCAGTGCCCAATACGCCAACGGTAACGCGAGGAACATCGGACGCAGGATCTCGACATGCGGGAACGGCACGATACTGAGCAACAAGCCGATGACGAACGTCAACCAGATCATCCAGCCATTACGAGATCGAGTACTGGCCATTATTCTCTACCCTGAGCAGTGGCTTCAGGCGCCGTTGCAGACGGTTTGGTTGCAGCTGGCTTGACGACAGCGGCTGGCTTGGCCGCCGCGGAATGCGCAGCTGGCTTGGCCGGGGCCGAAGGTTTGGTCACAGGCTTGGCCGCCGTGGGCGTGGCCGGAGTGGCCGTAGCTGGCGCCGGGGTAACTGCAGCGGCGGGTTTAGGCACGGTGACTGGCACGATGACCGCGCCACCAGGATGCTGATCTGCGTCCTGGGCCTGAGCCGCTTCGTTCGCACGCTCTTCCGGGGTGCGGCTATCGCTGAACACCAGCAAAATGTATCGACTGCGGTTGAGCGCTGCGGTCGGCACCGCACGCACGATGGCGAACGGCTGACCGGAATCGTGGATCACTTCCTTGACGGTCGCTACCGGGTAACCGGCCGGGAAGCGCTGGCCAAGACCGGAGCTGACCAGCAGATCGCCTTCTTTGATGTCTGCCGTGTCCGCAACGTGACGCAGCTCCAGGCGTTCCGGGTTACCGGTGCCGCTGGCAATCGCCCGCAAACCGTTACGGTTCACTTGCACAGGAATGCTGTGGGTGGTGTCGGTCAACAGCAACACCCGCGAGGTGTAAGGCATCAGCTCGACCACCTGCCCCATCAGACCACGAGCATCGAGCACCGGTTGACCGAGCACCACGCCGTCGCGCTCACCTTTGTTGATGATAATGCGATGGGTGAAGGGGTTGGGATCGACACCAATCAACTCGGCCACTTCGACCTTCTCGTTGACCAGCGCGGAGGAGTTGAGCAACTCACGCAGCCGAACGTTCTGCTCGGTCAAGGCCGCAAGCTTTTGCATGCGCCCCTGCAGCAGCAGGTTTTCAGTCTTGAGTTTTTCGTTTTCGGCGACCAGCTCGGTACGGCTGCCAAATTGACTGCTCACACCCTGCCACAACCGCTCCGGCAGGTCGGTGATCCAATAGGCGTCCATCAAGACCAGCGACATCTGACTGCGCGCAGGCTTGAGCACTTCAAAGCGGGCATCGACCACCATCAGCGCGATCGACAGCACAGCCAGCACCAGAAAGCGCACGCCCATTGAGGGGCCTTTGGCGAAAAGCGGTTTAATAAGCCGCTCCTCCCAGGCAAATGTTCTCTTTATTCATACGGCATCAAACCGGCCTGGATGCAGACTGACAGAAGATAAACGCCAACAGGCAGCACTGCAAAGTGCTGCCTGCGCGCGAACAGCATAGAAGCTCCTGGCGAAATCACTCGCTGGAGAGCAGGTCCATGGTGTGTTTATCCATCATTTCCAACGCACGGCCCCCGCCGCGAACAACGCAGGTCAGCGGGTCTTCGGCAACGACCCCCGGCAGACCGGTTTCCTGGGCTAGCAACTTGACGAGGTCCCGCATCAAGGCGCCACCACCGGTCAGTACCAGACCACGCTCGGCGATATCCGACGCCAGTTCCGGCGGCGATTGCTCCAGTGCGCTTTTCACGGCCTGAACGATGGTTGCCAGGGACTCTTGCAGAGCTTCCAGCACTTCATTGGAGTTCAGGGTGAATGCACGTGGAACGCCTTCAGCCAGGTTACGGCCGCGAACGTCGACTTCGCGCACTTCACCGCCCGGGTAGGCCGTACCGATTTCCTGCTTGATGCGTTCGGCGGTGGATTCGCCGATCAGGCTGCCGTAGTTGCGACGCACGTAAGTGATGATCGCTTCGTCGAAGCGGTCGCCGCCTACCCGTACGGATTCGGCGTAAACCACACCGTTGAGGGAGATCAGTGCGATTTCAGTGGTACCACCACCGATATCGACGACCATCGAACCGCGCGCTTCTTCAACCGGCAGGCCGGCACCGATCGCAGCAGCCATCGGCTCTTCGATCAGGAACACTTCACGGGCACCGGCACCGAGGGCCGATTCACGGATGGCACGACGCTCAACCTGAGTGGATTTGCATGGAACGCAGATCAGCACACGAGGGCTAGGCTGCAGAAAGCTGTTTTCGTGAACCTTGTTGATAAAATACTGCAGCATCTTTTCGCACACGCTGAAGTCGGCGATAACGCCGTCCTTCATCGGACGAATGGCAGCGATGTTGCCTGGAGTACGGCCGAGCATGCGCTTGGCTTCGGTGCCGACAGCAACGACACTTTTCTGGTTACCGTGTGTCCGAATGGCCACAACGGAGGGCTCATTCAGGACGATACCGCGCTCGCGCACGTAAATAAGGGTGTTGGCAGTGCCCAGGTCAATGGAAAGATCGCTGGAAAACATGCCACGCAGTTTCTTGAACATGGGAAAGGGACCCTAGGCAACGCGTGGGTAAAAAAGTGCGGCAAACTCTAACAACGACAGGGATTTTGGGCAAGGCGCCAATATGTTAAATTGGACGCTTTTCTGCGCACCAAGCCCCACAATCGCGGCCTTATGACCGTAGAAGTGCGGTAGTGTTCCGACAATCTAACACACGGACGCCGTCCGTCCTGTTTTCCACTGGAGAAACCCGATGGCGCTTGAACGCTCCGACGTGGAAAAAATCGCTCATCTGGCCAGCCTTGGCCTCAATGATGCCGATCTTCCACACATCACTTCGGCCCTGAACAGCATTCTCGGGCTGGTCGACGAAATGCAGGCCGTCAATACCGACGGTATCGAGCCTCTGGCCCACCCACTGGAAGCCAGTCAGCGCCTGCGTGCAGACATCGTGACCGAGTCCAATCACCGCGAGGCCTATCAGTCCATCGCACCAGCGGTCGAAAACGGCCTGTATCTGGTTCCGAAAGTCATCGACTAAAGGGAAAGAGCCTGCAATGCATCAATTGACTCTGGCCGAGATCGCCCGCGGACTCGCCGACAAAAAGTTTTCTTCCGAAGAGCTGACCAACGTGCTGCTGGCGCGTATCGCCCAGCTCGACCCGCAGCTCAACAGCTTCATCAGCCTCACCAAGGACCTGGCGCTCCAGCAGGCAAAAGCCGCTGACGTACGCCGGGCCAATGGTGAGAGCGGTGCCCTGCTCGGTGCACCGATCGCCCACAAAGACCTGTTCTGCACCCAGGGCATTCGCACCAGCTGCGGCTCGAAGATGCTCGACAACTTCAAGGCGCCATATGACGCCACCGTGGTCGCCAAGCTGGCCGCTGCCGGGGCCGTGACCCTGGGCAAGACCAACATGGACGAATTCGCCATGGGCTCGGCCAACGAGTCGAGCTACTACGGCGCGGTGAAAAACCCGTGGAACCTGGAGCACGTACCCGGCGGTTCGTCCGGCGGTTCGGCGGCGGCGGTTGCCGCTCGTCTGTTGCCTGCCGCGACCGGCACCGACACCGGCGGCTCGATCCGACAGCCGGCAGCACTGACCAACCTCACCGGCCTGAAACCGACGTACGGTCGTGTTTCGCGCTGGGGCATGATCGCTTACGCCTCCAGCCTCGATCAGGGCGGCCCATTGGCGCGCACCGCTGAAGACTGCGCGATCCTGCTGCAAGGCATGGCCGGTTTCGACCCGAAAGACTCCACCAGCATCGACGAACCCGTACCGGATTACAGCGCCAGCCTCAACGGCTCGCTGAAAGGCCTGCGCATCGGCGTGCCAAAGGAATACTTCAGCGCCGGTCTCGACCCGCGCATTGCCGAACTGATCCACAACAGCGTCAAGGCGCTGAAACAGCTCGGCGCGGTGGTCAAGGAAATCAGCCTGCCGAACATGCAGCACGCGATTCCGGCGTACTACGTGATCGCTCCGGCGGAAGCCTCGTCCAACCTGTCGCGTTTCGACGGTGTGCGTTTCGGCTATCGTTGCGAAGACCCCAAGGACCTGACCGACCTGTACAAGCGTTCGCGCGGCGAAGGTTTTGGCCCGGAAGTGCAGCGCAGGATCATGGTCGGTGCCTACGCGCTGTCGGCCGGTTACTACGACGCCTACTACCTGAAGGCGCAAAAGATCCGTCGCCTGATCAAGAACGATTTCATGGCGGCCTTTAATGAGGTCGACATCATCCTCGGCCCAACCACGCCGAACCCGGCCTGGAAACTCGGCGCCAAGAATAACGACCCGGTCGCTGCGTACCTGGAAGACGTCTACACCATCACCGCCAACCTCGCGGGCCTGCCGGGCTTGTCGATGCCAGCCGGTTTCGTCGATGGCCTGCCGGTTGGCGTGCAATTGCTCGCCCCGTATTTCCAGGAAGGCCGCTTGCTCAACGTTGCGCACCAGTACCAGTTGAACACTGACTGGCACACCCGCACCCCGACAGGCTTCTGAGGAGAAACACATGCAATGGGAAGTCGTGATCGGGCTGGAGATTCATACCCAGCTCGCCACCCAATCGAAGATTTTCTCCGGTAGCGCCACCACGTTTGGCGCAGAGCCCAATACCCAGGCCAGCCTGATCGACCTGGGCATGCCCGGCGTGCTGCCAGTGCTGAACCAGGAAGCAGTGCGCATGGCGGTGATGTTCGGCCTGGCGATTGACGCCGAAATCGGCCAGCACAACGTGTTCGCCCGTAAAAACTATTTCTACCCGGACCTGCCGAAAGGCTACCAGATCAGCCAGATGGAATTGCCGATCGTCGGCAAGGGCCACCTGGACATCCCGCTGGAAGACGGCACGGTCAAACGCGTCGGCATCACCCGCGCGCACCTGGAAGAAGACGCCGGTAAAAGCCTGCACGAAGAATTCAGTGGCTCCACCGGCATCGACCTGAACCGCGCCGGCACGCCGCTGCTGGAAATCGTATCCGAACCGGACATGCGCAGCGCCAAGGAAGCCGTGGCCTACGTCAAGTCGATCCACGCGCTGGTGCGTTACTTAGGCATCTGCGATGGCAACATGGCCGAAGGCTCGCTGCGCTGCGACTGCAACGTATCGGTCCGTCCAAAAGGCCAGGCTGAATTCGGCACGCGCTGCGAAATCAAGAACGTCAACTCGTTCCGTTTCATCGAAAAGGCGATCAACACCGAAGTGCGTCGCCAGATCGAACTGATCGAAGACGGCGGCCAGGTGATCCAGCAGACGCGCCTGTACGATCCGAACAAAGACGAAACCCGCGCCATGCGCAGCAAAGAGGAAGCCAACGACTACCGTTACTTCCCCGATCCGGACCTGCTGCCGGTGGTCATCGAGGACTCGTACCTCAATGACATCCGCTCCACCCTGCCGGAACTGCCGCCGCAAAAACGCGAACGCTTCCAGGAGCAGTTCGGCCTGTCGGTCTACGACGCCAGCGTCCTGGCATCGAGCCGCGAGCAAGCGGACTACTTCGAAAAGGTCGTGAGCATCGCTGGCGACGCCAAACTGGCGGCCAACTGGGTCATGGTCGAACTGGGCAGCCTGCTGAACAAGCAAGGCCTGGAAATCGACGAAGCACCGGTCTCGGCCGAGCAGTTGGGCGGCATGCTACTGCGCATCAAGGACAACACCATCTCCGGCAAAATCGCCAAGACGGTGTTCGAGGCCATGGCCAACGGCGAAGGCAGCGCGGACGAGATCATCGACAAGCGCGGCTTGAAGCAAGTCACCGACAGCGGCGCGATCTCTGCCGTACTCGACGAAATGCTCGCTGCCAACGCCGAACAGGTTGAACAGTACCGAGCGGCAGACGAAGCCAAACGCGGCAAGATGTTCGGCTTCTTTGTCGGTCAGGCGATGAAGGCCTCCAAAGGCAAAGCCAACCCGCAACAAGTCAACGAATTGCTGAAAAGCAAGCTCGAAGGCTGACCGGAATGGAGCCAGCACTGCACACTGGCTCCATTCCCTGTGGCGAGGAAGCTTGCTCCCGCTGGTCTGAAAGCAGGCCTTTGACCTGCAAAAGCGCCCTTTCAGGAGGAACGCTCTGGCCGATCTTGCGGTCTCTTCACGACCGAGCGGGAGCAAGCTCCCTCGCCACATTTTTTATGGGAGCTCTTTCAATGAAGCGTCTACTTGGCGCGTGCGCCCTGCTCTCTCTGCTGGCCGGTTGCGCCAGCACGGATGTCATCGATCCACACGGTTACGACAAGACCGGCGTAGCCTCGTACTACGGCGCCAAACACCAAGGTAAACGCACCGCCAGTGGCGAGCGTTTCAACGCCAATTCCATGACCGCTGCCCATCGCCAGTTGCCGTTCGGTACCCGGGTGAAGGTCACCAACCTCAATAACGATAAATCCTGTGTCGTGCGTATCAATGATCGCGGGCCGCACACCCGTGGGCGCCTGATCGACCTGTCCCGTGAGGCCGCCGCGCGGCTGGGCATGGTCGGCAGCGGCACCGCACGGGTTCGCGTGCAATCGCTCGATAACTGACAGACGGAGCGCCGATCATTTTCGGACTTGCCGACTTGCCATTGCTCAGCGTGCTTCAACTGCTCAGTGGCCTGGTACTGCTGATCGCCGGCGCCGAGTTGCTGGTCCGCGCCGCCGTGCGCCTGGCCGCACACTTGAAGGTACGCCCGCTGATCATCGGCCTGACCGTCATAGCCCTCGGCAGCAGCGCGCCGCAAATGGCGGTGAGCCTGCAAGCGACACTCATGCAAAACACCGACATCGCCGTCGGCAGCGTGATTGGCAGCAACATCTTCAACATCCTCGTCACACTCGGACTCTCGGCGCTGATCATCCCGTTGCGGGTCTCCCGACAATTGGTGCGCCTGGACATCCCGGTGATGATCGGCGCCAGCCTGCTGGTGTTTGCCCTGGCCTGGAATGAACGCCTGACACCGCTCGACGGCACACTTCTGTTAGCTGCGCTGGTGCTTTACCTCGGATTGTTGCTGCGACAGTCACGGCACTCGGTGCGCCCGCACAGCGCTCAGGCTGACGATACCAGCACATCCCGCGTGCCGTGGTTGAGCAGCGTACTGCTGATGCTCACCGGCCTGGCCTTGCTGGTGTTTGCCGGGCATCTACTGCTCAGCGCAGCGGTCGAGGTGGCGACCGAGCTCGGCTTGTCAGAGCGAATCATCGGCCTGACCATCATTGCCGTCAGCACATCGCTGCCGGAACTGGCGACCTCGCTGATTGCCGCCCTGCGTGGTCAGCGCGACATTGCCGTGGGCAACGTGATCGGCAGTAATCTGTTCAACTTGCTGGGTGTGCTGGGCTTCACCGCATTGATCGCGCCGACACCGCTCTCGGTATCGCCCAATGCACTGGATTTCGACTTGCCGGTGATGCTGGCGGTCACCGTGCTGTGTTTGCCGATGTTTTACTCGGGCTATCGAATTACCCGCGCCGAAGGCCTGCTGTTTCTGGCCTTGTACCTGGCTTATGGGCTGCATGTCGTGTCGTTCACCACAGGCATGCCACTGGCCGGCAAGCTTGAACACCTGATGCTGTTTTTCGTCCTGCCGGCGCTGGTGACGTTTCTGCTGTTTACGTCACTGCGCGCCTGGCGTCGCCAACACAACAAGAGGGAATCGCCATGACCGACGAACCTGTCTCCAGCAAACCGACCGGCATTGAAGTGCGTCGACAGGTCATGGGCGACGCCTTCGTCGACCGCTCCATGGGCAATGCCACCGAACTGACCCGACCGTTTCAGGAGTTCGTCAACGAACACGCCTGGGGCGCGGTGTGGAACCGTGAGGGCCTTGCCCTGAAAACCCGCAGCCTGATCACCCTCGCGGCCTTGACCTCGCTCAAGTGCCCGCAAGAACTCAAAGGCCACGTGCGTGGCGCGCTGAACAACGGCTGCACGGTCGACGAGATCTGCGAAACACTGATGCACTGCGCGGTCTATGCCGGCGTGCCAGCGGCGATGGAAGCGTTTCGCGCGGCGCAGGAAGTGATCGACAGCTACCAGAAGCCGGAATGATTCCGCGATCTTTTGATCTTTGCCTTTAGATCCACCCGCCCCACTGCAACACAAAGATCCCGAGGTTGGTGGTGACCGCCGCCATCAACGTGGTGATGACGATGATCGCCGCCGCCAGTTCATGGTTGCCATTGGCCGCCCGGGCCATGACAAAACTGGCGGCGGCGGTCGGGCTGCCGAAGTACAGGAACAGAATCCCCAGCTCCGCCCCGCGAAAGCCCCAGAGCCAGGCCCCGAGCGTGGCCAGGATCGGCAAGCCGACCATCTTTACCAGACTTGAACTCAACGCCATTTCACCGCTCTTGCGCAACGCCGCCAACGACAGCGTGCCGCCAATGCAGATCAACGCCAGCGGCAAGGTCATCTGCGCCAGGTAGCTGCCGGACGTCTCCAGCCAGCCGGGCAAGCCGATCTTGAAATAGGCGAACGGTGCAGCAGATATCACACTGATGATCAGCGGATTGCTGAGCACGCTTTTGCAGATGCTCCAGGGATCGGACTGGATCACCGGGCTGTACACCGCCAGCACGATGGTCGACAGCGTGTTGTAAAACAGGATCACCAGCGCGGCGAGAATCGCCCCGAGGGAAATCCCGTAGGCGCCGTACATGCTCGCCGCCAGCGCCAGGCCAATCACCCCGTTATTGCCGCGAAACGCGCCTTGGGTGTAGATCCCGCGATCTTCATGCGGGCAGCGCCAGATCGCCCAGCCCCAGGCAATGGCGAATGACACCAGCGTCGCCAGCGCAAAGTAGATCAACAATGCCGGTTTCAACGCCGCGTGCAGGTCGGCGTGCACGATCCCGAGAAACAGCAGCGCCGGCATGGTGACGTTGAACACCAGTGCCGAAGCGGTGTGGATAAAGTCGTCGTTGATCCAGTTGATGCGCTTGAGCAGCACGCCCAAAAACAACATGGCAAAGACTGGCGCGGTAATGGTCAGCGTTTCGAAAAAGATTGCCAGCATGCCGGGTGAACCTTGAGGGGCGTCGTCAGGGGGCGAATGATAAGCCAATGCTGACATTTTAAGATCAAGCAATCGCTGGCTGCGTCCGGTGCCGCAGCCGAACACTGGCTTCGCCAGCCGCTACAGAAATACGCGCCCTTGACGTAGGAAAGTTTCCAGCTATGCTCGAAAATTACTGTATATGCATACAGTAACTCGAGATGCAACCTACGACACATCAAGGAGCTAGAAATGTCAGGCCTACACCCCCAATCGCAGGAAAACCTCAAACATGACGACCGAATCATTGCCGATCTGGATCAGTTGTTCACCGAACATGGCATTGCCATTTCCGGTGACGGCAATCACCTGACGTTGATGACTCACCATCATCACAGACCCAAGCATCACAGACCTGATCTGACTGGAAAATCGCTGAAAACCCAGCCTTCACTGCGTTTCGAAGGCGGCGAACACACCGCCATCGGCGACGTCACCCTGCTGCGCTTCGTCAAGGACGCGCCGGCCATTGCGGCCTGGCAAGTGCCCTTGCACCTGCCCAACGGCCTGGCGCTGACCTATGGTCAAATCATTTCGCTAGGCGGTGATTTCTACGGCATTCCCGACCAGCCGATCTGCGATGGCGCGACCCCGGTTGATCGGATTCAGCGTTTTACTGCTGCGTTCAACTCGCTGGCCGTACTGCCGGCGTCGCGAGCAGAAGCCGGGTTGATTCTCGGCGTGATGCAGAAGGAAATCGCCGCAGCCAACCAGGCGATCAGGGACGGCAAACAGCCCCACGAGGCCTACGACGCCCTCGGTGATACGTTGTCCGAAGAGTGGAACAAGATCACCGGCGGTGGCAGCTTCGTCTCGGCACTGTTCCCCTTGGGGCGCTATCTGAAACTGGCGGCGAACAACGCCGACCACTTCGGCGAATGGGCGATGCTGGCGTACATCGCCGGGCATACCGCCGCCCTGCAACAGGCCGTTCTGGCCCACAACAGTGGCGATGAAAAGCAGCTGGAACTGGCCTACGCCATGAACGCTTTTGCCGACCATTATCTGACCGACCTGTTCTCCGCCGGCCATTTGCGAATCCCGCGAAAACAAATGGCAGCCTCGGTTACGCCGAGTGACCTGGGGTCGCTGATCACCCGTTTCATGCACGACGAAGACAGCAAATATGGCCTCAACGTGAACAACGCCAACGGCGACCAGTGGCATGCCTACGGCGACAAACGCTACTTCGACTCGGTCGACAGCGCCAACCGCAAACAGGTCAAGCTCGCGGTCCAGCGCTCGGCCGACGAAGTCTTCGAGACCTTCCTCAGCGGTTCACTGCCCGCGCCTTCCAGCTACGTTGCGCTGAAGTACCTGCCTGACCTCAACACCGTGAAAAAACCGGCGGGTAACTTCTCCGGATTATTTGTCCTGGACGGCAACAAGGTGCTGCGCCGCAGCGACGTCAACAACCTTAACGACACTAACCGGATCGACAACTGGTGGGGCTGGAGTACCTATCTGCTGCTCAAGGACTACACACCGAACAAACCGGCCGGTTATCTGGAGTCCCCCGCCGTCGCACCGACGATCCTGGCCGACGGTTGGCAGAGCCAGACGCCCGGCGAACCCAACTGGTTGCCCGGCAACGCCGTGCGATACGCCTTCAGCTACACCCGCGGTTTGAACGAGTCCTACATTGGCCCCTGGTCGAACTACTTTGAACTGAGCGAACGCTTCCAGCCGACGCTGAACGTGCCGGGCAACGGCGCTTCTCGGAATATCTTCCGCCAGTTCCGTGGCGGCTCGCCGGAACTGATCGGCTCGATCGACGCCCAAACCACCACCTTCATTGACCGCAACGCCTGATAAGGAAATCACCGATGACTATCAACCTGACACTCGAACTGGCCTCGGGCCAATCCCTCAACGGCGCCCCGCTGGAATTGCTGGCCAATGGCGTGCCGGTTGCCCGGGCGACTGTGGATGACAAAGGCCATGTGGCGTTTGATGCCAAGCCCGGAGTCGGACATTTGGCGGTGAGGGTGGATCGTTCGATCCTCAAGACTGGCTGAAATTATAGCGAGATGGCTACCGGCCCCTTCGCGAGCAAGCCCGCCCCCACACTGGATTGAAGTCGTACTCAGGCTCTGTGTACGACAAAGATCAAATGTGTGAGCGGGCTTGCTCGCGAAGGCAATCGGCCAGGCAACACCGTCCTTGCTCCGGACCTCCGAATACCTACCACTCATCGAATCTGTAATTTCTGACAGTAGGCGGGCTTGGTCGGCTGTGACTTAAATAGCTCGGGAGTTAACAGACCGGCTCCTTCAGCGCAGCGCTCAACGCCGCGCTTATCAAACGGTTTGAAACATCGTTAAAGGGATTTTTGATCATGACTGCACAACAGAAAGTTCTGTCTGCCCCCACCCTTAAAGAGGCCGTCAACCAAGTACTGAAAGTAAGCGATCTGAAAGACGACGCCCACGGCGTGGTTTCACCGTATGCAAACATGGCGGTAGGCCAGAAAATCGAGTTGAAGGTTCAGACCTCTTACGGCAATCAATGGAGCGCAGCGCACGTTGTAACTGCTGCGGAGGCGGGAAAACCTATTACTTTCGCCATCCCGAAACACATCTTTGAAAAGAACCTCGTTGCAGGCGCCACTGCCAAACTGAATTACAGCGTCGCTGAGCAATCCGGCAGTGTGGCCCATTCCCCAGACTTGGTCGTCAAAGTCGAAAAATAACCCGTCCAACCTCAGCGCTGCGCCTCTGCCTCTTCATAAGCATGGCGCAGTCGCTCACGGCTGTTGGTCAGGTGTAAGCGCATGCGCAGGCATGGGCGTGTCGTCGCTCCATCTCAGAAACGCTTGGTCATGATCATTTTCAGCGCCCCCGGCAAAACACTCGTACTGTGCAGAACCCGCCGTGAATGAATCATGGCCTGCCACGCACGGAGAGCGCCCCTATCATGATGCTTGCCCCACCCATTCTTCCGCAGCTATCCAGTCAGCACCCTGAAAAAACAACCGTGAAATTGTCGAGCCTAGGTGACACGCTGAAAATGCTTGTTCCCGACTCGGACCATTTCGAAGCGAACTGGGACGTTTACCCGATCCTCGGAGCCGATCCGGAATCGCCCGACTGGAAGGGTCTTCAAGCGCCGACCGGCGTCTGGGATGACGCCGTCGATGACGTGATCAAACTCACAGGAATCGAACTGTACATCCCGAAAGCGGTACTGGAGGCGTACTCTGATACAGCAGTCGAATTGCGCTACAAATTCGCCGATGAATCCAGCCTCGAGCCTTATTCGGAGTGTGTGAAGCTGTACGTCGAAGCGTGACCCTTCAACGCTGCGCCTGGGCCTCTTCATGGGCGTGGCGCAGCCGTTCGCGGCTGTTGGTCAGGTGCAGGCGCATGGCTGCGCGGGCTGCCTCCGAATCCTGACGGGCGATGGCGTCATAGATTTCTTCGTGCTCACGGGACAGACGACTCATGTAATGCTGTTGGTCATCGTGGGCCAGGCGCGCGGAATTGAGTCGGGTGCGCGGAATGATACTGGTGCCCAGATGGGTCATGATGTCGGTGAAATAGCGGTTGCCGGTGGCCAACGCAATCTGCAAATGGAACTGAAGGTCCGACGCCACCGCATCGCCTGCGTGGGCTGCGCTTTCGTTCAAGGCATCCAGCGCGGCGCGCATCAAGGCCAACTGTTCGGGGCTGCGGCGTTGCGCGGTCAGCGAGGGGCGTCGATCGGTTTTTCCATGGGGAACGTCTATCCCAAGCAAACAGTTGAGCACGCATCATAACGCAGCGCAGTTGTACGATCACTGTCGGGCTACAACACACCCAACGTAGGAGCTGCCGCAGGCTGCGATCTTTTGCTTTTAAAAGATCGCAGCCTGCGGCAGCTCTTATGGAACAAAAAATAACTTATTGATTTATATATTATTTTTAAGGGCTGGCTTGCCAGCCCTGGCCCATGTTCCTTACGCGACAGCGCGGCCTCGAAGAGGGGGCGGCCCCTCCTACGGGAGGGGCAAGCGCCTACGCGGTGACGGTCTGCTCCAGCAGATGACCGCTGTCGATGCGCACATGCCGTGGATGGAAACGTTTCAGGCTGCTGCGATGGCCGACGCTGACAATGCTCAGGCCCGGCAAGTGATCGATCAGCGCCTGATACAGCGACGCCTCATCTTCTTCATCCATCGCCGAGGTGGCTTCGTCCATGTACAGCCATTGCGGCGCGTAGAGCAACGCGCGGGCAAAGGCCAGACGCTGCTGCTCGCCCGGCGAGAGCATGCGCTGCCAGTGATTGGCTTCGTCGAGGCGCTCCACCAAATGCGGCAGGCGGCAGGTTTCCAGTACCTGCACATAGCGCTCGTGCGGGTAAGTATCGCCAGACAGTGGATAACTCAGGGCCTCACGCAGGCTGCCAATCGGCAGATAAGGCTTTTGCGGCAGGAACAGGTGACGTGCAGCCGGCAGACGAATATTGCCGTGACCCGCAGGCCAAAGCCCGCCCATCGCCCGCAACAAGGTACTTTTGCCACTGCCGGAGCGGCCACTGAGCATCAGCCGGTCGCCTTGTTCCACGGTCATGTCGGCGTTGGTCAGCAAATGACGACCGTCGGCCAGGTCGAGCCCTACGTGCTGCACCTTCAGCTCATCACCCTGATGCTGCACATCAATGGCCGGCTGGCGCTCTTCGTTTTCACTCATGGCCTGACGGAAACTCAGCAAACGGTCGCAGGTGGCGCGCCACGAGGCGAGCTCCGAGTACGCGCTGATGAACCAGCTGAAGCTCTCCTGCACGTTGCCGAATGCCGAGCTGATTTGCATCAGTTCACCGAGTTCGATCTTGCCGGCGAAGTAGCGCGGCGCGGCGACCATGAACGGGAAGATAATCGCGACCTGGCTATAACCGGAGGTAAAGAAGGTCAGGCGCTTGGACACTTTCATGATGTCCCAGAAATTGTGCCAGACCTTGCCGAACCGTGTGCTCAAGCGCTGCTGTTCGTTCGGTTCGCCGTTATACAAGGCGATACTCTCGGCGTTTTCACGAACCCGCACCATGGAAAAACGCAGGTCGGCTTCGAAGCGTTGTTGCTGGTTGTTCAGACCGATCAAGCGACGGCCGATCAAATGCGTCAGCCAGCTGCCGACTGCCGCATAGACCACTACGCACCAGAACATGTAGCCGGGAATGGTAAAACCGAACACTTCGATGCTGCCCGACACGCCCCACAGGATGATCGAGAACGACACCAGGCTGACGACGTTGCGGATCAGGCCCAGCCCCAAGGCCAGGGTGTTGGACGTGAAGTTGTTGAGGTCTTCGGAAATCCGCTGGTCCGGGTTATCGGTGTAACCGCCCTGCTCCAGTTGGTAATAATTCTTGTGCCCGAGCCAGCGGGCGAAGTGTTTCTCGGTAAGCCAGGCCCGCCAGCGAATGGTCAGCATCTGGGTCAGGTAGAGCCGGTACACCGCGCCGATAATGGCCACCGCGGCAATCGCGCTGAAATACAGGATCAGCTGCCAGAAAGCTGCTTCGTCCTTCTTTTGCAGGGCGTTGTAGAAGTCCTTGTACCAGGTGTTGAACCACACCGAGATCCCCACGCTGATCAGCGATAGCGCGATCACCGCGATCAGCAGCGTCCAGGCCTTGCCCTTCTCCTCACTGCGCCAGTACGGCGTGACCATCTGCCAGACACGGCGAAAAAACTGCCCGCGCACAGCGTCGTTGACCGCGGAATATTCAGCGTTCTGATTCATGGTTCAGACTCGATAAAGAAAAGAACAGGCACGAACCGATCATAGTTGATCGGCTCGGGTTGTCGCGAGGTCTGGCGATAACCGTTCAGCGCCGGTTCAGCGACGAACGGGACGCTTCTGCAGTTTGCGCTGCAGCGTGCGCCGATGCATGCCCAGGGCGCGGGCAGTGGCGGAGATGTTACCTTCGTGCTCGGTCAGCACGCGCTGGATGTGTTCCCATTGCAGGCGGTCCACCGACATCGGGTTTTCCGGCACCAGGGTGTCGAGGTCCGCGTGCTCCGAGAGCAAGGCGGCCAGCACATCATCGGCGTCGGCCGGTTTGCACAGGTAGTTGCAGGCCCCGCGCTTGATCGCCTCGACGGCGGTGGC
>CAYNGZ010000018.1:0-9588 GCA_964396695.1 uncultured Pseudomonas sp.
GGCGGCTGTCCGCCGAGCTGTTCCAGCGCCTGCGCAAACATTACGCGCTTAAGGGCCTGGTGCATTTTGGCCAGGGCAAGTGGTACCCCGGCGAGCAACTGCCGCGCTGGTCATTGAACTGTTACTGGCGTCGAGATGGCGTGCCAATCTGGAACAACAGCGCGCTGATTGCCGATGAGCAGGAAGACTACGGCGCCGATGGCACATTGGCCGGGCGTTTTCTGGCAAGTGTCGCCGAGCGCTTGAAACTGCCTACACGCTTTGTGTTTCCGGCTTACGAAGACAACCTCTACTACCTCTGGCGCGAAGGTGCGTTGCCGGTCAACGTCAGCGCCGAAGACTCACGGCTGAGCGATGAACTTGAGCGCGCCCGTCTGCACAAGGTCTTCAGCCAAGGTCTGGACAAGGTGATTGGCCACGTGCTGCCGCTGGCGCGCACGGCCAAGGGCGATCAATGGCAGAGCGGTCGCTGGTATCTGCGTGACAGCCATTGTCGACTGGTGCCGGGGGATTCACCACTGGGCTATCGCTTGCCGCTGGCTTCGCAACCCTGGGTGACGGCGGCGGAGTATCCGTTCATACACCCGGTCGACCCGAATCAGGACTTGCCGGAGCTGCCCGACGCAGCCCGGTTGCAGGCGCATGGCGAGCCGGCCGCCGCTGATGAACGTGTGCCGAAAGTCGACCAATCTGCCGATTGGCTGACCCGTACCGCGTTATGCGCCGAGGCTCGGGAAGGGCGGTTGTACCTGTTCATGCCGCCGCTGGAGCGGGTTGAGGATTATCTGGAACTGGTCAGCGCCATCGAGGCCTCCGCCGAAGAGCTGCATTGCCCGGTGTTGCTGGAAGGTTATGAGCCGCCGAGCGATCCGCGCCTGAGCAACTTCCGCATCACCCCGGACCCCGGCGTCATCGAGGTCAACGTACAGCCGTCCGCCAGTTGGGACGAGCTGGTCGAGCGCACCGAATTCCTCTATGAAGAGGCGCGTCAGACCCGGCTGACCACCGAAAAATTCATGATCGACGGCCGGCACACTGGCACGGGGGGCGGTAACCATTTCGTACTCGGCGGAGCGACCCCGGCCGACTCACCGTTTCTGCGGCGTCCGGATCTGCTGCGCAGTCTGATCAGCTACTGGCATAACCACCCGTCGCTGTCCTACCTGTTTTCTGGTCTTTTCATCGGCCCGACGTCCCAGGCGCCGCGCGTGGACGAAGCGCGCAATGACGCGTTGTACGAGCTGGAAATCGCCTTCGCGCAGATGCCCAAACCGGGAGAGGAGTGCGCGCCGTGGTTGGTCGATCGCTTGCTGCGCAACCTGCTGACCGACGTGACGGGCAACACCCACCGCGCCGAGTTCTGCATCGATAAGCTCTATTCCCCGGACGGCGCCACCGGTCGCCTGGGTCTGCTGGAGCTGCGCGCTTTTGAAATGCCGCCTCATGCGCGGATGAGCCTGGCGCAGCAACTGTTGTTGCGAGCGCTGGTGGCGCGGTTCTGGCGCGAGCCGTATGCGCCGGCCAAGCTCGCTCGCTGGGGCACCGAATTGCACGACCGTTTCCTGTTGCCGCACTTTATCGAGCAGGATTTCGCCGATGTGATCGTCGACCTCAACGCCGCCGGTTATGCGCTGCGCGCCGAGTGGTTCGCGGCGCATCTGGCGTTTCGTTTTCCCAAGGTCGGCGATTACGCGGTCAGTGGCATCGAGCTGGAACTGCGTCAGGCGCTGGAGCCCTGGCATGTGCTGGGCGAGGAGGGCTCGGCCGGCGGCACGGTACGTTATGTCGACTCGTCGCTGGAGCGTTTGCAGGTCAAGCTCACCGGCTTGGCGCCGCAGCGTTATGTGCTGACCTGCAACGGCATTCCGGTACCGCTGCAACCGACCGGGCGAGTCGGCGAGTTTGTTGCCGGCGTGCGGTTTCGCGCCTGGCAACCGGCCAACTGCCTGCAACCGACCATACCGGTGCACGCGCCGCTGGTGTTCGACCTGCTCGATACCTGGATGCAGCGCTCGCTGGGCGGTTGTCAGTACCACGTTGCGCATCCGGGCGGGCGCAACTATGACAGCCTGCCGGTGAACGCCAACGAAGCCGAGAGCCGGCGGATGGCGCGGTTCTTCCGACTGGGCCACAGCCCCGGAAACCTGCCGGTGCCGACGCTGAGCATCAACGACGAACTGCCGATGACCCTCGATTTACGACGTTTCTGAATCAGACACGACGCCCGGATTTTTCGCATATCCGGGCGTCAGAGGTCCGCGTTAATCTGACTTTTCATTGCTGGCTGCCGAGCTTTCCATGCCTGACCTGCTTGACTGTTACCCGCTGACGGCGGGCACCTATCATGAACTGCTCGACGACAGCGGGGCCGTGCGCCCGCACTGGCGACGGCTGTTCGATCAGTTGCAACGCAGCACGCCGGCGCAGTTGGTGCAGCGGCAAGCCTTGCTGGCGCGGCAGATTCAGGAAAACGGTGTGACCTACAACGTTTACGCCGACCCCAAAGGTGCTGATCGTCCATGGGAACTGGACCTGTTGCCCCACGTGATTGCCGCCGATGAGTGGCCGCAGTTGTCGGCCGGGATCGCTCAGCGCGCACGTTTGCTCAACGCGGTACTGGAGGATTTGTACGGCCCGCAGCGTTTGATTGCCGAAGGCCTGCTGCCGACAGAGCTGGTGTTCGGTCATGACAACTTCCTCTGGCCCTGTCAGGGCATCCAACCGACGGACGGGGCTTTTCTGCATCTGTACGCGGTGGATTTGGCGCGCACGCCCGACGGGCGCTGGTGGGTGACGGCGGATCGGACTCAAGCGCCGTCCGGTGCCGGTTACGCGCTGGAAAACCGCACCATCGTGTCGCGGGCCTTTCCGGAGTTGTACCGCGATTTGCAGGTGCAGCATTTGGCCGGGTTCTTTCGCACCTTGAAGGAAACCCTCACGCGTCAGGCACCGAGTGCCGATGAAGTGCCGCTGGTGGTGTTGCTGACGCCGGGACGATTCAACGAAAGCTATTTCGAACACCTGTATCTGGCTCGCCAACTGGGTTATCCACTGGTCGAAGGCGGTGACCTGACCGTGCGCAATGCCACGGTTTACCTGAAAACCCTCAGCGGTTTGCGTCGGGTTCACGCGATCATGCGTCGGCTCGACGATGACTTCTGCGATCCGCTGGAGTTGCGCACCGACTCGGCGCTCGGCGTGCCGGGCCTGCTTGACGCGGTGCGACAGGGGCGGGTGCTGGTGGCCAATGCCTTGGGCAGTGGCGTACTGGAGTCGCCGGGGCTGTTGGGTTTTTTGCCGAAGATCAATCAATTCCTGTTCGGCGAAGAACTGCTCCTGCCGTCCATTGCCACCTGGTGGTGCGGCGAGCCTCCGGTGTTGGCGCAGGCGCTGGAAAAAATGCCTGAACTGCTGATCAAACCGGCGTTTGCGTCGCAAAGCTTTGCTCCGGTGTTTGGCCGTGACTTGAGTGAAAAGCAGCGCCAGGATCTCGCCGAGCGCATGCAGGCCCGGCCTTATGCCTATGTCGCGCAAGAACTGGCGCAGCTGTCGCAGGCGCCGATCTGGCAGGCTGAAGACGGCCAGTTGCAACCCCGGGCCATCGGCATGCGCGTTTACGCGGTGGCCAGTCAAGACGGCTATCGGGTGTTGCCTGGCGGTTTGACCCGGGTGGCGGGCCAGGCCGATGCCGAAGTGGTATCGATGCAGCGCGGCGGCGCAAGCAAGGACACCTGGGTATTGGGCGAGCGCGCGCCAGTCGGTGAGCAATGGAAAGCCCAGCGAACCCTCGGCGTGCACGATCTGGTGCGGCGCGATCCGTATTTGCCGTCGCGGGTGGTCGAGAACCTGTTCTGGTTCGGTCGTTATTGCGAGCGCTGTGACGACAGCGCGCGGTTGCTGCGGATCATGCTCACGCGCTATGTCGACGGCGACGATCCACAAGCCTTGCAGGCCGCGGTCGATCTCGGCGAAAGCCTGATGCTGCTGCCCGACGAAGGTGAGTTGCCTGAGCGTTTACTTGCGGCATTGCTCGGTGCTGACGGGGCGTTCAGCCTGCGTTCCAACCTGCAACGTTTGCAGTGGGCGGCGTCCCAGGTGCGTGGCAAGCTCTCGCGGGAGAACTGGCAAGCGCTGGTGGAATTGCAGCGCGAAGCCGCGGAGCTGGAAACCGAAGAACCGGATTTTGGCGAGTTGCTGGATTTCCTCAACCGCCTGGTGATGTCGCTCGCGGCGCTGTCGGGTTTTGCGCTGGACGACATGACCCGCGACGAAGGTTGGCGCTTTCTGATGATCGGTCGGCGGATCGAGCGGTTGCAGTTTCTGAGCAGCAGCCTTGCAGCGTTCATTCGCGGCGCCGGAGCCTTTGATCAGGCGGGGCTGGAATGGCTGCTGGAGTTGGGCAACAGCAGCATCACTTACCGTTCCCGCTATCTGGCGGTGGCGCAATTGATTCCGGTGCTCGACCTGTTGCTGCTCGATGAGCAGAATCCTCACGCGGTGCTGTTTCAGCTGAAACTGGTGACCCGCACCCTGAAACGCTTGAACGACGACTTTGGAGTGCCGCGCGATCTGGCGTTGCCTGGGTTGGTAGAGCGTCTGGCGCGATTCGATCTCGGGTGCCTGGAGAACCCGTTGTTCGGCGAAACCAGCGTTCGCGCAGCCCTCGATGGCCTGGCGGATCTGCTGCAAGCCATCGCCGATGTCAGTAATCAGGTGTCTGATCGTCTGGCGTTGCGGCATTTCGCCCATGTCGATGATGTCAGCCAGCGCACGGTGTCCGTCTGATGAGCGCCCGTTACCAGATTTTCCACGACACCCATTATCACTACGACAGCCCGGTGTCCCTGGCCCAGCAGCTCGCCCATTTGCGGCCACGGCCCTGTGCCTGGCAACGCTGCACCGATCAACAATTGCTGATCAGCCCGGAGCCGACCTCGCGTCGCGACGAGCTGGACGTGTTTGGCAATCCGCTGACCCGGCTGGCCTTTGAACGGCCCCACGACGAATTGCAGGTCAATGCCCGACTGACGGTCGAGGTGCTGGCCCGGTCGCTGCGCGATTTCAATCAATCGCCAGCCTGGGATTTGACCCGCCATGCGTTGACCTACAGCGGTCAGCCGATTGCCCCTGAGTTACTGGACGCGTGTCGCTATCGGTTTGAATCGCCCTATGTGCACTTGAAGAGTAGCTTCGTCGAGTTTTCCGAAAGCTGCTTTGCTTCGGGTCGTCCGTTGATGCTGGGCGTTCAGGCGTTGATGGAGAAGATCTTCAGCGAATTCACCTTCGATGCCGAAGCGACGCAGGTCGCGACGCCACTGGTGGAAGTGCTGGAGCGCAGGCGTGGGGTCTGTCAGGACTTTGCGCACCTGATGCTCGCCTGCTTGCGTTCCCGCGGATTGGCGGCGCGTTACGTCAGTGGTTATCTGCTGACCCAGCCCCCACCGGGCCAGCCACGGTTGATCGGTGCCGACGCGTCCCACGCCTGGGTCTCGGTATTTTGCCCGGTATTGGGCTGGGTTGATTTCGACCCGACCAACAATGTGCAACCGGCGCTGGAGCACATCACCCTGGCCTGGGGCCGGGACTTTTCCGATGTCTCGCCATTGCGTGGGGTGATACTGGGCGGCGGCAGCCATGATCCGGAAGTGCGGGTGACCGTCATGCCGTTGGACGAACATTAAAGATCGCAGCCTGCGGCAGCTCCTACGCCGGACGCATTCTCCTGTAGGAGGGGCCGCCCCCTCTTCGAGGCCGCGCTGTCGCGTAAGGAACATGGGCCAGGGCTGGCAAGCCAGCCCTTAAAAATAATATATAAATCAATAAGTTATTTTTTGTTCCATAAGAGCTGCCGCAGGCTGCGATCTTTTGATTCCGTTGTTAAGAGAGACTCAGGCGTCGGGCACCTGATCCTTGGGGGCTTCAACCGCGTCGTCGGCATCCACTTCGCCTTCAACATCCTCGTGCACGGTATTGGCTTCTTCGGCAGCCGCTTTCTTGCGTTGCAACTTTTCCTCTTTCTTCTGCTCCTTGGCCAAGTCTCGCTGACGTTTGGCGAAGGAGTAATTAGGTTTGGCCATGGGCGATCCTCTGGGGTCGAAGGTGAGGTTGAGCGGCGCGTATTCTGCCTTTAAAGCTGAGGCAAGGGTTAGCTGGGTTTTTGCCCGGCCCATTTCGGGGCTACCACCGGTTGCCAGGCATCCAGCGCATCCAGCAGCGCCTGCGGCGATTCGCTCATTTGCAGCATGTCACGGTGATGCTCGCGAACGAAGCCTTCGCCGACGACATGATCAAGAAATGCCGTGAGTTTGCTGTAGAACCCGTTCACTTCCAGCAGGCCCAGCGGTTTGCCGTGGTAGCCGAGCTGGCCCCAGGTCCAGACTTCGAACAGTTCTTCAAAGGTGCCGAGGCCGCCCGGTAGCGCGATGAACGCGTCGCTCAGCTCGGCCATGCGCGCCTTGCGGGCGTGCATGCCGTCGACCACCTCCAGGCGCGTCAGGCCGGTGTGGCCGATTTCCTTGTTCTTCAGGCTTTCGGGAATGACCCCGATCACTTCGCCACCCGCCGTCAGCGCCGCATCGGCGACGATGCCCATCAAGCCGACGGCACCGCCGCCATACACCAGCGTCAGCTTGCGCCGGGCCAGTTCCTGGCCAAGGGCGATCGCCGCTTGCCGATACGCCGGGTCAGCGCCGGTGCTGGCGCCGCAAAATACACAAACAGACGCTAAAGACATGCCTTACTCCATGGTCAGTGACGACCCCAGAGTAATCGCTGATCTTGAGCGTTCCAAGGATTAATCCTTGTGGCAGGGGGCTTCATAGGTGCCGCTGGCGCCACAGGCGTAGGCGGCGAGCAAACTGCACAACAGGCTATTGAAGAACATGACCGGCGCTCCAGAATGAGGTGACACGCCGATCATAGGTTTGCGCCACAGGTCTGGCTGGTTAATTGTTTCGATCAGAGTCATAGCCTGAAAGTTGTATACAATTCTTGATGCAAGTCATAGGCACTTCCAAAAAAATCAGGCAGTCTCTATGCCCTATGGATTTTGTTAACCCTGCCTTGGAGATTCACCATGTTTGCCAAACTCGTTGCGGTATCCCTGCTGACACTGGCCAGCAGCCAATTGATGGCTGCAGAGTGCAAGGTCGATGTCGACTCCACCGACCAGATGTCCTTCAACACCAAGGAGATCACCATCGACAAGAGCTGCAAAACCTTCACCGTCAACCTGAGCCACTCCGGCAGCTTGCCGAAGAATGTCATGGGCCATAACTGGGTTCTGAGCAAAACCGCAGACATGGCGGGTATCACCACCGACGGCATGGCCGCCGGCATCGACAAAAACTACCTGAAAGAAGGCGACACCCGCATTATCGCCCACACCAAAATCATCGGTGCCGGCGAGAAAGACTCAGTGACCTTCGACGTATCGAAGCTGACCGCTGGCGAAAGCTATCAGTTCTTCTGCTCGTTCCCGGGCCACAATTCGATGATGAAAGGCGCTGTTGTGCTGAAGTAATCCGCTTCAGGCAACTCCCAAAACGCCGCTGCGAGGCTCTCGCAGTGGCGTTTTTTTTGTTTGGGGCAATTCACCATTCTCTGGCTGGTGGAAAAAACCGTTCACCCAACGAGCGATGAACCGCTGGTCGGGTAATAAGCTCGACCTGATAGTTCTGACAGTAGACGGAACATGTAACCGGGTATCAGATGCGCATGGACGTCGTAGCCTTTCGCTGTGGCGATGCAATCGAATACACAGGGAGTATGTTCATGAGCAGCAATGCATCAGTACTTAGTAAGCAGGGCACTGTCATCGAGCGCGTCAATGAAGATGACCAAGACGGTCCTGATGTGCCTGATGGCGGAACCACTTACGCCACCACATTGAGTTTTATCGGGGAGGCAGAGCCCAAACTATCACTAAAGCTCTATGACGGTAATGATTTGGTGTACGAGGGGCATGTCGACCCAAAGCGTCACTGGAGCGCAGTGGCTAAGAACCTGAAGGCGGGGTTGCATCACTTCATCGCGAAAACAGACGATGGCAAGTTTGCGAGATGGAGTGTGACGGTGAAGGATTTGGTCAATCAGCCTCAGTAACCTTCGACGTATCGAAGCTGACCGCTGGCGAAAGCTATCAGTGCTTCTGCTCGTTCCCGGGTCATGACTCGATGAATTGAAGGGGCTGTTGTCCTGAAGTCATCAGGCAGGCCCGGCAGTCATGAAAAACGCCCCTCTGGGGCGTTTTTTCGTTTTGGCGCGTGCAAAAACCAATAAGCGTCCTGGTGGTGCCGTCTCTACCGCTGGTCGGAAACCACGGCCTACCTGTTATTTCTGACAGTGGTAAGCGCCTCGGGGCCGGGTGTTAGATGAGCGTCAGCCCTGCCGCCGATATCGCGGCGACACCTCCGAGAAGGAACTTGCCCATGACCGTTCAAGTTATCGCTCCCCCAACACAAGCTGCCGATCCTATTCCGGATCCTCTTAAAAAACCGGGCATCAGGCAGGCGCCGGATGACCTCACCCTGGACCCGATGAAGGTCCACACAGACAATTATCGGCTGACCGCATTAATAGAGCGGTTGTCGCAGGGGTTGGATGAAACCGATGAGTTCATCGTCACGTTCAGGGGCTGGAACCCCCTCGAATTGCGCGGTTCGTATATCAGTCCCAAGTTGCTGTTCGGGCCGCCAAATAACAGGACCTTGAATCTTGACTCATCGGTCGTCGCGTTTAATCTGGGCGAAAAGATCACGGTGGAATACAGGGTTTTCCGCGAAGATGTAGAGTCGCCACCGTCCGAGCGGCTCGAATTGAACGTACTCGATCTTGCGCCGGAGGTACTGAAGGCGGGGGTATTAGTCGGGAAGGACGGCGACGGTACCGAGCCCGTGCTGGATCTGATTGGCGACCCCGGAGACCGGATGGCGCACATTGAGATCTGGCCGTTGATTGCCGTGGGGCAATGGGTCTGGATCGTGCTGACGGGCGAGGACGAGAACGGTGATCCCTACGAGTTAATCCTGTTCGTGGGCGAGGTCGATCAGGCCATGATCACCCTTGGCTACATTGAGGTACTTGTTCTTTTCAGTGACCTGCTGCCGTTGGGCAATGGAACGGTCGTGACGCTTCAGTACAAGGTTGCGTTTGATCAGGTTGATGACGAGGGCAAGGCGAACCTCTCGGAGGTGCGAAGCTATACCGTTAAAAACGTTGTGGTGGTGGAGAAGCCCACGATCGGCGAAGTGAAGGACGCCGACGGCACGGAGCTCGCCAATCCCGGCACGACCAGCAAAACGCCGTTGACCCTCACAGGCACGGTGGACGCGGATAAAAAGCTCGACATTTACGATGGCGACAAACGGCTGGGCGAAGCCACGGTGACGGGGACTACGTGGAGGTTCGTTACCGAGGTGTTGATTCCTGCAACGTATGTATTGATTGCTAAAGAGCAGGATGAAGGTGGGCAGCAATCGGACGACTGGACCGTTACCGTGGCGGCGGTGGCAGTGGTGCCGACGATCGACGAGGTGAAGGACGCCGACGGCACGGAGCTCGCCAATCCCGGCACGACCAGCAAAACGC
>CAYNGZ010000018.1:9688-30721 GCA_964396695.1 uncultured Pseudomonas sp.
CTGCAACGTATGTATTGATTGCTAAAGAGCAGGATGAAGGTGGGCAGCAATCGGATGACTGGACCGTTACCGTACAGCCAGTGCAAACAGAAAAACCCGAAATCACATCAGTCAAAGACACCACCGGTGGTGATGTCCCCCATGAGTCGATCACCACTGCTACTGAGCTCGACCTGACAATCAAGGCAGGCAATCTGGAACTACTTCGGATCTTGGTCAATGGTGACAAGAAGTACGAGGGGGCTGCTAGTCCAGAGGGTGTTCTGCACTATCGACTGGCGGGTCTGGAACTGGGTGATCAAGACATCACGGTGATGGGCGTCGTGAGCGGGCTGGTGTCGAAGATCCATAACGTTTTTGTGGTGCCCGGTCTATCGGACGGGAAGCTCGCCATCATTGCTGCCAAAGACGCTCAAGGCAATCAGATCCTCGCAGGAGGCGCCACGACGGCCACCACGCTCACGTTCACAGGCACTGCTAAGGCCAACGCAACGGGCACCCTCTTTGACGTTTTCACTGTTTTGGGGACTTTCGTTGCTGACCCGAATGGCTACTGGCGGCTTACCCTGAGTGATTTGGGCATCCATTACTATCACTTGGCACTGAGTGCCGATGACGCCGAACCCCCCATGCTTTGGTGGGTGGCGGTATTCGCTGCTGGAACACCCATTATCGTGCGGGCAACTGACCTGGCGGGTATGACGATCATCCCGCCTGACGGAGAGACTTCCGGGCAGGCGTTTACGGTAGGGGGTGTGGGGCTTGCCAATGAGACGCTCACCCTTCATGAGCTTCTCAGCGACGTGAAAGCCTCTGTTACTTGCGATGCGGATGGTAAATGGCAGTACACGAAACACGCCACAGCAGAGCCCAGGGAGTATCACTTTGTAGCATCAAAGCAAGGCGAGGGCTCGCCGAAGTCAAATCTCTATCGAGTGCGCAAGGTCGCGCCGCCGAAGTAATGGAGCATTGATCCGGCATGCGCTGACAACGGTCAGCGCATCGGAGCCGGGTGTTGGATAAGCATCAACGCTGCCGACCACATTGCGGCGACTCTTGCGAGATGGAAGTTGCTCATGCATGCTCAAGAAACCTCTTGCAAAACACACGAGACCATTACGGAGCCCGACCCGCCAGCAGTCGAGCCGGCGGTCGATGATGATCTGGACTCGCTCGGCACCATCGACAGGTTCAGAGCACTGATACCTACGGCGAAACTGCTGTCCAGCGACAAGTTCAATGTCGAGATTTATGGTGAGCCCGGCACCCCGGACGGTGGACAGTTCAAAAGCGCCACGTTGCCCCTGGGGTCGACAAATCCCAGGTCTCTGAATTTGGAGAAGAAGGTCGTTGCGTTCTTGATGGGCAAAAAAATGATGGTGAAGTACACCATCATACGGGACGATGAGAGCGATAAAACCTCTGAACCGCGGGTTCTCAGCGTGCTTCCCCTGCCACAGAGCGAGTTGGAAGCAGCGAAAATCCGTGAGGCAGAGAACGACGGTAACGGGCCCGGACTGGATCTGACCGGCAATTCCAACGACCTCACACTACGCTTGGGAGTCTGGCCGCTGATTGCCGAAAAGCAACTGTGCTGGATTGAACTGGCGGGCAAGAAAGCCGGTGATGTGGATCACACGCTCACCGTGCTGGAATCGGAGCCAGTGGACGGAGCCTGGATCGCTCGCGGTTATCGCGAGGTGAAGGTGCGTCATAGCTATTTCGCAGAGTTGAGCAACGGCTCGAAGTTGAAGGTCATCGTCAAGGTCGCGCTGAACCAGGTAGACGACAAGACCCGGGCGTTTGATTTCGAGGAGCGAATTTATACGGTTAAAAATGTTGCCGTAGTGAAACCCGAAATCACCGCCGTGACGGATTCCAAAGACAATCCTGTTGCCGACAATGGCGAGACCACCGACACCACGCTGAAGCTGACGGTCAAGGCTGGCGCGAAAGAAGAGCTCGAGTTGTACGTCAATGAGATCTTGGAGGGCACGCGTTCTGCCAATGAGCAGGGTGAGTTGACGCATTCGCTGACCGAACTGGAACCGGGGAAACAGGTTCTCCAGGTGGTGGGTGTCTCCAGCGGGCTGCCGTCGAATACCTGGACTGCTACCGTGAAGGCGATCGCGGGGCAACCATGGATCCGCCATGCCAGAGACGTTGATGGCAATGACATTCGATATGCCAGCTACACCGCTTCGACTACGGTGGAGGTGAGCGGAACGGCATCACCGCATCAGGTTGTCAGCATTTCTGATAATCATGGTTTTGTAGACACCGCCACTGCTGACGGTAAGGGGGTGTGGAAAAAGCCGCTGACGGGGCTGAAAGAAGGGCTTTACATCATCAAGGTGGCCGGCTCCCACAACACCAACGACAGCAGGTTTATCGTAGTCGATCCGCGATTCACGATCATCACCGTGGCGAGAGACTCATCGGGTAACGTTATTCCATGGAATGGCGTTACCTATGATCGCTCGATTGTTCTGGCGGGCACCGGAGCTGCGGGTGAGGAAATAGAGATTCACAACAGGGTTACGTTGCTGGGTAAGCCCAGAGTCAAACCTGACGGAAGGTGGGATTTTCCGGTGAATGGATTGACGAGTGATACTCATGTTTTCAGGGCATTGGGCTCTTACAGCGGAGGGCTGGTGCCACATAGCTATCACTTTAGGGTTTCCTGAAATAGCTCATGTATTAGCGTCACTATCGTGGATGAGTTGAAGTCATTCTGCTCAGCCATCGTTCTGAAAGGTACCTCTGTCAGCGTGGTGTTCAGCAAACCCACTGCTATCAATGAAAAGCCCACTGAGGATCACGCCTCCAGTGGGCTTTTTATTTACTTACCTGCCATCACTTACGGCGCAAACGGCATCACCCGCTTGTGATGAGTCTTGCGATACGTATCACAAATAATCCTGAACGCCTCTTCACGCACCGGCTCCCCATGCAGGAACGCATCGATCTCGGCGTAGGTCACGCCGTGGGAGGCTTCATCCGGTTTGCCGGGCGACAGGTCTTCGAGGTCGGCGGTCGGGATTTTTTCCACCAGCGACTCCGGTGCGCCGAAGCTGCGGGCGATGGCCCGGACCTGGTTCTTCACCAGGCCACTCAGCGGTGCGAGGTCGCAGGCGCCGTCACCGAATTTGGTGAAGAAACCCATCACCGCTTCAGCCGCGTGGTCGGTGCCGATCACCAGGCCGTGGGCGGCGCCGGCGATGGTGTATTGCGCGACCATGCGCATCCGCGCCTTGGTGTTGCCCAACACGAAATCCACCGAGACCGCCTGCTTGCCTTCGAAGGCGGCGACTTCACTGGCCAGCGACTTGACCGCCGGGCCGATGTTCACGGTGTGACGCTCATCCGGAGCGATGAAGTCCACCGAGGCTTGCGCATCGTGTTCATCGAACTGGGTTTGGTACGGCAAGCGTACGGCGATGAACTTGTAGCTCGTGTCACCGCTGCGCTCGCGCAGCTCGCGCATGGCGCGCTGGGCCAGAAGGCCGGCGGTCAACGAGTCGACGCCGCCGCTGATGCCGAGCACCAGCGTCTTGAGCCCGGAATTGACCAGGCAATCCTGGATGAAGGTAATCCGCCGTGCGACCTCAGCCTCCAGGGCTGCATGATCGGCGAACGGCGGTTGGACCTTGAGCTGTTCAGCAATCTCACGCTGTACGGCTTGCATGAATTCACTCCTTGCTTGATGTGCCAGAAAGGGCGGCAGGTACTTGAAACACATGTCGCAAATAGGCGACGAAATTCGGGTCTTTGCAGTGCGTCTTGCCTGCTTCATCAGAGATCTTGGCGACGGGTTGACCATTGCAGGCCGCCATTTTAAGCACGATGCTCATCGGTTCGACACCCGGAATATCGCACGTCAGGTTAGTGCCGATACCGAAGCTGACATTGATCCGACCGCGCAGCGCCCGGAATATCTCCAGCGACTTGGGCAGCGTCAGGCTGTCGGAAAACACCAGCGTCTTGCTCATCGGCTCGATACCCAGTTTATGGTAGTGGGCGATGGCTTTTTCGGCCCAGACAATCGGGTCCCCGGAATCATGACGCAGGCCGTCGAAAAGCTTGGCGAAATACAGATCGAAATCGCTCAGGAAGGCATCGGTGGTGATGCAGTCGGTCAGGGCGATTCCCAGCAGGCCACGGTATTCGCGAACCCAGCAATCGAGGGCGGCGCTCTGGCTGTCGATCAGGCGCGGGCCGAGTTGCTGGTGCGCCATGATCCATTCGTGAGCCATGGTGCCGAGCGGCTTCATGTCCAGCTCGCGGGACAGGTGCACGTTGCTGGTGCCGACGAAACGTCCGGGGAAGTCGTGCTTGAGCACGTTCACCACTTCCTCCTGCACCCGGTAGGAAAAGCGCCGACGAGTGCCGAAATCCGCCACCTGCAGGTGCGAGAGTTCATCGGCACTGGCATTGGCGCTCAGCCAGTCGAACTTGCGATAGAGCTGCTCGCGCGCCTGCTCCATGACGACTTCACGGTAGCGATAGCGGTTGCGCACTTCGCTGACGACCGCCAGCAGCGGCACTTCGAACAGAATCACATGCAACCACGGCCCGCGCAGGCGGATGAACAGCTCGCCGTTCTCGATGCCGGTGTGGATGTAACGCAGATTGAAGCGGAACAACCCGAGAAAGCGCAGGAAATCCGGTTTCAGGAAGCTGATGCGCTCCAGAAAGCTCAACTGATCGGCGCTCAGGCTCAGCTCGGCCAGACGTTCGATCTGAAAGCGAATCTCCGCCAGATACGGGCGCAAATCCTCACTGTTACGGCAGCGGAACTCCCATTCGACTTCAACGTTGGGGTAGTTGTGCAGCACCGCCTGCATCATGGTCAGTTTGTAGAAGTCGGTGTCGAGCAAGTTCTGCACGATGCGATCGGCAAACACACTCTCGCTCATAACGGCAATCTCCATGCTGGCCGCCGCTCAAGGCCGCGACGTTTCAGCTGTTTCAATGAATGGGGCTAGTGGCGCATATCGGTGGGCTGCATTGCCAGCGTTTTTTGCATTTACGCCGGGTTGTTCCCCGCCCCGCGTAGGAGCTGCCGCAGGCTGCGATCTTTTGATTTTGCTTTTTTAAGATCAAAAGATCGCAGCCTGCGGCAGCTCCTACGTGGGGGGTTAGGTGTTCGGGGTATCGATCTGCTCCAGCATCCACTTCACAAAATCGCGGACCTTGGGTACTTCCGCCGAATGTTCGGGATAGGCCAGGTAATAGGCGTCGCTGCTGGGCATCGCGTAGGGCCAGGGAATGACCAGTTTGCCGTCGGCCAATTCTTCTTCCACCAGAAACCGTGGCAACAGGGCGACGCCGCAGCCGACTTGCGCGGCGCGGATGCACATATAAAAGGTTTCGAAACGCGGGCCGTGATAGCTGTGCTCGGTCTGGTAACCCTGGCTGTCGAACCAGTCGTGCCAGGCCTGGGGCCGCGAGGCGTTTTGCAGCAGTACCAGCTCGCTGAGTTGGGTCGGGTCGGTGAAGGGCTGCTCCGGCAGACTGCCGGGTGCGCAGACCGGCACCAGCTCTTCGCCAAACAGCTTCAGGCATTCGGTACCGGGCCGTGAACCCTGGCCGAAATAGAACCCCAGATCGCTGCGCCCTTGCAGCAGGTCGTCGGCTTCCTGTTCGTTGCACAGGTCCAGATGAATGTGCGGATGGCGCAGACGCCAGCCTTTGAGGCGCGGCACCAGCCAGCGAGCGCCGAAGGTCGAAGGCGTGGACACGCGCAGTACTTCGGTTTCACCACCGTAGGAACGCAGGTAGTGGGTCGACATTTCGACTTGCGTGAGGATTTTTCGCACTTCAACCAGGTACAAATCCCCGGCCGGGGTCATTTGCAGGCGTCGGCGCACCCGGCGAAATAGCAGGTGCTGCAACAGCTCTTCGAGTTGCGCGACCTGTTTACTCACGGCGCTCTGGGTCAGGTTCAGCTCTTCGGCGGCGCGGGTGAAGCTCAGGTGACGAGTGACCGCCTCGAAACACTGCAACGCGGTGATCGATGGCAAGTGGCGTTTATTCAGCATGGGGAGGACCTTGTTCTTGTTGCAACGCTTTGCATGAATAAACGGAATGATATCTCGCCTAAAGGTCGTTTGTTGACAAGTCTCAGGCCGGCTACAACTAAAGGCCTGAAGCGCGCGTCCGCGGGCTGTGAATTTTCTGCTTTTCACGTTGAAGGAGTGACCCATGGTTGCCGCATTGCTTGATCGCTTGGGGGTGAACCCGGCCCTGTACCAGAACGGCAAACAGCCCGTGCATTCACCGATCGATGGCAGCCATATTGCCTCGGTGAACTGGGAAGGCGCTGCAGAAGTCGAGCAGCAGGTCAGTCGCGCAGAGCATGCGTTCGACCTCTGGCGCAAGGTTCCGGCGCCGCGTCGTGGCGAACTGGTGCGCCAGTTCGGCGAAGTGCTGCGCGAGTACAAGGCCGATCTGGGCGAGCTGGTGTCGTGGGAAGCCGGCAAGATCACTCAGGAAGGTCTGGGTGAGGTTCAGGAAATGATCGACATCTGCGACTTCGCCGTCGGCCTGTCGCGCCAGCTCTACGGTTTGACCATCGCCTCCGAACGTCCTGGCCACCACATGCGTGAATCCTGGCATCCGCTGGGCGTGGTCGGGGTGATCAGTGCGTTCAACTTCCCGGTCGCGGTCTGGGCCTGGAATACCACGCTGGCGCTGGTTTGCGGCAACTCGGTGATCTGGAAACCGTCGGAGAAAACCCCGCTCACCGCACTGGCCTGCCAGGCGCTGTTCGAGCACGTGTTGAAGAATTTCAGCGATGCGCCGCAGTACCTGAGCCAGGTGATCATCGGTGGCCGCGATGCCGGTGAAGCGCTGGTGGACGACCCGCGTGTGGCCTTGATCAGCGCCACCGGCAGCACCCGCATGGGCCGCGAAGTGGCGCCGAAAATCGCCGCACGTTTCGCTCGCAGCATTCTGGAACTGGGCGGTAACAACGCGATGATCCTCGGCCCAAGCGCCGACCTCGACATGGCCGTGCGGGCGATTCTGTTCAGTGCGGTCGGCACCGCCGGTCAGCGCTGCACCACCTTGCGTCGCTTGATCGCCCACGAGTCGGTCAAGGAAGAGATCGTCACTCGCCTCAAGGCGGCGTATTCCAAAGTGCGCATCGGCCATCCGCTGGAAGGCAACCTGGTCGGCCCGCTGATCGACAAACACAGTTTCGAAAACATGCAGGACGCGCTGGAGCAGGCCTTGAGCGAAGGCGGCCGGGTGTTTGGCGGCCAGCGTCAGCTCGAAGACAAGTTCCCGAACGCCTACTACGTTTCGCCGGCCATCGTCGAAATGCCAGAGCAAAGCGATGTGGTGCGCAGCGAAACCTTCGCCCCGATTCTGTATGTGGTCGGCTACAAAGACTTCGCCGAAGCGCTGCGCCTGAACAACGCCGTGCCACAAGGTCTGTCGTCGTGCATCTTCACCACTGACGTGCGTGAGGCCGAGCAGTTCATGTCGGCGGTGGGCAGCGACTGCGGCATCGCCAACGTCAACATCGGCCCCAGTGGTGCGGAAATCGGTGGCGCCTTTGGCGGTGAGAAAGAAACCGGCGGCGGTCGCGAGTCCGGCTCCGATGCATGGCGCGGTTACATGCGCCGCCAGACCAACACCGTCAACTACTCGCTGGAGTTGCCGTTGGCCCAGGGGATTACGTTCGATTGATGGAATTGCGGTGCCCCTGAAAAGATCGCAGCCTGCGGCCCCTCCTACGGGATTTGCCCATGGCGGCGATTTTGCGATGTACACCGATCGGCGTAGGAGCTGCCGAAGGCTGCGATCTTTCAGGGTGGGTTAGGTTTCATTTTTGGAGTCTGGCAATGCCGTTACGCGAAGAATGCTTATGGGAAAAACTGACGCCGCAACGGCCTGACCGGGCGGCGCTCAAGGGTGAGGTGACGGCAGACGTCTGTGTGATCGGCGCCGGGTTTACCGGCTTGTCAGCGGCGGTGCATTTGCTGGAGCAGGGTAAAAGCGTCTGCGTGCTCGAGGCCCAGCGCTGCGGGCAGGGCGGATCGGGGCGTAACGTAGGGTTGGTGAACGCCGGGATGGGGATTCCCCCGGACGAGATCGAAGCCGGGTTCGGCGAAGCGATCGGCAGCCAGCTCAACCGGATGCTCGGGGCGGCACCGGCTCTGGTGTTCAGCCTGATCGACAAGTACAACATCGATTGCCAGTTGCGTCGCGAAGGCACGCTGCACATGGCGCACAACGCCCGTGGCGAAGCCGATCTGCGCAGTCGTGAGGAACAATGGAAGCGCCGCGGTGCGCCCGTGGAGCTGTTGACCGGTGCCGCTTGCGAACAGGCCACCGGCACCCAAAAAATCGCCGCCGCGTTGCTCGACCGCCGCGCCGGCACGCTCAATCCGATGGCCTACACCAGCGGTCTGGCCAAGGCTGCCGCGGATCTGGGGGGGCAGCTGTTCGACCATTCGCCGGTGACCCGGCTCGAACGTCAGGGCCAGCGCTGGTCGGTGCAAACCGCCGAGGGTTCGGTCATGGCCGAGCAGGTGGTGATCGCCTCCAACGCCTACACCGAAGGTGACTGGACCGAACTGCGGCGCAATTTTTTCCCCGGTTACTACTATCAGGTGGCCTCCGCACCGCTGACCGAAGAGGCCGCGCAGCGGATCTTGCCCGGCGGCCAGGGTTCCTGGGACACCCGTCAGGTGCTCAGCAGTATTCGTCGCGATAAAGATGGCCGGCTGTTGCTCGGCAGCCTGGGTAATGGCAATCAGAAGCCGACGTGGTTTCTCAAGGCCTGGGCCGACCGGGTTCAGCAGCATTATTTCCCTTACCTCAAACCGGTGGACTGGGAATGCACCTGGACCGGTTGCATCGCGTTTACCCCCGATCACTTGATGCGTTTGTTCGAACCGGCGCCCGGTTTGGTGGCCGTGACCGGTTACAACGGCCGTGGCGTGACCACGGGCACGGTGGTCGGCAAAGCCTTCGCCGATTATTTGTGTAACGGAAATCCTCAGGCGCTACCGATTCCCTTCGCGCCCATGCAGCCTCTGGCCGTGGTGGGCCTGCGCAGTTGTCTGTACGAGGCCGGTTTTTCGCTCTATCACGCGGGCCAGTGCCTGCGGATTGTCATTTAAGAGAGCGAATTTGTTGCCGGGAGCGGCGCTTTTTGGCGCAGCGACTAGCCTGTAATGGTGCGGGTTTGTAGCAATTGCGCACCAGCAGTGTGCAGTTCGGTGACGCACGCTGTTACAGGCTGGTTGCACGTCGTTTGGCGCCGCGGTTGCAATGATGGCGCGCTAGGGTTGCGCCTGAAAAAACAAATGGTTTCACCTTTCGCGGTTTAGACGGTTGCACGCCCAATGAAAAAGGGCCCGAAACAGTCGAAATAACAATAAAGCAGCGACTTTTTGAAGAATAAAAAACCGATGGCACGGCCCTTGCTCTGAGCATTCAGTGAAGTCGCAGTGCCAACTAAAAAAACCTTGGAGCACCACCTCATGTCCCAGACGTTTTACAAGAAAGGCTTTGTAGCTCTCGCAGTGGCGGCTGCGTTGGGTGTTTCTTCGTTTGTTCAGGCGGATGTCAAAATTGGTGTGGCGGGTCCCATGACCGGTGCCAACGCTTCCTTCGGCTTGCAATACATGAAAGGCGCGCAAGCGGCAGCGGATGCAATCAACGCCAAGGGCGGCATCAACGGCGAAAAAATCGTACTGGTCCAGGGCGATGACGCCTGCGAACCGAAACAGGCTGTGGCTGTTGCAAACAAAATGGTCCAGGACAAGGTGATCGGCGTTGTCGGGCACTTCTGCTCGTCGTCGACCATCCCGGCTTCCGAGGTCTACTCCGACGCAGGCATTATCGCCATCACGCCGGGCTCTACCAACCCGGCGGTCACCGAACGCGGCCTGCCTGCCATGATGCGTATGTGCGGGCGTGATGACCAGCAAGGCATCGTCGCCGGCAACTACATCGTCGACGTCCTGAAAGGCAAGAAAGTTGCCGTCATCAACGACAAGGACACCTACGGTAAAGGCCTGGCGGACGCGACGGCCAAGCAGTTGACCGCGCGTGGCGTGAAACCGGCTCTTGAAGAGGGGCTGACCCGCGGCGAGAAAGACTTCAGTGCCCTGGTCACCAAGATCCGCGGTATTGGCGCTGATGTCGTCTACTTCGGCGGCCTGCACCCGGAAGCGGGTCCACTGGTCAAGCAACTGCGTGAGCAGGGGCTGAAAGACGTCAAGTTCATGTCCGATGATGGCATCGTCACAGATGAACTGGTCACGACTGCCGGTGGTGCTCAGTACGTCGACGGTGTGTACATGACCTTCGGCGCTGACCCGCGTCTGATTCCAGATAGCAAGGCTGTCGTAGATACGTTCCGCAAATCCGGTTACGAGCCTGAAGGCTACACCCTGTACGCCTACGCCTCGGTGCAAGCCCTGGCTGCCGGCTTCAACGGTGCCAAGACGAACAAAGGTGAAGAAGCCAGCAAATGGCTCAAGGCCAACCCGGTGGAAACCGTGATGGGCAAGAAGGAGTGGGATAGCAAGGGCGACCTGAAAGTCTCCGACTACGTGGTTTACCAGTGGGATGCTTCGGGCAAATACCACCAGCTGGAAAAACAGAAGTGAGATAAGCGCATCGCCAGGCCTGGGTCTCTCGACATAAATCGTGGGGGCGCAGGCCCGGCTGTGGTCATGGGTTCTGCAATCATGCCGGCCCGGTATTTTTCTTCTGAGCCACATGAACCTGGCCAGGTGCGCCTCACGAGGGCTCATCGACACCGGGTTCGCGGTGGCCTCTCAAGTCAGTGAGAGTGCATGATGGACGGTATTTTCCTGCAACAAGTTATCAACGGTTTGACTCTCGGGTCGGTCTACGGCCTGATCGCCATCGGCTACACAATGGTCTACGGCATCATCGGCATGATCAACTTCGCCCACGGCGAGGTTTATATGATTTCCGCGTACCTCGCGGCGATCAGCCTGGCTCTGTTGTCCTACTTCGGTGTCGAGTCCTTTCCATTGTTGATCCTGGGCACCCTGCTGTTCACGGTCTTCGTGACCGGTGTGTATGGCTGGGTCATCGAACGCATCGCTTACAAACCGCTTCGCAACTCCACCCGACTGGCACCGCTGATCAGTGCTATCGGCGTTTCCCTGATCCTGCAGAACTACGCACAGATTTCTCAGGGCTCGCGGCAACAGGGTATTCCTACGCTGCTGAGCGGTGGGCTGAGATTCGAGATCGGTACGGGTTTCGTGCAGATCACCTACACCAAGATCTTTATCCTGGTCGCAGCGTTCATCGGGATGGCCCTGCTGACCTACGTCATCAAATACACCAGGTTGGGGCGCATGTGTCGTGCAACCCAACAAGACCGCAAGATGGCCTCGATCCTCGGGATAAACACCGACCGGGTGATCTCCTACGTGTTCATCATCGGTGCCGCCATGGCTGCGCTGGCCGGTGTCTTGATCACGGTGAACTACGGCACCTTCGACTTCTACGCAGGCTTCGTGATCGGCATAAAGGCCTTCACCGCTGCGGTGCTCGGCGGGATTGGCTCGCTGCCTGGCGCCATGCTCGGCGGGATCATTCTCGGCGTTTCCGAGTCGCTGTTTTCCGGCGTGATCAACTCTGACTACAAGGACGTCTTCAGCTTCTCGCTGCTGGTACTGATCCTGATTTTCCGTCCTCAAGGCCTGCTGGGTCGCCCACTTGTGGCGAAGGTGTAAGTATGTCCGACGCTAATAACAAACCTATCGATGTCAAAAAAAGCCTGATCGACACTGTTCTGGCCGGGTTGATTGCCCTGATTGTCTTCGGCCCGATCGTGGGCGTGGTCCTTGAAGGTTATAGCTACAACCTGCAGCCGACGCGTGTGGCCTGGATGGTCGGGGCGGTGATGATCGGGCGTCTTGCCTTGAGTCTGTTCTTGCAGACCGCCAAGGGCGAGAAGGTTCAGCAACGCTTCGAAGTCGTCGGCTCCGGCGTGCATGTGCTGCCGCCTGATTTCAAGTCGCGGCTGCGCTTCATCATCCCGGGGTTGATCGTGATCGCTATCGTGTTTCCGATCTTCGCCGACAAGTACCTGCTGACGGTTGTAATCCTGGGATTGATCTACGTGTTGCTGGGCCTTGGCCTGAACATCGTGGTCGGTCTGGCAGGTCTGCTCGACCTGGGGTATGTGGCGTTCTATGCCATCGGCGCTTATGGCCTGGCACTGGGTTATCACTACCTTGGCCTGGGCTTCTGGACCGTGTTGCCGCTGTCGGCACTCATGGCGGCGCTGGCCGGATGCATCCTCGGCTTTCCCGTGTTACGCATGCACGGTGACTATCTGGCCATCGTGACCCTGGGCTTCGGTGAAATCATTCGCCTGATCCTGACCAACTGGCTGTCCTTCACCGGGGGACCTAACGGTATGCCGGTGCCCTCACCGTCGTTTCTCGGTATCGAGTTCACGCGTGTGGCGAAGGACGGCGGGATACCCTTCCATGAATTTTTCGGGGTCGAATACAACCCGAACATCAAGTTCATGTTCATCTATGGCGTGTTGTTTCTCGTCGTGATGCTGGTGCTGTACATCAAGCATCGCCTGACCCGAATGCCGGTCGGTCGTGCCTGGGAGGCCTTGCGTGAAGATGAAATCGCCTGCCGTGCCATGGGCCTCAACCACGTACTGGTCAAGCTGTCGGCCTTTACCCTGGGGGCTTCCACAGCCGGTCTGGCGGGTGTGTTTTTTGCCAGCTATCAAGGTTTCGTCAACCCGACTTCGTTCACGTTCTTCGAGTCGGCCTTGATCCTCGCCATCGTCGTACTCGGCGGCATGGGGTCGACCGTCGGCGTGGTGATCGCCGCGTTCGTGCTGACCGTCGCTCCGGAACTGCTGCGCGGCTTCGCGGAATACCGCGTGTTGCTGTTCGGCATCCTCATGGTACTGATGATGATCTGGAAACCGCGCGGCCTGATTCGGATCAGCCGTACCGGTGTGACCCCGCGTAAAGGTGCCCTGACTGAGAGGAGTGCGTCATGAGCGATGAATTCATTCTCTCGGTAGAGAACCTGATGATGCACTTCGGCGGCATCAAAGCCCTGAGCGACGTCAGCCTGAAGGTCAAGCGCAACTCGATCTTCGCGTTGATCGGCCCCAACGGTGCGGGCAAGACCACGGTGTTCAACTGCCTGACCGGTTTCTACAAGGCCACTGGCGGGCGTATCGAACTCAATACCCGTGGTGTGAAAACCAACGTGATCAAGATGCTTGGGGAACCGTTCAAGGCGACCGATTTCGTTTCGCCGAAACGCTTCGTCAACCGGCTCCACTACAAGATGTTCGGTGGCACGCACCTGATCAACCGCGCCGGCCTGGCGCGGACCTTCCAGAACATTCGCCTGTTCAGGGAAATGTCGGTGATCGAGAACCTGCTGGTGGCCCAGCACATGTGGGTCAACCGCAACCTGGTGTCCGGCATTCTCAACACCAGAAGTTATCGCAAGGCCGAAAGCGATGCCCTGGACCATGCCTTCTACTGGCTGGAGGTGGTCGATCTGGTGGACTGCGCCAACCGCCTGGCCGGTGAGCTTTCCTACGGCCAGCAACGGCGCCTGGAAATCGCCCGGGCCATGTGCACCCGGCCCAAGATCATTTGTCTGGACGAACCGGCGGCGGGCCTCAACCCGCAGGAAACCGAGGCGCTCAGCGCGATGATTCGCCATCTGCGCGACGACCACGACATTACGGTGGTGCTGATTGAACACGACATGGGCATGGTGATGAGCATTTCCGACCACATCGTGGTGCTGGACCACGGCAACGTGATCGCCGAGGGTGGCCCCGAAGCGATTCGCAACGATCCGAAAGTGATTGCCGCCTACCTGGGTGCTGATGAAGAGGAGCTGGTATGACTCAACCGATCCTCGAACTGAAAGAGATCGACGTGTTCTACGGGCCGATCCAGGCCCTGAAGAAAGTCTCGCTGCACATCAACGAAGGGGAAACCGTCAGCCTGATCGGCTCCAACGGTGCCGGTAAATCCACGCTGCTGATGTCGATCTTCGGTCAGCCACGGGCTGCTGACGGTCAGATTGTCTACCGCGGCGTGGACATCACCCACAAGTCGTCTCACTACATCGCCTCCAACGGCATCGCGCAGTCGCCGGAAGGGCGGCGGGTGTTCCCCGACATGACGGTCGAGGAAAACCTGCTGATGGGCACGATCCCGATTGGCGACCAGTACGCGGCCGAGGACATGCAACGCATGTTCGAGCTGTTTCCACGGCTCAAGGAGCGGCGCAATCAGCGGGCGATGACCATGTCCGGTGGCGAGCAGCAAATGCTCGCCATTGCCCGGGCATTGATGAGCCGACCCAAATTGCTGTTGCTCGACGAGCCGAGCCTGGGGTTGGCGCCGATCGTGGTGAAACAGATCTTCGCCACCTTGCGCGAACTGGCGAGCACCGGCATGACCATCTTTCTGGTCGAGCAGAACGCCAACCACGCGCTCAAGCTGTCGGACCGGGCCTATGTGATGGTCAATGGCCAGATCCGCCTGAGCGGGACCGGCAAGGAGTTGCTGGTCAACGAAGAGGTGCGTAACGCCTACCTTGGCGGTCACTAAGCTTCACCGATGTCAAAAACGCCCTGACGGCTCCGGCCTCAGGGCGTTTTTTTATGCACCGGCAGCTCCTACAGGGGATGTGGTTTCGGATTCGGGAATTGTGGAAAACACTATTCACACCCTGTCAAAGCGCGACATAAAGCCGCTGCAAATGGCTGTTTTTCCACAGTTTTGATTTGTCCCCGTTTGCTGTGGAACGGGCTGTGGGTAACATGGGAGCAACTGACTGAAAGCCTTTAACGGCGTAGCTTTCAGCGTCATGGTTGATTTTTGATCAGGTGTTTTTACGCGGCCTCGAGTGAGCATTGTCAACCTTTTTGTTGCCGATGCCCGACTGCTGAACAGTCGTTGCACAGCCTGTGGATAAGTCTGTGGTTAAACTCTGGAAAGACTCGGCAAAGGGCCGTAATGACTGGCGCGGAGCCATCGTCTCTGTGACTGGTCGGTCGCATGGATCGATGCTGGCTACACTTGTCAGTGCCCAGGTCAAGCAAAAAACTTTCAAATCTGTCCGCAAAGCCTTGTAGATAGCGCGCCTCAAGGTTTGCACTTGCCCCCAGAGACTGTGGACGGGGCTGTGGATAAGGTGCGTGCAGTTGGCTACAGGCCACAGTCGGCATGGTGCTGACGAGGGTGATCGTTTTTTGTACAGCGAACATGACAGGATTTTCATTTTCGCGGTTTTGGGTTCAGGTACTCTGCGAGCCTTGGCGCCCCCGAATGGGCGCTCGTCATTTGACGACATGGAGCCATTGCATGACCGATAGTCCCGCCTTTGCTCCTGTCGAGCCTGTCAGCCCGATGCGTCGGTTGCGTCAACGAGTCGGCTACCACCTGGCGGTGATGGATCTCGGTGGGCGGGGGCTGGCGTTGATCGGCGGGCTGGTTTTTCTGGCCTGGATCAGCTCCGGTATCTACAAGGTTCAGCCGGATGAACAGGGCATCGTGCTGCGCTTCGGGCGCTGGCAGGAGACCGCCGAATCCGGGCTGCACTATCACTGGCCCTATCCTGTCGAAACCGTCCTGTTACCCAAGATCACCCAGGTCAATCAGCTGCAACTGGGCACCACGACCAGCGTGCAAAGTGCTGCGAGCAATGGCGCGCGTGACAAGCAGATGCTCACCGGGGACGAAAACATCGTCGAAGCCGATTGCACGGTGTTCTGGCGGATCAAGGACGCGCGACTCTACCTGTTCAAAATCAGCGACCCGGAGCGCTCGGTGAAACTCGCCGCCGAAAGTGCGCTGCGCGAGGTAATCGGGCGTACGCCGATTCAGTCGGTGCTGTCCGACAAGCGTGCACAGATCGCCGATGAAACCCGGGACTTGCTGCAGCAACTGCTGGACCGCGGACAGGCCGGGATTCTCATCACTCAGGTGCAATTACAACGGGTCGATCCGCCACCACAGGTGATCGATGCGTTCAACGATGTGCAGCGTGCCCGCGCCGACCAGGAGCGTGCCCGCAACGAAGCCGAAGCCTATGCCAATGATGTGATTCCCCGCGCCCGCGGCGATGCGGCGCGTATCACCCAGGAAGCCGAGGCCTATCAGGCGCAGGTCGGCAACCTGGCCGAGGGCGAAGCCAAACGCTTCCTCTCGGTTTACAACAGCTACGTGCAGTCCAGGGATGTGACGGCCTGGCGCCTGTACATGGAAAGCATGGATGAAGTCCTGAAAAAGTCTTCCAAAGTCATCATCGACTCTTCCGGCAAGGGCATGTCCGGCGTGGTGCCTTACATGCCACTGAGCGAGCCGGGCAAACCGGTGCAGAAGGACGCCCGCCCATGACCGTAAAACTCAAATGGCTGGTGGTGGCACTGGGGGCTGTCGCGCTCTGGGCGTTGGCCGCGTCGGCTTATGTCGTCGATGAATCGCAACAGGCACTGATTATCCGCTTTGGCGCACCGATGGGGGTGGCCGGGGAGCCGGGGCTCAAGTTCAAGGTGCCGTTCAGTGACTCCATTGTGTTCTACGACAGTCGCTTGCAAACTTTGTCGTCACCGGCCGAACAAGTCATCCTCGGCGATCAGAAGCGCATCGAGGTCGAGACTTATACCCGTTTTCGCATCAGTGACCCCCTGCGGTTTTATCAGGCGGTCGGAACCCTGGATCAGGCCAATGCGCAGCTGACACAAATGGTCAGCTCTTCGCTGCGCCGAAAGCTGGGCGAGATATCGCTGCGTTCGTTGTTGTCCACGGAGCGCCAGCAGGAAGTCGCGATCGTCGAGAAGGACGTTGCCGACAAGGCCCGGGCACTGGGTATCGACGTGACGGAGGTGCGCCTGCACCGCGCCGACCTGCCACTGGAGGCCAGTCAGGCGATTTACGACCGGATGAAATCCGAACGCCAGCGCGAAGCCAAGGAGCTGCGTGCCCAGGGGTTTGAATGGGCCCAGCAGATCCAGGCCAAGGCCGACCGTGATCGCACGGTGCTGTTGTCCGAAGTTCAGCGCCAGGCGGCAATCACCCATGGTGAAGCCGATGCGGCGGCCAACCAGATCCTCTCGGCGGCGTTCAGCAAGGACCCTGAGTTCTACAAGCTGTACCGCTCGTTGCAGACCTACCGTCAGGCGCTGTCTGACAGTCAGCCGATGCTGGTGCTGACGCCTGACGCAGAGTTTCTCAAGCAGTTCCGGACCGGGCCGGCAACGAGCAACGGCAGGTAGCAGGCGCCATGAGCGACCTTCGCACAGACCGCTGGCCTGAGCCATTCGTTGGAGTGATTTTCCGATGACGCACTCTCTTGCCGGGAAACCGCTCGATGTTATTTGAAGGTGCGCTGCACTCGCTGAGTATGGTCTTTCAGGTGTTCCTGCTGGACCTGATCCTGTCCGGCGACAACGCGTTGGTGATTGCCATGGCCTGTCGCGGATTGCCGCCCGAACAGCTGCGTCGGGCGGTGTTGATCGGCACCAGCGGCGCTATCGTTCTGCGGGCATTGTTGACCACTCTGGCCGGTTGGTTGTTGCTGGTGCCGTGGCTCAAATTGATCGGCGCGGTGCTGTTGCTGGTGATCGCCATACGGCTGCTGACCGAGGAAGAGGCAGACGAAGACGAAGAGGGCAATCGGTCAGCCAGCTCGCCACAGACGATGGGCGGCGCGGTGGTCACGGTGTTGACCGCCGACCTGATCATGAGCATGGACAACGTGGTCGGGCTGGCGGCGGTGGCGCAGGGCAGTGTCTTTTATCTGGTGCTGGGGCTGGTGTTGAGTGTGCCGCTGCTGATGTTTGGCAGCCTGCAAATCAGCAGGCTGTTGCAGCGTCAGCCGTGGCTGGTGACGATGGGCTCGGCACTGCTGGGTTATGTCGCGGGGGATATTGCGGTTTCCGATCCGGTGGTGGCGGGCTGGGTTAACAGCCAGTCGCCTGCGCTCAACCAGGTGGTGCCCTTGTTGTCTGCGGTGTTTGTGGTGCTTCAGGCGCGGATCATGCTTCGGCAACGTGCACGGTTGCCAAAACCTGCGGTCATGCAGCGGGTTGCGCCCTTGGTCGCGTTTCAAGCGCCGCTCAGCCCCCGGGTTGCGTCGCCTGTGGTCAAGCCCAAGGTTGCATTGACCGCCCCGCCAGAGCCCGCCATTGAAACGTCCAGCGACGAGTCGCCTCGTCTGGCGCGCTGGTTCGGTGGTTACAGCGGCTGGGTGACGGTGGTGGCGGGGCTTGCGGGCATTTTTGCGATCAGTGCGCTGTTGTATAGCCTGGTAGGCGGATTGTCGGGCGGTTTGCTGCCGACGCCGCAAAAGGACTATGTCTACGTCTGCACCGGGGCCAGCACCAGCCTTTACTATCGACCCGGCGGCAGCACGATCCGGCTCGTCACGGGCGGCGGTGAAGCCAGCGGTTACGTGCGGTACAAGTCGATCCTCTGGCAGAACCCGCAAAGCGCCCTCAAGGAGTTGCACGTGACCCTCCCTGGCGAGATCGAAAAAACCAGTCCCACGGTCGTCACCCTCAATGGCGGCAGCTTCTCGCAGATCCCGTGCACGCGCGCTCCGTGACGTGAGCGTTGATGACCCGGTTGCCGCTGTGCTCCGCGCCGGGCATGCTGCCGGTTGAGTTTCTATTCCAATGGCTGCGTATCAGCCCAAACCAGGAGAACACGATGTCCAACACCCTGTTTATTACCGGCGCGACGTCCGGTTTTGGTGAAGCCTGTGCCCGTCGTTTTGCCGAGGCTGGCTGGAAACTGGTGCTGACGGGCCGTCGTGAAGAGCGTCTGAATGCCCTGTGCGCCGAGCTGTCGAAGCAGACCGAAGTCCACGGCCTGGTGCTCGACGTGCGTGACCGCAAGGCCATGGAGGCGGCGATTGCCAACCTGCCGCCGTCGTTTGCCACGTTGCGCGGGCTGATCAACAACGCGGGCCTGGCCTTGGGCGTAGACCCTGCGCCCAAGTGCGAGCTGGACGACTGGGACACCATGGTCGACACCAACGTCAAAGGCCTGATGTACAGCACGCGCCTGTTGCTGCCTCGCTTGATCGCCCACGGTCGCGGTGCCGGGATCATCAACCTCGGCTCCATCGCCGGCAACTACCCGTACCCGGGCAGCCACGTGTATGGCGCGACCAAAGCGTTCGTCAAACAGTTCTCGCTGAATCTGCGTTGTGACCTGCAAGGCACCGGTGTGCGCGTGAGCAACATCGAACCGGGCCTGTGCGAAAGCGAGTTTTCGCTGGTGCGTTTTGCCGGTGACCAGGCTCGCTACGACGCCACTTACGCGGGCGCCGAGCCGATCCAGCCACAGGACATCGCCGAGACGATCTTCTGGGTTCTCAATGCCCCGGCACACATCAACATCAACCGTCTGGAACTGATGCCGGTGAGCCAGACCTGGGGCGGGTTTGCGATCGACCGCAGTAGCAAGGCGTAAGACCGCGTTATCGTTCTTCGCGAGCAAGCCCGCTCCCACAGGGGATCTGCTAACACCAGAGATCAAATGTGGAAGCGGGCCACTCTCCTGCTCGGGTGCGGATACACCAGTGCTAATGACGGTCTCTGCCCCGCGCGCGCGCTCAACTTTAGATCCCCCAGTTTGCTGCGCGGCAGCGCGGCCTCGAAGAGGGGGCGGCCCCTCCTACGGAAAAGCACGTTCGGTGTAGGAGCTGCCGCAGGCTGCGATCTTTTTGCGATCAACCGAAATATTCGGCCAAGCCGTGATAACAGGTCGCCAAATGGTAAGGCGTGGTCGACGGCATGTCCTGGCGGCTGACCGCGCCGTCCCTGTCCAGGCACTCATGCCAGCCACCGGCATGCAGGAAGCGTTGTTGCAGCGCGAGCAACTGGCGTTGAATCAACGCTTCGCTGTCAGGGCACAAGGTCAGGGCGCGAAGGTATTCCGCCTGGGCCCAGATGCGTTGGGTTTCATCGCGAGGTCGGCCGTCCAGCTCGAGGTCGAGCATCGCTCGTACCGCTCCTGTCTGCTGATTGACGCCCAACTGCTCGGTGAACGCGAATGCGCGGGTCAGCGAAGCGTGCAGTTTTGATCCGCGCAACAATGCCGATGAGTCCAGCAGGAAAAACCATTCGAATTGATGCCCCGGCTCAAACCAGTTATCCACAGCCCCCAGTGGTTTTTCCATCATCACCCCGTGCTGCGGGTCGATGAAGTGCTTTTGCATGGCCTTGCAGAGTGCATTGAGCGCGACCTCGACCGGGGTGTCGTTGCGTACCGACAACGTCGCGAGGAACGCTTCGGCCAGATGCATCAGCGGGTTCTGCAACGGCCCGGACTTGAGCGATGACCAGTCGCGGTCGAGGCTGGCTTCGTACAGGTCGTCGCCTGTGGCGAAACGCTGAGCGACCACTTCCAGTGCGGCATTGAGCACCGATTCCACCAGCGGTTCACGAACCCTGGCCCAGTAATGGGCACAGGCAAACAGAATGAACGCGTGGGTGTAGAGGTCTTTGCGCTGGTCCAGTGGCGCGCCGTGGGCATCGATGCTGTAGAACCAGCCGCCGTGTTCGGCATCGTGGAAATGCCGCTGTAATGAACGAAACAACGCAGCGGCGCGCGCTTCGGCGGCCGGCACCTCACCGATCAGGCTGGCGAACAGGTACAGCTGTCGCGCGCAGGCCATGGCCCGGTAGCGTTGTGGCGGCAGTGGCCGATGCCCGGCGTCCAGCGCTTCGTATGGCAGCGCCATATCCGCGTTCCAGCCCGGACCTTGCCAGAGTGGCACGATCACGTCCTGGAAGTGCTGCTGCACAGAGGCAAACAGGGCGGTCAAATCAGGCTGGGAGGCAGAACGGGGAGCATGGGGCATTGGCTGGCGTCGTCACGGCAGGAGTGTTTGCGCGACATGGTAGCAGAGAGGTCGGCCTGAGAGACGCGCGTTGCAACACTCACGCCTCGTAGGAGGGGCCGCCCCCTCTTCGAGGCCGCGCTGTCGCGCAAGGAACATGGG
>CAYNGZ010000019.1:0-30536 GCA_964396695.1 uncultured Pseudomonas sp.
CTGTGGCCCTTGCTGAACAAGTTCTACCGCGCTCACCAGTCATCGATGAAAGCGGTTCGCGATGCTCGACTGTGGGTTGGCAAGCGCGACGAGATCATCGCCGGACTCTGTTTGCGGCCCGTGGCGGAGGGGTTTTGGCTGACGGGGTTATTGGTCGACCCAGCCTTTCGGGGACAAGGTATTGCGGCCGCGTTGATGGCCCAGGCGCTGTTGCCGGTCAAGGCGCCGGTGTGGCTGTTCTGCCACCCGGACTTGCGCGGTTTTTATGAGCGTAATGGCTTCACCGCAGGCCCGTTATTGCCCCATGCACTGGCCGAGCGGTTGGCTCGCTATCGTCGCAGCAAGCCGATGATTGCCATGGGCCGAACTTTGGGGACCAGCCCGGCTTAGTCGTCTGCGGTCGGATCGAGATCCGGGAACATCACCTCGGTAAACCCGAACTTGCGAAAATCGGTGATCCGCGACGGGTACAAGCGACCGATCAGGTGATCGCATTCGTGCTGCACCACCCGGGCGTGAAATCCCGAGGCGATGCGCACAATCGGCTGGCCCTTGGGATCGAGGCCTTCATAGCGAATGTGCTGATAGCGCTCCACCGCCCCCCGCAGTCCCGGCACCGACAGGCAACCTTCGAACCCCTCTTCCAGCGTCGGCTCAAGCGGCGTAATCAACGGGTTGATCAGGATTGTCTGCGGTACGGCATCAGCGTCCGGGTAACGTTCGCTGTGTTCAAAGCCGAAGATCACCAGTTGCAGGTCGACACCAATCTGCGGGGCCGCCAGGCCAACGCCACCGACGCTTTCCATGGTCTGGAACATGTCATCGATCAACTGCCACAGTTCGGGGCTGTCGAACATGTCGGCCGGTACCGGCGGGGCGATACGCAGCAGGCGCTCGTCGCCCATTTTGAGGATTTCACGGATCATCGTCAGGCTTCGTCAGTGGTCGGGTTGAGCGAGTGGTCCCGACCCAGTCCCGAAACATGTTGTTTTTCGTCGTGTTCGCCGAAGTCCTTTGCGCCAGGCTGCTTGCCTTCGGTCGACATGTGATCGATCACCGCATTCATTTCCGCGCCGAGCAACAGCACCGCAGCGGAAATGTAGAAGTACAGCAACAGCACGATGATCGCGCCGATACTGCCATACATGGCATTGTAGTTGGCAAAGGTTTTGACGTAGTAACCAAAGCCCAGCGAAGCGATGATCCACACCACCACCGCCAGCACCGAGCCCGGCGTGATGAAGCGAAACCTCTGCTTCACATCAGGCATCACGTAGTACATCAGTGCGACCGCGACCATCAGCAAAATGACGATCACCGGCCAGCGCAGTATCGTCCACAGCGTGACGATGAACTCTTGCATGCCGATCTGCGATGCAATCCATTCCATCACCTGCGGGCCGAGCACCATCAAGGCTGCCGCGACCAGCAACATGCCGGCAATGCCGACCGTGTAGAAGACCGACAGCGGGAAGCGCTTCCAGATCGGCCGGCCTTCGACCACATCGTAGGCGGCGTTCATCGCGCTCATCATCAGCCGCACACCCGCCGAGGCGGTCCACAGGGCGATGACGATACCCACCGAGAGCAATCCGCCCTTGGATTGCTGGAGCTGGTCGATCACCGGGTTCACTTGTTCCAGCGCCTGTGGCGGCAACACCAGTTCCGATTGCAGGCGCAGCCAGGTAAAGAAGTCAGGCAGGTGCAGGAAACCGATCAGGGCGATCAGAAACAGAATGAAGGGGAACAGCGAGAACAGCATCTGATAGGCCAGCGCCGAGGCATACGTCGACATCTCGTCATTGATGAACTCGGTGACGGTACGCATCATCACGCGATGCAAGGGCAAGCCTTTCAACTCCGGAAAAATCATAGCGTCTCCTTTCGCCGCAAAAGGGTTGAAGTCGGGGCGACTCAGGGGCCGTTGACTGCATCAAAGTACCCTACTTGGCGACCTTGAAACAATTTCGCAGGGCTTTTAGTCACAATAGCGGCCATGAAATCGGCCATCCGTGGGCAAGATTCCCGGCGTCATTTCATCCGCAAATGCAGGTTGGGCTTTATGTTTGCGGGCTTTGCCCCGAGAATGCGCAACGTATTCAGGCCGTGGCGCTGAAGGTCCAATCCCGTAGGAACGTTATGAAACTCGATAAAAAGCAGGCCATTGCCCGCAGAAACCAGGAACTCGGTGGTGCAGTGCTTGGCGTCAACAATTGCCACTTCACCGAATTGAACCGTAACCGCAACATCTGGTGGTTTGATATCCCGGTCTCTCGCCTGGCCATCGGTCAGTATGAGTGGATTCACCTGCTGATGCACACGCCCGCCACCGACGAACTGCTGCACCTGAAAGTGCCGACGGTGTTCCTGCGCGAGAAGCTCGAAGGCCTGGTGGTCCGCAATGAAGGCAAGCGCAAGGCAGCCCTGAGCCTGGAACTGAGCGCCGACAAGGACTCATACCTTCAGGACATGCGCCCGGCCGGCACCAACGTCAATTTCGCGCAGTTCCGCCAGTAAATCGCAGAATGAAAAGCCCCGCATTTGCGGGGCTTTGGTTTTACGCGCCGACCTTCTTCAAGCCGAGCTTTTTCAGCTCTTCATCGCGCAGTTCGCGACGCAGGATCTTGCCCACGTTGGTGGTTGGCAGTGCGTCGCGGAACTCGACGGCTTTCGGCACTTTGTAGCCGGTCACGTTGGCACGCATGTGCGTCATCACCTGCTCTTTGGTCAGGGTGACACCCGGTTTGGCGACGATGAAAATTTTGATCGCCTCGCCCGACTTCTCGTCCGGCACGCCAATGGCCGCGCATTGCAGCACGCCCGGCAAGGTGGCCAGTACGTCTTCGAGTTCGTTCGGGTACACGTTGAAACCGGAGACCAGAATCATGTCTTTCTTGCGATCGACAATGCGCATGTAGCCGTCTGGCTGGATCAGCGCGATGTCACCGGTCCTCAACCAGCCTTCGCTGTCGAGGATTTCATCGGTGGCTTCCTGGCGCTGCCAGTAGCCCTTCATCACTTGCGGACCTTTGACGCACAGCTCACCGATTTCGCCCAGCGGCTGCTCAACGCCGGCGTCATCGATGACTTTGCACAGGGTCGACGGCACCGGAATACCGATCGTGCCCACCTGAATGTTCTGGTTCGGATTGACGGTGGCCACCGGGCTGGTTTCGGTCATGCCGTAGCCTTCGCAAATGGCGCAACCGGTCACGGCTTTCCAGCGTTCGGCAGCGGCCAGTTGCAAGGCCATGCCACCGGACAAGGTGATTTTCAGGCCTGAGAAATCCAGCTTGCGGAACGCTTCGTTGTTGCACAGCGCCACGAACAGAGTATTCAGGCCGACAAAACCGCTGAACTTCCACTTCGACAGTTCCTTGACCATCGCCGACAGGTCGCGCGGGTTGCTGATCAGGATGTTGTGGTTACCGATCAGCATCATCGCCATGCAATGAAAGGTGAAGGCATAGATGTGGTACAGCGGCAGCGGCGTGATGAGGATTTCGCACCCTTCATTCAGGTTGGACCCCATCAGCGCCTTGCACTGCATCATGTTCGCCACCAGGTTGCGGTGGGTCAGCATTGCACCCTTGGCCACGCCGGTGGTGCCGCCGGTGTATTGCAGCACGGCAACATCGCTGCTGGCCGGGTTGGCTTCGGTCACGGGCTGGCCGTGGCCTTTGCTCAACACGTCATTGAACCTGACGGCCTTGGGCAGATGGAACGCCGGGACCATTTTCTTCACGTACTTGATGACGCTGTTGATCAGCAGGCGTTTGAGCGGTGGCAGCAGGTCGGCCACTTCAGTCACGATGACGTGCTTGACGCTCGTCCTGGGCACCACGGCCTCAGCCAGGTGCGCCATGTTCGCCAGGCACACCAGCGCCTTGGCGCCGGAATCGTTGAATTGGTGCTCCATTTCCCGCGCGGTGTACAGCGGGTTGGTGTTGACTACAATCAAGCCGGCACGGATGGCACCAAACACGGCGATCGGGTACTGCAGCAGGTTCGGCAGTTGCACGGCGATTCGATCGCCCGGCTGCAAATCGGTATGCTGTTGCAGGTAAGCGGCAAAAGCCCCCGACAATTCGTACAGCTCACCGTAGGTGATTGTCTTGCCGAGGTTACTGAAAGCCGGTTTGTTGGCGAAGCGTTGGCAGGATTGCTTTAACACTGCCTGAATATTTGGATACTCGTCTGGATTGATGTCGGCAGCAATTCCAGCTGGGTACTTATCCTTCCAAAAGTCTTCGATCATGGAAGCCCACTCCTCAGCAACGCGAATTCTTCACCGCATTCGATGCGATTATTATTGGGTGTGTTTTTATTGGTGTCTTTTTGTTGGTGAGTCTGGCTTTTACATAGGCCGAGAAGTCACAAAGCGCGCCGAGAGTAGCAGCTTTGCCAAGGCCCTACTAGAGCCAAAGAAAGCCCCTGCAGTCACTTTTCCGACTCAAGACAATTTAACAGTCAATTTTAGAGCAAAAATTCCATAACACCTTAAGCCCCTCTGGAATAGGCCTTTCAAACGAAAAAGATCGCAGCCTGCGGCAGCTCCTACGTACACATCGCACGTAGGAGCTGCCGAAGGCTGCGATCTTTTCGGATCGCCTCCGTCTACGATCTGTCAGGCGATATCGCGCAACTCCCGCCGCAATATCTTGCCCACCGGCGTCATCGGCAGCGACTCACGCAGCACAATGTGCTTGGGCACCTTGTAAGCCGTGAAGTTTTCCTTGCAGTAGGCCTTCAGCTCTTCAAGGCTGACCCCTGCTTCACGCGCCACCACGAACAGTTTCACCGCTTCCCCGGAACGTTCGTCCGGCACACCGATCACCGCACAGTTGGCGACTTTCGGGTGCGCCATGACCACGTCCTCGATCTCGTTCGGGTACACGTTGAAACCCGAGACAATAATCATGTCTTTCTTGCGATCGACAATCCGCACAAACCCGTCGGGGTCGATCACCGCGATGTCACCGGATTTGAACCAGCCCTCGGCATCCAGCACCTCGGCAGTGGCTTCAGGTTTCTTCCAGTAGCCTTTCATGATCTGCGGCCCCTTAATGCAGAGCTCACCGCGTTCACCCAGAGGCTGTTCGACACCCTCGTCGTTGATGACTTTCAACGTGGTGCCCGGCACCGGCAGGCCGACGGTGCCGATGCGTGACTTGTCGCCATACGGATTGGTGCAGGCCACCGGCGAGGTTTCGGTCAGGCCGTAGCCTTCGGTGATCCGGCAACCGGTCAGTTGCTCCCAACGCTCGGCGGTGGTTTTGACCAGCGCAGTGCCACCGGAGTTGGTCAGTTTGAGGCTGGAAAAATCCAGGGTCTTGAAGTCCGGATGATCCATCAGCGCCACGAACAGCGTGTTGAGCCCCAGCAGCGCCGAAAACCGCCAGTTTTTCAGTTCCTTGATGAAGCCGGCGATATCCCGGGGATTGGTGATCAGCACGTTGTGGTTACCGGTCACCATCATGCACATGCAGTTCGCCGTGAAGGCATAGATGTGGTACAGCGGCAACGGCGCGATCATCACTTCCTGACCTTCACGCAACAGCGGTTTGCCGTCGCTGCCGAACTGGCCAAGACAGGCCCGGGCCTGCTGCATGTTGGCGACCAGGTTGCCATGGGTCAGCATCGCGCCCTTGGCCAGACCCGTGGTGCCGCCGGTGTATTGCAGCACGGCGACATCGTCGAGGCTGACCTTCAATGGCCTGATGCTCTGGCCACGGCCCAGGCGCAACGCGCTCTTGAAGGAAATCGCCTGCGGCAGATCGTAAGTCGGCACCATCTTCTTGACCTTGTCGACCACGGTGTTGATCAGCCACCCCTTGGCGGTCGGCATCAGGTCGCCCATCTTCGCTTCGATCAGGTACTGAATCTCGGTGTCGTGCAGGACTTCCTGAACCTTTTGCCCGAACATGTTCAGGTACACCAGCGCCCGGGCACCGGAATCCTTGAACTGGTGACGCATCTCGCGAGCGGTGTACAGCGGGTTGGTATTGACCACCACCAGGCCGGCACGCAAGGCACCAAACACGGCAATCGGATAATGCAGGACATTGGGCATCTGCACCGCGATGCGATCGCCGGGCTGCAGGTCGGTCTGTGTGTGCAGGTAACCGGCGAAGGCTGCGCTGTAGCGCTCAAGCTGCGCGTAAGTCAGGGTCACTCCCATGTTGCTGAATGCCGGACGGTCAGCGAATTTCTTGCAGGAACGCTCGAACACCTCGATCACCGACTTGTAGGCACCCGGATCGATATCATTGGGTACGCCGGCCGGGCGTTTGTCATTCCAGAAATCAGGTTGCATTGTTCTTGTCCTCTTTACCTGAGCGAATTCGGGGCCGCCTGAAAAGCGGGGCTTCTGGGACACTAGCAGCTATGGCGATTCAGGCAAATATACGCACCCGCTTCATTAATCGCGTGAATCTTGCGGCCAAGGGACACCCTCATCGCACGCCCTGCGGTTGATGAGCTATACAATGCAACGACGCCGAGCCCAAACAACACCGTGCAAAGGAATCGCCATGATCCACGACACTTTCTGGTTGACCGCGAGCGACCACAGTCGACTTTTCGTCAACCAGTGGCTGCCTGAAGGCCCGCTCAAGGCGGTGATCCTGTTGTCCCACGGCATGGCTGAACACAGCGACCGTTATGCGCGACTGGCGCAGACCTTGTGCGCTGAAGGCTACGGCGTCTATGCGCTGGACCAGCGCGGCCATGGCAAAACCGCCGAACACGGCGTGCTCGGGCACTTCGCGGACAAGGACGGTTGGCGCAAAGGGGTCGGTTACCTGGCCAGCCTCAACCAGCGCATCGGCGAACAACACCCCGGTGTACCGATCATCCTGCTCGGCCACAGCATGGGCAGCTACATCGCCCAGGCCTACCTGCTGCACCACAGCGCCAGCCTCTACGGCGCGGTGCTCAGTGGCTCGAACTTCCAGCCGGCGGCGCTGTACCGCGTGGCGAGCCTGATTGCACGTTTCGAACGCTGGCGCCAGGGCGCTACCGGTCGCAGTGCGTTGATCGAGTGGTTGTCGTTCGGTTCATTCAACAAATCCTTCAAGCCCAACCGCACCCGCTTCGACTGGCTCAGCCGCGACCCGGCCGAGGTCGACAAATACGTCCACGACCCGCTCTGTGGTTACCGTTGCACCAACCAGCTGTGGATCGACCTGCTCGGCGGCTTGCAGCAGATCAGCAAAGCGTCCAATCTCGCGCAGATCGATCCGGGCCTGCCGTTGCTGGTGATCGGCGGTGAATGTGATCCGGTGAGCGAAGGCAAACGTCTCAAGGCTCTGGCCGACGCGCTCCGCGAGTCCGGCAGCCAGTGCCTGCAACTGAACATTTACCCGCAGGCCCGGCACGAACTGTTCAACGAGAGCAACCGCGATGAAGTGACCGCGGACCTGCTCAACTGGCTGGCCCAGGCATTGAGCCATCGCCGGCCACCCAGAACCGAATAATCGTTGGTTATTTCATTTAACTCGTCACAGGATCCAAGACACATGACCCAGGTTACCAATACCCCGTACGAAGCCCTCGAAGTCGGCCAGACCGCCAGTTACAGCAAGACCGTCGAAGAACGCGACATTCAACTGTTCGCGGCGATGTCCGGCGACCACAACCCGGTGCACCTGGACGCCGAGTTCGCAGCTGCGAGCATGTTCAAGGAACGCATCGCCCACGGCATGTTCAGCGGTGCACTGATCAGCGCCGCTGTCGCCTGTGAGCTGCCTGGGCCGGGAACGATCTATATCGGTCAGCAAATGAGCTTTCAGAAGCCGGTGAAGATCGGTGACACCCTGACCGTGCGCCTGGAAATCCTCGAAAAACTGCCGAAGTTCCGCGTGCGCATTGCCACTCGGGTATTCAACCAGCGCGATGAGCTGGTCGTGGACGGCGAGGCAGAAATTCTCGCACCGCGCAAACAGCAAACCGTGACACTGCCAACGTTGCCGGCGATCAGTATTGGCTGATGCCACGTTGCGTTCCGAGCCTCACACCTGCAAGCAGGAACGAGCCATTCAAGGCCAAAAAACGCCAGACTGACTGGCGTTTTTACAGACTGTTCGAATCAAGACGATTGATTGATGAATCCCGAAAAGCTTGAACTGTTGGTCACCCGCGAGATGCCCTTTGGCAAATACAAGGGGCGCATCATTGCCGACCTGCCCGGCCAGTACCTGAACTGGTTCGCCCGCGAGGGCTTCCCCCACGGTGAACTGGGTGGTTTGTTGGCCCTGATGCAGGAAATCGATCACAACGGCCTGTCCGACTTGCTCGACCCGCTGCGCGCCAGACACGGCAAACCCAAACCTCGCCACTGACCCATGGAAGGAGTCGCCCCATGCCCGAAAACACTCGCCGTGCCCATGATGAAGCTTTTTGGCAGACATTCGCCGACCGCTACGAGGTCCAGCCAGGTCCGATCAACCTGGAGAACGGTTACTTCGGTCGCATGTCACGCACTGTCGTGGAGGAATATCAGCGCAACATCGAACTCATCAACCGCAGCAACTCGGTGCATGTGCGCCAGCGCTTCGAAAAGCTCGAAAGCGTGGAAATACGTGAGCAACTGGCCGAACTCTTACAAGTGCCTGCCGAAGCGGTCGCCCTGACCCGCAGCGCCTCGGACGCGCTGCAATCGCTGATTCGCAACTACAACGGTTTGCAGCCGGGCGATCAGGTGCTGCTGTGCGACCTGGAATACGACACGGTCAAAAGTGCGATGCGCTGGCTGGCACGCCATCGCGGTGTCGAAGTGATCGAGATCGAACACGCCCACCCCGCCCGCTTCGAGACATTGGTGGAGAGCTATCGGGAGGCGTTCGTGCGTTATCCACGGCTCAAGCTGATGGCGCTGACCCACGTCACCCATCGCACCGGTCTGGTGATGCCGGTCAAGGCAATTGCCGCGGCGGCCAAAGAGCACGGGATCGATGTGATCCTCGACGGTGCCCATGCCCTCGGCCAGATCGAATTCGACCTCGATGAGCTGGGCATCTCGTTTGCCGGCTACAATTTGCACAAATGGATCGGTGCGCCGCTGACCCTGGGGTTCATTTACATCGCACCACAGCGCCTGGCCGATATTGATCCCGACATGAACGAGTTTCACTTTCCGCTCACCGATATCCGCTCGCGCACGCCTTACAGCACACCCAACATTCCGGCATTGCTGACATTGCCGCTGGTGTTCGAAGAACATCGCGCCATCGGCGGCGCGGCCGCCAAGGGTGCGCGGGTCAATTACCTGCGCAATCTGTGGGTCGAGGCCGTTCGCAATGTGCCGGGCATTGAAGTCATGACCCCGGATGATCCGCGACTGTATTGCGGCATCACCTCGATGCGTTTCACCCGGCATGCCGACCAGCAAGCGATGGTCGACCGCCTGCTCAACGACTACAACCTGTTCACCGTGGCCCGCAACGGTTCGGCGTGCGGCAGCTGTATTCGCATTACACCGGGGATGACCAACACCGCACAGGAAATGCGCCTGTTGGCTCAAGCCCTGATCGAACTGAGTTGAGGCAATGAGCACCGGGGCGGGTGTTCACACGGTATAGATATCGAAGTCTTCGGGTTTGATCTGTGCCGACATCCCGCGCTTGTCGATACCAATGGTCAACTGCCCGAAATACCCATCCTCCCAGGAATCGCGGGCAATGGTGTGGACTTTCAGTGTCGAATCTTCCCCTTGCATCCGGGTAAAGAGCTCGTCCTGATCGTTGCGCAGCGGCGAAATACGCCGCCCGCTGTAATCTTTGGCGCCCAGTACCGAACGTGACGTCACCTCGGGAAGGTACAGCTGGCCGACCCAGGCAACATGCCGCGCGTCCAGGTAATTGCTGCCGGAAACGATTCGCACGGCAACGTGGATGTGCACGCTGCGCCCTGCATAGAATCCCGGATAAATCGTGGTAAACTTGACAATACCTTTGCGGTCGGTGAATTGCCCACCACGCAGGTACGTGTCGTCATCGGTACGCGGGACGGAGCCAATGTCGCCGACATCGACCTCTTTATCCGGGTCGATCTTGCTCCAGCCCGAATAGGCCCCTCGCGCATTGCAATGCCAGATGTCCACCAGGGCATCCGTCACCGGTTCGCAGGTGCTGACATCGACAAGACTCAGTTTGAGCAGCAAAGGAATACCACTGGCGCCTTCACTGATGTTCCTTCGGATCAACCTGGGGTTTCTGAAGTACGGGCCGGCAATCTGTTCGGGAGCCAATAAACAGAAGGGCTCGGTTGCGTTGGTGGGGGTGTTCTGGTCCATGAGTGACTCTCTTCCATAAGTTGCTCGCAGGATAAAGAGGTCTCCGGGGTGGATGGCGGTAACTATGTATACCTCTGAAGGGCAGTCACTTTTTTGCAGGCAAAAAAAACGGCGCACTGACCAAGTGCGCCGTAAAGCCGTAGAACACAACAACGATTCTGCGTAATAAAGAGCCGGTAAAACCCATCAGTCCAGCAGGGCCAACGCCTCGGCGGTGCACTCCTGAATGCGTGCCCAGTCGCCGTTCTTGATCCACTCCGGATCAAGCATCCAGCTACCACCGACACACATCACGTTTTTCAGCGCCATGTAGCTCTTGATGTTGGCTGGGCCAACGCCGCCCGTCGGGCAGAAGCGCACTTCGCCGAACGGGCCGCCAAGGGCCTTGATCGCCGCGACGCCACCGCTGACTTCCGCCGGGAACAGCTTGAAGCGACGATAGCCCAGGGCGTAACCCTCCATGATCCCGGAGGCGTTGCTGATGCCTGGCAACAACGGAATCGGACTGGCAACGCTGGCTTCCAGCAAGTCACGGGTAATGCCTGGAGTCACGATGAACTGCGAACCCGCAGCTTCAGCGGCGGCCAGCATGTTGCGATCAAGCACGGTGCCCGCTCCGGTGACCAGCTCCGGACGCTGCTCACGCAGGATCTGGATGGCCTTGAGGCCGAACTGCGAGCGCAGGGTCACTTCCAGGGCCGCCAACCCACCCGCCGCAAGGGCATCGGCCAGCGGCAGAATGTCTTGCTCGCGAGCAATGGTGATCACCGGCAAAATCCGCGCCTTGACGCAGAGGCTGTCGATCAGGGCAACTTTGTCCGCCATGGAAACGGTCGGTTGGGTATTTGTCATAGCGGCTGATCCTTGGCTCATGGGCACCAGTAAATCTCTAACGTGGGTTGCAGAAACGCACGAATCGGCATTGCGGCGACATCGTCACCGGCCAGTGCGGCACTCAGGGTGGTCAATTTGGACTGACCGGAAATCGAGAGCACCGTAAACTGCGCCGAGGCCAGCAGTGCGCGGCTCATGGTCAGACGTTGATGCGGCACGGTCGGCGCCAGCATCGGCCAGCAACGGCGCGAGCCGTCGGCCTGCAAGGCTTCGGCGAGGTTCGGGCTGTCGGGGAACAGCGAGGCCGTGTGACCGTCGTCCCCCATGCCCAGCACCAGCACGTCGATCGCCGGCAACTCGGCGAGCAAGCGATCAGCGTACTGCGCGGCGTCCTCAAGATTCGCTTGCGCGCTATAGAGGCTCAGGAACTTCGCCCCGGCCGCCGGGCCTTGCAACAGGTATCGCTTGAGCAGACCGGCATTGCTGTCGGCGTGCTCTACCGGTACCCAGCGCTCGTCAGCCAGGCTGATGACCACATTCGACCAGTCCAGCGTCTGCTTGGCCAGGTGCTGGAAGAACGCCACCGGACTGCGTCCGCCGGAGACCACCAGCGTCGCGGCGCCCCGCGCATCGATAGCGTCGCTCAGTTGCCTGGCCACCTTCAGTGCCAGACCTTCAGCCAGCAACACCGGGCTGCGAAACTCATGAGCACTGACGCCCTTGGGCAGTTTGAATTCAGATATCGCCATACCACGACCTCCCGTCCCGCGTGATCAGTGCAATGGAGCTCATCGGTCCCCAGGAGCCCGCCGCATACGGCTTGGGCGCGTCACCGGATTTCTTCCACCCGGCGATCAACTGGTCACACCATTTCCACGCGGCTTCGATTTCATCTTTACGGACAAACAGGTTCTGATTGCCTCGCATCACTTCCAGCAACAACCGCTCGTAGGCATCGGGGATCCGCGCGCTGCGATAGGTATCGGAAAAATTCAGCTGCAACGGACCGCTGCGCAACTGCATGCCCTTGTCCAGGCCTTGCTCTTTGGTCATCACGCGCAAGGAAATGCCTTCGTCCGGTTGCAGGCGAATGATCAGCTTGTTACTGATCTGCAAGCGCTGCTCGGGGGCGAAGATGTAGTGCGACGGTTCCTTGAAATGGATGACGATCTGCGACAGCTTCTGCGGCATGCGCTTGCCGGTACGCAGGTAAAACGGCACACCGGCCCAACGCCAGTTGCGAATATCGGCACGCAGCGCGACGAAGGTTTCGGTGTCGCTCTGGGTGTTGGAGTTTTCCTCCTCCAGGTAACCCGGCACCGACTTGCCTTCGCTGTGACCGGCGATGTACTGGCCACGCACCACCTGGGTGGTCAGGCCTTCCGGGCTGATCGGCGCCAGCGCCTTGAGCACTTTGACTTTCTCGTCACGGATGCTGTCGGCCGAAAGATCCGCCGGCGGGTCCATGGCAATCAGGCACAGCAGCTGCAACAGGTGATTCTGAATCATGTCCCGCAGTTGGCCCGCCTTGTCGAAATACCCCCAGCGGCCCTCGATCCCGACCTTCTCGGCAACGGTAATTTCCACGTGGGAAATGTAGTTCTGGTTCCACTGGGTTTCGAACAGACTGTTGGCGAAACGCAGGGCGATCAGGTTCTGGACGGTCTCTTTGCCCAGGTAGTGGTCGATGCGGTAGGTGCGGTTTTCCGGGAAATACCGCGCCACCGCGTCGTTGACCTTGCGCGACGATTCAAGGTCCGAGCCGATCGGCTTTTCCAGCACCACGCGGGTGTTCTCGCTCAGACCGACCTTCGCCAGGTTCTCGCAAATCGCGCCGTACACCGCAGCCGGCGTGGCGAAGTAGGCAATCATCCGCTGCGCCGAGCCGGCCAGTTCGGCCAGAGCGACATAGTCATCCGACTTGAGGAAGTCGACATGCAGGTACATCAGGCGTGCCAGGAAGCGTTCGACCACGGCTTCATCGAGCTCTTTGGCCCCGACGTAATGGCGCAGTTCGCGGGCAATAAAGGCCAGATGCTCTTGCTCGCTGCCCGGTTCACGGGCCAGTGCGATAATGCGCGTGTCTTCGTGCAGCAGACCGGCACCATCGAGTTGATACAAGGCAGGAAACAGCTTGCGCAAGGCCAGATCGCCCAAAGCGCCGAACAAGGCAAAGGTGCACGGTTCAACGGTAATCGAAGGCATGATGTTTGTTCTTTTATCAAGTTAAGCTACAAATACCTTTTTTCAAGGCATCGCTCAAGGAAAAATGTAGTAATAACCACAACATTTTTCCAAAATATAGATTCCAAGTGGTGGTCGGTCGGGGCCACCAGTAGGATAGGCCACCATTATGGGCCGCTTCTGGGGCCCAATCTGCATAGCCGACCTAAGGAACATAAATGGACCGCGTGCGAAATTTACTGGAACAAATCCAGAATCGCCTTGCAGACCTGAACAAGGCCGAACGCAAGGTCGCCGAAGTCATCCTGCTCAACCCACAGCAGGCCACTCGCTTCAGTATTGCCGCCCTCGCCCAGGCCGCCTCGGTCAGTGAGCCGACGGTCAACCGTTTCTGCCGTTCGTTCGGTGTCAGCGGCTACCCGGAACTCAAACTGCAACTGGCCCAAAGCCTGGCCAGCGGAGCTGCGTATGTCAGCCGCGCGGTGGAAGCCGACGACAACCCTGAAGCCTACACCCAGAAAATCTTTGGCAGCGCCATCGCATCGCTGGACAGCGCCTGCCAGGCACTGGACCCGAACCTGATCAGCCGCGCCGTGGATTTGCTGATTCAGGCCCGGCAGATCCACTTCTTCGGCCTCGGCGCGTCAGCCCCGGTGGCGCTGGATGCGCAGCACAAGTTCTTCCGCTTCAATCTGGCGGTCACCGCCCACGCCGATGTACTGATGCAACGGATGATTGCGTCGGTGGCCCACACAGGCGAGCTGTTCGTGATCATTTCCTACACCGGACGCACCCGCGAACTGGTGGAAGTGGCGCGCATTGCCAGGGAAAACGGTGCGTCGGTGCTCGGCCTGACGGCCGAAGGCTCGCCACTGGCCAAGGCCAGCACCCTGAGCCTGAACATCCCGCTGCCGGAAGACACCGACATCTACATGCCGATGACCTCGCGGATCATCCAGCTGACAGTGCTTGATGTGCTCGCCACGGGCATGACCCTGCGCCGTGGTGTCGACTTCCAGCCCCACCTGCGCAAAATCAAGGAAAGCCTCAACGCCAGCCGGTATCCGATTGGGGATGAGTTCAACTAAGGTCAGTGAGCGTGATGAAAGCCTTGTCGCACAGCGACAAGGCTTTTGCGAGAGACGCGATCGGCCGGTTATCCGGCCGAAGCGTTTAGAGACAGGTAGATACTGCTACTGCGCCTGTTGGTTTTGCACTACTTCGGCGTATCGGGCTGATTCGCCGGATGGGCTTTGACGAAGGCCGGATGCTGCGCCGCCAGCGCCGCGACCCGACGAATCCGCGGATAAGCCTCAAGTGAAACGCTGAAACGCTCGGCTGCATACAGCTGCGGGATCAAATAGACATCCGCCAGCCCCGGCGCGCTGCCGAAGCAGTAACCGTCGTCGCCAATCAACTGCTCGACCGCCGCCAGCCCCTGCGTGACCCAGTGGCCGATCCACTGCACCACCTGTGGCTCGTCGTGCCCGAGTTGGCGCAGCTGATTGAGCACGCTGACATTGTGCAGCGGATGAATGTCGCAACCGATCAATGCCGCCACCGCTCGCTCGTGCGCGCGCTTGGCCAGGTCTTTGGACAGCAGCGGCACCTGTGGGTAACGCTCCTCCAGATACTCGATGATCGCCGGTGACTGGATCAGCAACTCGCCTTCATCGGTGCGCAAGGCCGGAACCCGGCCTTGCGGGTTGATCTGCAAATAAGCCGGTTGCTTGTGTTCGCCCCCTTGCGGCGCGATCAGATTGATCGGCAGTGCCTGGTAATCGAGGCCTTTGAGTGCCAGGGCAATGCGCACCCGAAAGGACGATGTCGAGCGGTAGTAGGTAAAGAGTTCCATGGCCCAAACCTCTCAACGTGCTGGCAGGATCTTGCCGCGGCATTCGCCGAAACCAATGGAGGCAAAACCGTCACGGCTGCAACGTGCACGCAGGATGATTTCGTCGCCGTCCTCAAGGAACTTGCGCACCTCGCCCGAAGCCAGTTCGATCGGCTTTTTACCGCCTTCGGTGATTTCCAGCAGACTGCCGAACTGACCGCTTTCCGGCCCCGACAAGGTGCCCGAACCGAACAGGTCACCGGCCTGCAACTGGCAACCGTTGACGCTGTGGTGCGCGACCATTTGCGCCACGGTCCAGTACATGTGCTGGGTGTTGCTCAGCGTGAGGCGATGGGCTGGCAGGTTCTGTTCGCGCATGGCTTCGGTGAGCAGCAGCACTTCCAGTTCGATATCGAAAGCGCCAGCGGCCTGATCGCGCTTGTCGAACAGGTACGGCAGCGGCTGCGGATCGCCCTCGGGACGCGCCGATTGGGCACGACGGAACGGCTCCAGGGCTTCAGCGGTGACGACCCACGGCGAGATGCTGGTGATGAAGCTTTTCGACAGGAACGGCCCCAGTGGCTGGTATTCCCAGGCCTGAATGTCCCGCGCCGACCAGTCGTTGAGCAGGCAGAAACCGGCGATATGCTCAGCCGCGTTGCCGATGGCGATCGAATCGCCCATCTCATTACCCTGACCAATCCAGATGCCGAGCTCCAGTTCATAGTCCAGACGCGCGCACGGACCAAACGTTGGCTCGGTCTGACCGGCGGGCAAGGTCTGGCCTTTCGGACGACGCACATCAGTGCCGGACGGGCGAACGGTCGACGCACGACCATGGTAGCCGATCGGCACGTACTTGTAGTTCGGCAGCAGCGGGTTGTCCGGGCGGAACAGTTTGCCGACGTTCTGCGCGTGCTCGATGCCGACGTAGAAGTCGGTGTAGTCGTTGATCTTCGCTGGCAAATGCATCTGGCAATCAGCGGCCAATGGCAGCAGTTTTGCGCCCAGGGCTTCGATCTTGCCGTGCAGGGTGCTGCCTTCGGCAAACAGTTCCAACAGACGCTCACGCAGGGCAACGCGGGCACCACGCCCCAGATCGAAGAACGCGTTCAGCTGACCGCCACGGGTGGCTTCGACGGCCGTACGCGCAGCACCGTCAAACAGACCGGCTTCAAGCGCCGCTTGCAGATCGAAAATATGCTCGCCGATCGCCACACCGCTGCGCGGCGCCGTACCCTGGGTGCTGAACACACCCAGCGGCAGGTTTTGCAGCGGGAAATCCGCGTGGCCGTTGGCGGAGGCGACCCAGCTACGAGTGGGGGTGGTCTGAGTCATGGGTTATCTCCGATTCGGGTTGAAGGTGGCGGGCAGCGAGGCCCAGCATGCATCGTAGTTGTTTTGCAGTTGCGGGCAATCAAGAGCGAAGCGGCTTGGGCGCAACACCTGGCTGGTCTCGAACATGAAGGCCATGGTGTTGTCGATTTTGCTTGGCGCAAGCTCGGCATTAATTGCCTTGGTGCAGGTTTCGCCGTCCGGCCCGTGGGCGCTCATGCAGCTGTGCAACGACGCGCCCCCCGGCAGGAAGCCTTCGGCCTTGGCGTCGTAGGTGCCCTGGATCAGGCCCATGAATTCGTTCATCAGGTTGCGGTGGAACCACGGCGGACGGAAGGTGTTCTCGGCAACCATCCAGCGCGGCGGGAAGATCACGAAATCAAGGTTGGCCAGACCGTGAACACTGGTCGGCGACGTCAGCACGGTGAAGATCGACGGGTCCGGATGATCGAAGCTGACGGTGCCGATGGTGTTGAAACGGCGCAGGTCATATTTGTACGGCACATTGTTACCGTGCCAGGCGACCACGTTCAGCGGTGAATGGTCGAGCTCGCAGCCCCACAACTCGCCGAGGAATTTCTGCACCAGGGTGGTCGGTTGCTTGAGGTCTTCGTAGTGCGCAACCGGGGTCAGGAAGTCCCGTGGATTGGCCAGACCGTTGCTGCCAATCGGCCCCAGGTCCGGCAGGCGCAGCGGCGCACCATGGTTCTCGGCCAGGTAGCCGCGAGCCTGCGGGTCAAGCAGTTCGACGCGGAACTTCAAACCGCGTGGCAGTACGGCAATTTCCAGAGGTTCAAGCTCCAGCACGCCGAGTTCAGTGGCGATGCGCAACCGACCCAACTGCGGCACCAGCAACCACTCGCCATCGGCGTTGAAGAACACCCGCTCCATGGAGCGATTGGCGCTGTAGTGATAGATGCTGATTCCGGCCGGCTTTTCCGCCCCCGAGTTGGCCGCCATACGCACCAGACCGTCGATGAAATCGGTCGGTTCGGCAGGAATCTCCAACGGGTTCCAGCGCAGGCGATTGGGCGTCACTTCGCCCAGCGGCCCGCCAGCCAGTTGCCGCTCCAGCTTGACGAACGCCGGGTGATTGGCCGACGGCTGAATGCGGTACATCCAGGTGCGTCGCGCTTCACTGCGCGCCATGGTGAACGCGGTACCGGAGAACAGTTCGGTGTAGAGACCGTAAGGGGCTTTCTGCGGGGAGTTCTGGCCGATGGGCAGTGCGCCGGACAGCGCTTCACTGCTGAATTCGTTGCCGAAACCTGACTGGTAAACCAGCGCTGGCGCTGTTGAATCGAGGTTCATGGAGCCTCCTGAACAGGGAGTAGGCCGTGGCCTATGGCTCCTTTTCAGAAGTCTCGGCACGCCCAGGTTATTTTTATCGTAATTCGATTACGCATAACGTAATTTGATTGGTATTGACCGTCAAGCTATAAAGACGCCCATTCGTCCCGGGATCACACCACCTCCATGAGCACCAGCGACAGCAACGGTAAACAGAAAGTCCGCTCCGCCGAGGTCGGCACCGACATCCTCAAAGCCTTGGCCGAGTTGTCGCCCTCGACGTCTTTGTCGCGTCTGGCCGAACACGTGCAGATGCCGGCGAGCAAGGTTCACCGCTATTTGCAGGCGCTGATCGCCAGCGGCTTTGCCGAACAAAACACCGCCACCAACCATTACGGCCTCGGCCGCGAAGCCTTGCGCGTCGGCCTGGCCGCTTTAAACAGTATGGACGTGCTGAAAGTCGCGGCCCTGCCGCTGGCCGAATTACGCGATGACTTGAACGAAACCTGCTTCCTCGCGGTATGGGGCAACCAGGGCGCAACCGTGGTGCATATCGAACCGGCAGTGCGTGCGGTCACGGTGGTCACGCAACTGGGTTCGGTGCTGCCGCTGCTCAGTTCGTCGACCGGCCTGGTGTTCAGCGCGTATTTGCCAAACCGCGAAACCGTGGAGTTACGGGAACTGGAATTGCAGGCAACGGCTGCCCATCCCCTGGCCGATGAACAGGCCTACGCGACGTTGTGTGAACAGATCCGCGAACGTGGTCTGCATCATGTGCATGGTTTGCTGATGCCAGGGGTCGATGCACTCTCGGCACCGGTGTTCAATGCCGTCGGCCAGGTGGCGGCAGTGCTGACCATCGTTGGCCCGACGTCGTTGTTCCACGCTGACGAAAACGGCCCGGCGGCGCAGCGATTGCTGGCGGCGACCCGGGCCGTGAGTTGGCGGATGGGGTATGAGCCACCCGCCTGAATGGGTTGATCGCTCGAAACCGAATGCCGTGCTTACGCCAGGATCGTGCGTTCTCTGGATTCTGGCTCCGCGAGCGCCTCCTTCATCAACTCGGTCATCACCGCAAGATCCGCCTTTTTTCCAGTGCACGTCGAAACGACGCTCAAACAGGTATTCGCATCACCCAACTGCCTGGCAATCGCCTTCTGTACGGGCGAGAAGCCCAACTTGCCGATGCGCATCGTGACCAGTTCCAGCATGCAATCCAGGTAGCTTGCGAATAGCGCTTTATGATCACCTTCGTGATAGGCCCTGGCCCCATCGAACACCCCTTTGGCAATCACGACGGGGCTCAGCCCAAAACCGATCGGCGGAAACACACAGCCTACGACGGTGACTGCTGCTACTGCAGCGTCATAAACCAGTTTGCCAACCAGCTCGACAAGACTTGTGGTCTTGGCATCGACACCCTCAATGACCTGACGGATCATATCGCTGTAACAATGAGGGAAGTTGAATACACGGCTATTGACCAGTAGTACTGGCGGATCATTGTCTGCACTGCTGCGTTTCACCTCTTCGATGTAATGGCTGACGACCCGCTGGTCAGTGTATTTGACGCGCTTGCAGTAGTAACGTCCCAAACCACCCACTTTCACTGACTTGGCGAACTCGGCCAGCGGTCGAAACGATATGCAATCGGGAGCATGAGGGGTATACAGCAGATCCTCGGCCAAGTCATTGTTCATCACACGAAAAACATAAACGCCCTGAACCCTGCAATCTTGCAAATGAAATTTGTACACGCCATCGCGCTTGGGATAATCAGGGTAGTCAGCCTCAATGGGATCGGTGGGCTCGGGAGTGCGCAATTGATCAATGATATTCTCAAGGCGCTCATATTGATGACGCTCAAGCCTGCCACTGAATAGTTCCGCCAGTGCCGCGCGGTGCATTTCATGCAGTTGCACGTTTACATGCACATCGCGTTTCAGCGCGTAACCGGGGGCGTCTTTGTCCAGATAGTCCGTGGACAACATGTCGATATACTTTTCGCCCGGACGCAAGGTCTTCGACCAGCCCACGATGTACTTCATCAATACGTCGGACAGCAACTGATCGGAGATGGCGGGATGGCCGTCTGACAAACGCAGTCGTGGGTAGACTCCCGGGTTATGTATCGGCCCGTTCTCTTCCGTGAGATGATGTTCCTTGATGATGAGTTGAGACAAGGTCAACTTTTGCGAGTCGTCCAGCTCCACGACCATCAGATCGGGATTCACGACGACTGTTTCGCCGTGCTCCACCAGAACATCTTCAACCCTCTGTTTAATGAGGTTGTACGCAAACTTCTCGTAGCTGATCAGCGCCGTCTCACGGGTGGCAAGCCGGGTCAACGCTTTAAGCTCGGTGTTCAACCGGGCGAAATACCGTCGCTGGTAGGACGAGGCCGAGCGATAACCGGCGGGAACGACCGCCTCCAGTTCACCCCGCAACCAACCGACATCGAGCAAAACAGCCTGGCGTAACGCACCGGGACCGTATGCCGGCCAAGGGTCGCGCCGGATACCGCGCCACAGAACTGGCAGCTCCTGTACACGCTGCATATACGCATCGAGACGGCCTCGATCACTGGCGTGAGACTGCTGGAGCAGGTAGCTGCGTCCTTCGGGCAGACGCGTCAGGTCGATGACATGAAAGTTCAGTTGCCTACTGCTGATGAACTCGTACCAGACCTGGCCCCCGGGAGCCTCCGGCGAATAAAGAACGCAAGGACCGTCTTCACCTTCCGGCCCGCAATAAACAATCATCCCTCGCAACGCGGTTTCCGAACCAACGAGCGTCAGGCTGCCCAATGTGTAATTCTCGGCCCCCTGACGAGCCCGATCGACGATGTCGAGACTTTTGTCGCTGATATGCCCCTGCAATTTCGCACTGAACGAACTCAGATCCGTACGACTGTCCAGCACGGCTTGCAGAGCGTGTAACACCCGTTCGTTCGTGTACTTCTCTTCAAATTTTTTGGCATAAAACGAGCGCATATCCGCGCTGCCCATCGACTCCAGGATGTCTTCCTTGTCCAGGTCCGAAGGCAACGTTTCGCCTTCAAGGGTAATCTCCAGTGGAACAGTAGCCGGATCATACAAGCCGTTGATCATAAACTCGGGAAGCGTCAGGCGATTGGCTTGAACGACCTTCTGCTCCCCGACATAGAACGTATGGCGGGCGCTGACAAAAATCTGCTCCGGGTCGATGACTTTACCGGTGATAAGCTTAACAACTTCCCGAGCATAGAATTGCGCGAACGCCTTGAGGGATTTGGTTTCACCCAGCAACTCATCCAGCGTTTGTTCATTCTTTGCCAGAGACTGTTCCGCATCGAAATAGTACTGACGATCTTCTTCGTTTGCGCGTTGCAACCAGTCGGGCATCAGATGAGATTGTTCAACCATTGCTCGCCTGGAGGGACGCAGAAGCACTCCCTGAACTTTATTATTCAAAACGGCCTTTAAAACAGTAACGCTCATGCACTTTTCCTTTTGGCATTTGATAAAACGGCAAACCGCCGCTTACTTATTCAATGTGCCAATTTAAAGCACAACTACCCGCCATTAAAAACTCAATAGTTTTTTCCAATCTTGTATCACAAGAAGAAACATCAATACTTCATCGCTCACCGTCACAAAATCAAACCAGCCCACTACGCCCAACACTGCTGCCTGAACAACAGCCCGAGTTCTGCGCGCACTCCAAATTTTCCGTTTATCCGTCGCGCATGGGCTTTTAGCGTATGCAACGATATAAATAACAGGTCGGCAATTTGTTGGTTCGAGTAGCCTTGCGACGCGGACCAGACGCCAGCGGCTACGCGGTGTGTGCCAACGACTGTTGCCGAGGCTGTAACAGTCATTGTCCAGAATCGCTATTTTTCCTTTGGAGATAAGGACTTATCCTTGCCTGGCTTTCACGGCAAACCACCTGAAAGCACACGCGCAGTGAGGTGTGCACAACCCGCTACACTGCAACTGAGTTCAGATGAGTTGAAACAGCCCTTCAGTTCATCGCCCCGTGTTCACTGACGTTGGTTTGTAGCTCCTTGATCCAACGTCTTACCTTGGCCGCTGCGTTTGCAGCGGCCTTTTTTATGGGTGGTGTTTTTATGATGTGCTCATCCACCTCATCGTCATGGCCTCTACCCGCTGAACCCCACAGCCTGTAAGAAATTTCCAGTTATCAAACAGACACTCTTACAACATTGACTTCACGCTCGATATTTCACTCAACTACCTGAGGCATGCCTGACGACCTTATCGGATTCGTTTTTGCCACTTCTCATGTATCGTCAACAGCATCACCTTTTCCATTGCCCCCAAAGCCATACAAGACATCAAGACAAACATTCAAACGGATATAACAACAAAATATTTTAAAAAACTATAAACGCAAATTCAGAAGGATATGAATATGCAAAAACCACCCTTGGAACTTCCAGCCATACATACTACCGCGTCAGCTCCACCCGGGTACGAGCCAGCATGGAGCCCTGCGAAAGACCATCGCCATAGCGGCATGTTTAGCCAACCGTTGAACAGTAGCCGTTACCAGCAAGTACTGCAGAATTTCATTACCCCGCTGGACAATGAATATCAAACGAAGTCCGCGCTGATCCCTCAGTCCATTGAAGCGGATCTGGCTGCAACAAGACTGGAAGGCTCGACTCAACCACTCCCCCCTTCGGCCGCCATCGTTCGTGAACTGGGCGTCAGAAACACCGTTATACAAAGGAAAACGGCGGAGCTGCAGCGACAGACCACGATATCCCATGGATTTTACGGCAGCGATCCCACCAGCAAAAACGTCTTTGAATTCCTCTCCCGAGCCGCCATTGTTGACCGGGTGTTGAGCCCCAATGGACCGGGAATGCGCTTATGGCAGCAGTCCTACCGCGCGGCTTATGAAGCCAGACTGCTGACGCAAACCATCACCGTACTGAACCAGCAGCACGTCAACGTGCTCAACTGGTTGGCCGCCGTACAGGCGGACGAGCAGGCACGTCTGGCAGCTCAACAACAGGCTCAACGCCTTGCGGCAGAGCTGGAACGCCAGGCTGTCGAGGCACAAGCGCGGCGTGTCGAAGCAGAACGAGCGCGGGTTGCGGCCGAGGTAGAGGGCCAACGCATCGCCGCCGAACAGGCGCGCTTTGCCGCACTGGCAGAAGCTCAGCGATTGGCCAACGAGCAAGCCCAGGCCGCTGCACAAGCTGCGGCGCAACATATAGCAGCCGAACAGGCCCGTCTCGCGCAATTGGCCGAGATTCAACGTCTGGCGGAACAAACCCGTCTTGAGACCGAGCGACAAAAAAATCTACGGGAAGCAGAACGGCTCTATCTGGACGCGCTCAAGTCCGCCAGGACTTACCCTGCTTCAGGTGTATCTGCGGCATCAGGACCAGCTTTTTCCTTTGCTTTGACGGGCATCGCCCTCGCATCCGAAACATCAATTGCGATCATCACTGCGTTGCGATCGGCACTGGTGATAGCAGGTAATGCGGCGTTGACAATGGCTGGGCCTGTATTGGTCGGATTCGCTGCGCTGCTTGCCCCTTCCAGGCTGGGAAACAGTGACCGCCTGGCACTCAGTCTGCCCTTGAGCGAGCTGGCGCATGAGCAAGGTCCGGAGTTACTGACGATCGCCGCTGAACACGGAGAAACAGAGCTGCCAGTGCAGATCGGTTTCAGGCAGGTCGGCACGAGCCTTGAGGCCGTCGTCATCACAACCGGCGCCGAGAACATGCCCTCAAGCGTCCCCGTCAGGCTGGCAACCTTTGACGCCCAGCACAATGTGTATCGTGTTGCTCCACCAGACTCGCCGGCCAGTTTCCTGACCTGGACACCTGCGATCACACCGGATAACAGTTCAACCCAGTTACCGGTTGCACGGCCCGAGCTCCCGACTTATCCCGGTGCCAGCGTCGTACCGGTGGTGGGCCGCATAGATCTCTCCCCCATGCGGGTCGAAGGTTGGGAAAATTTCATCACGGTGTTCCCGGATGACTCCGGCATTCCCCCCCTCTATGTGGTGTTCAGCAGTCCTTATGATGGGGCCACCACCAAGGGGGAGCACAGTGATCGAGCCTATAATCCAGAGCAGGCAGGTGGACCGATTGAGGAGTTGGACTGGAGTACGGCAACGATTACTCAGGAAGGGGTTGATGAGGTCAGGTTGCATATCGCTCGACTCGATCAATCTGATGCGAACGACATCATGGTTGAGCGTCTTGAGAAAATCCTGAGCGGCGATTTGGATATAAGTGATACGGACCGACGCTATTACACTCATGAAATAAGGGAGCTTGAAAGGTTTCGGGCAATGGGGCTCAGCGATTATTTCAAACCCGAAAATGGCTCCCCTGCCTGGAACAACGCTCATACGGCCACACTGGAAGACTACAAACTCAGCGACGACGAGAGACTGCTGTACTCCAACGAAGCAATACAGGCAGGTGACAAGCAGATAAACCGCATATATGAGCAACGTCTAAAAGGAGCATTCGAATGAACACTATCGAGCAAATTGTAAGAAATGAGCCGATTGCAGATATCGTTTCAGTTTTCGGGGTTGGGCTCGCCTACCCATCGCTCGATAGAATGTTCAGTAAGTATCGATTTGAAGTCATAGCAAATGGCGAACTGCTGAAAACCTATGCACGGCTTTTTGAAGAGGGCGTGCTGGCTAACGGCGACGGCCCGATAGCCATCAAAGGCCCCAACTGGAAAGCACCACAATTCGTAATAGAAAAAAGATACGTCTGACTCTGCACCTAAAGCTTACCGAGCCGTTGAACTCCAGCGGCTCGGCACACATCCCCTTAAAGCAAATACCTCTGCAGATTCGCCATCATTTCCTTCAACGCTTCAATGTTGTCCCTGGGATGCACTGCCCCTTCAAAGTCGCAAATCTGCTCCCAGTGAGCAGCAACATCCTCTGGAGAGAACCCGACCCGAGGATCGAAACCGGCGCCCAGGCTACGTTCCCAGCGCACTTTGCCCATCCAGCCACCGCCGACTTCGAACAGGCCGGATGTTTCCTGGCACTCTTCACTGGCCAGGTACACCACTAACGGGCTGACCAGTTCCGGTTTCAGTTGTTCGAAGACTTGCGGCGGGATCAGGCCTTCGGTCATGCGCGTGCCGCCCGTCGGTGCGATGGCGTTGACCAGAATATTGTTCTTGCGGCCTTCGATGGCCAGGGTCCGTGTCAGGCCATAAAGACCGAGTTTGGCCATGCTGTAGTTGGACTGACCGAAATTGCCATAAATGCCCGATGTCGAAGCAGTGAAGATCACTCGACCGTAGTTTTGCTCGCGCATGTGCGGCCACGCGGCGTGGGTAACTTTGTAAGCGCCTTCGACATGGACGCGGTAAACCAGGTCCCAGTCGCCCTCTTCCATTTTGTGGAACGTCTTGTCGCGCAGAATCCCGGCGTTGTTGACCACCACATCGATGCGGCCAAAGGCATCAAGGGCGTGCTGCACAAGTTTGTCGCCGTCGGTCACCGAGTCGTGGTTGGCCACGGCCGTGCCGCCGGCCTCACGAATCTCTGTCACCACGCGATCGGCTGCCGTCACATTGGCACCTTCACCTTGAGCCGAGCCACCGAGATCGTTGACCAGCACCTTGGCGCCCTGCCTGGCGAACAACAGCGCATGAGCTCGCCCGAGGCCGCCGCCTGCACCGGTGACGATCACGACTTTATCTTCGAAGCGCACAGACTCTTTCATTACCACACTCCAGCGGGCCAAGGGACAGTGAGTCCGAGTGTCAGGTACGGCGCGCGGGCTCACAATCAACAGGGCTGAGGCTGAATGGTGCCCGATAAGACAGGGGGATGATGCGGCGAAGTCCGCTTGCCAGTGAGGCGGTGAGTCAGGAACAGGCGATTTTCAGTGCCGGGGGATCCAGCAGTTCACGAAATGCCAGGTAGTGTTTGAGCACCTGAACCGGCGCCTCGATTTGCGGGTAGTGGCCAATCCCGTGCAACAACACCGTGTCCGGATTGGGGATCAGTTGCCGGTAACGTTCGACCATGTGAGCGCCGGACACCGGGTCGACTTCGCCGTCGATCACGCGTAACGGAACGCTGCCAGCTTGCATGGCACTGACCCAGCGATCGCGCTGTATGCGGCGTTGCGGCACATAGCTGATCAGTTTGTGCATGATGCGCGTGCCGTGGTTAATGTCGACCAGGCTCCAGAAATCATCCAGCTCGCTTTCACTCGGACGGGTCTGGGGGCCAAAGATCTGCCGGAAACTCTTGACCAGCCCATCCCGGCTGAATGCTCGCCCGATCATCCAGCCCAACGGACTGAGCAACAGTTTCTGCACCAGCACTGGCCGATGAGTCTCGGGAAACAGGCCACCGTTGAGGAACACACAACTGCCGATCCTGATTCGCGCTTCAACGTGCCGGGCCAGTAACTCCTGAGCCACGCTATCACCGTAATCATGCCCCAGGAGGTGCACCGGCTGCTGGACGCCCAAATGTTCCAGCAGTGCCTGCTGCAAATCGGCCTGCTCCAACAGGCAGTATGCATGGTTCACTGGCTTGGCCGAGTCGCCAAAACCGAGCATGTCACAAGCGATCACCCGATAACGCTGGGCTAACGGCTGCCACAGGTAATGCCAATCCCAGCTGGCGGTGGGGAAACCGTGGATCAGCAGCAGTGGTTCGCCCTGCCCGGCCACCCAATAGCGGATGGTCTGGCCACGGAACACGAAGCTCTGGCCGCGTTTGCGCCAGACGCATAGAGGGATCTCGGCAAGTGGCATTAGAGTCTATAGCCCGGAGCTTGTTGATCGCGTTTGCGCAGCAACGTCGGCCAGGCCAGCGCGCCACCCATCCCTTGAGCACTTTTGGTCACGCCGGCAATCATCGCCTTGGCACCTGCGAGAATCTGCGGCTCGATAGCAATCAGTTCAGCCCCGCCATTGTGCGCCAGCAGCCGACAGCAGACCGTCAGATCCACACGCGTTTGCCACTCGGCAGCACTGACCTGATCGCTCACACTGGCTGTCGATTGAACGGGGGTTACGCTCACGGCAGGGACCTCTCTTCTTATTATTTTGTGGGTGTGAAAGCAGTCTAGTCAGGTGTCGGGATTCGTGTAGTTGCATTGGCAGCCAGCTTACTGACCTAGCGAGTCAGCAAGCCATTAGCCGCTAAATGGCGTGAACACTGTCACAGCACATTCAGCCGCGCAGCGCGCTGATCAGTTCCGCCAGCCAGGGTTCGGCGTCGGTTTCCGGGGTCACGCTTTCGCTGGCATCCAGGCGCAGCATTGGCAGCACTTCACGCACGCCCAACTCACCGAACAGCTCGCGCATGTGTTCGCCGCCACCGCAGAAGGTATCGCCGTAGCTGGCATCCCCCAGACCGATCACCGCGCCCGGCAAACCGCGCCAGGCGGCGGGCAGTTGATCGCGAATCATCGAATACAGCGGCTGCAGGTTGTCCGGCAACTCGCCCATGCCGGTGGTCGAGGTCACGGCCAGAAAAGCATCGGGGCCGAATGCCTGAACATCCGCCAGGGTTGCACGCGGGTTGTGCCAGGTCTCAAAACCCGCAGCATTGAGAAGGGTGGCGGCATGCCGGGCGACTTCTTCAGCCGTGCCGTACACCGAGCCGGAAAGGATGGCGACTTTCATCAATCTGATCCTGAAGCTGAGTAAAAGGCCGGGATATTAACAGTTGACGCAGAAAAACGACGACTGCCTCTCCGTTAGCGCTGATGGCCAGTGGACAGCTTCCAACCATGTCATAAAATGCAGTGCATCATTTAGCGCAGAAAGGACTTTCTGATGATCAATACCCATCTGACGCAACGGATTGAACAACGGGAAGCCCAACCGACCGAAGTTGATGCCGAGCTTCAGGCACTCAAAGCGACAAACGGTTAAAACAAGCTGTCGAATTAACGGTCATTAACTACAATCACCAATGACTTTGTCATTATATCTTTCGAGTAAACCATGCACCGCGATGCCCTCCTGACCCAGGATGAGCTGGACTTCATCCAGACCATGCAGCACAACCCGCAGCTCAACGTTCGCGATGCGACCTCGAGCCTGTTGGTGAATGGGGGCTCGCAAATCCGCGACCTGCTGACGCGTCTGGCGGCCAATGAGCAGGTGACCATTCAGGCACACTTCGAAAATCAGCAAATGACCTTTCCACTGCAGCTGGTGGAGGATGAGTTCCATGCGCTGCATTTGCGCCTGGGCGTGCCCAGTATCTACGAGGACGGGCCAATGGTTCGCCCCTGGCGTCTGGCGCTTGAAGAGCCCGTCGCGCTGGAGAACGCCAAAGGTCAGCCCGGCACGTTATGGGTGCACGAGGTGTCGTTCAAAGGGGTTTTGCTGGAAGTCCGTAACCGGACCAGGCCGCCGAAAAGCTTTGCGTTGTGGTTCAGCCCTTCAGGCTACGAACGCATTGCGTTACGCGGATCTTACGAACGAGAAACCGAACAAGGCTATTACGCCTATCGGCTCAGTCAAAGCGACAAGGATGAAACCGAACGCCTGCGTCAGTACATCCTTCAGCAGCATCGCCTGACACATCCCGCCTTGCATATCTGAGTGTCAGGTATCGAGCGTTCCTGCGAGGAATTGCTGCAGACGCTGTTGCATCAATACCCCCGTCATTCCCCAAGCAACCAATCGACGATCCGGTCAGGCTTTCCTGCGCCAGATCCGCCGAATCACCGGCCAGCATCAGGCGGCAATCCAGGCCCATCGCCAGGCGATTCACACGACGGATAAAGTCAGATGTAGGCGCTTGATTGGAGAACAGCACCAACGCATGCGGCTTGATCTTTTCACAGACCAGGCTCAGCTCATCAAAGGGCTGCTCCAATGCCAGTAGCCTGATTCCCGTCTCCGCACTGCTCATATACAAAGCCGCCAATAGCAACTCAAGCTTGCGGCACTGCCCATCAATCGCAGAAACGACCACCTGCAACGGCTGCGTGCCTCGCAACAAAAACAACCGCTGAAGAACCCTGATACGCAGGAACCCGTCCAGCATCACCCACTCGCTGGTCTCTCCGAACAGATCGTGTTGCTGGAGCAACTGGGTCCACAACGGCATCCAAATGTCCTGGAACACCACGGTCAGGGAATACGTGGAAAATACCTGGCCATAAATCCGCCCCAATTCCACATCGTCGAACCTACTGAGCGCTGCTTTGATCTGCGTTTGCCACTGGGCATAGTCGGCCTGTACCAGCTCATCCGGGATAGTGCTCGACAGCGCCTGAGCCGCGAGGGTCTTCGCCAGTATCTTGCCCACTTTGCTGACTGCCACCCCCCGCCCGATCCAGCCAAGAATGCTGCGAACCCGCTCAATATCGGCCATGGAATACAGCCGATGCCCACTGTTGGTGCGTGTCGGCTGAATCAAACCGTAACGCCGCTCCCAGGCACGCAGGGTGACCGGGTTGACGCCGGTCAGGCGCGCCACTTCACGGATCGGGAACAGTTGCTCCTGCTTTACCGGGAGAGGGAGCGGGTGTAGCTCGTTGATAGCCACCATCTACTTTGGGACGTCCGTGTCAGATTGGATCCTATTTATCTCTCATCATCTTCCTACATTGCAAGAGACTAATATCTGACAAACATATCTGTCACATTCGGCAAACCAGGAATAATCCTTGCCTGTTTTTAAACGCAGCCCTCTACCCCGGTGCTGTGTTCTGTACACCTCTACCCGGAACCGCGTGCTCTCACCCTCGGCACCTTCAACGCAAAATCCGTGGGAACGACCGGTGAGCCCGTTGCGTTTACCAACGATAGCCTTCCCACCTCACACCTTGAGCTCCCCCCCCACCCGCGCCTGCAAACTCAAATGCGCCCGCTCCCCGGGCGCCAGGCTGAGGCTATCAGTGCCACCGCGGGCCGCCTCTACGCAGACAAACTCCGAGATCTCGTTCCAGCTCACGCCCAGCAGCGGTCGCGACCCGGGATGCCAGACCACTGTGTCGGCGCTGTCACCCGTGTCGATGCACAACTGGCGCTGCCAGGCGTGGTCCTTGAGCTGCAACTCGCCCTCGTGCTGGAATACCCGCTGACAGCCACCCTCTACCCGCAACTCGCCTTTTTGCTCACAAAACTCACGCTTGAGCTGGTCATAACCTTGCGCGCCATCGAGCCCAGACAGCGCTATCTCACCAACGTCGCCAATACGCCAATAGGCGTGCAATGCATGGCTCAGCTGGCACGGCAGACTGTCCTGATGCTCGGTGCTCAGGCGCAACGCCATACGCTCGCCCAAGTGCGCGTGCAGGTCCACCTGCCAGTCACACAACTGCAATTGCCAATGCAGGCGCACACCGTCGTCGTCAGTGCTGCTGTCGATCAGTTTCCAGTCGATCAGCCGCGCCCAACCATGGGACGGCCAGGCATTTTCGCTGGGATGACGGCCATACCACGGCCAGCACACCGGCACGCCACCGCGAATCGCGCCGACCTGCGGCCACTTCGCCGCGCACCAGAGCCAGGGCTTCTGGCCCGTGGGCTGGAAATGCAGCAACTGCGCGCCCTGACGACTGAACACCGCCTGACACAGCGGATGGTCGATCACCAGCACCTCGCGCTGCTGATAGCGCTCCCAGGCAAACACCGGGCGCTCGCGCAGGGATTTGAAGAAGCGTTGTAGCGGATGCTCAAGCATGTGCCGCGGTCCTGAAAATCATAGCCATACCGATAGGAGGGGCCGCCCCCTCTTCGAGGCCGCGCTGTCGCGTAAGGAACATGGGCC
>CAYNGZ010000020.1:0-28799 GCA_964396695.1 uncultured Pseudomonas sp.
TCGAGTCGATCAACGTCGACATCACCGAGATCAACACGCTGAACCAGGAAGGCGTGGAAAACCTGCAATCGACGCTGCGCGCCTGCTCTGACCTGGAACAGCAAGCGGCGCGGTTGAAGCAGCTTGTAGGCAGCTTCCGAATTTAACGCTCTTCAGGGCTTTTTCGTCGGCAAGTTCGCGCCTACAGCGGTAGGCGCGGGCTCTTCCTGCTGCAATTGCTCCCAGAGCTCGGCAGCACCGGGGAACTCGGTACCATCCTCGACACTCAGGTCATCCGGGTCGTAACGACTCAGACAGCCCTCCCCCAAGGTTGCGGGCGCCCTGGATGTCGCTTTGTCCAGTGGATCAGCCATTTTCCCTGCCTCACTCTGAAAAAAGGGCCTGAAGCGATTGAACGCTCAGGCCCTTGTTTTTTCAATCGGTACCCGGCAATCAGAACACGACGGTTTTGTTGCCATGCACCAGCACGCGGTCTTCCAGGTGATAGCGCAGGCCGCGAGCCAGCACCATCTTCTCGACGTCACGGCCGAAACGCACCATGTCTTCGATACTGTCGCTGTGGCTGACACGCACCACATCCTGCTCGATGATCGGACCGGCATCCAGCTCTTCGGTCACGTAGTGGCAGGTCGCGCCAATCAGTTTCACACCACGCATCGACGCCTGGTGATACGGCTTGGCACCGACGAACGATGGCAGGAAGCTATGGTGAATGTTGATGACCTTGTGGGCGTACTCGGTGCACAACGCCGGCGGCAGGATTTGCATGTAACGCGCCAGCACCACCACTTCGGCATCGTGCTGTTTGACCAGACGCGAGACTTCGGCAAATGCCGGCTCTTTGTCCTGTGGGTCCACCGGCACATGGTAATAAGGAATACCGTGCCACTCGACCATGCTGCGCAGGTCGTCATGGTTGGAAATCACACAGGAGATTTCGCAATCCAGTTCGTCGCTGTGCCAGCGGTGCAGCAAGTCGGCCAGGCAGTGCGACTCGCGGCTGGCCATCAGTACCACGCGCTTTTTCTGCGCGGTGTCAGTGATACGCCAGCTCATCGAGAACTCTTCGGCAATCGGCGCAAACGCCTCCCGAAACGCCTCAAGGCCGAAGGGCAGCGAATCGGCACGAATTTCGTGACGCATGAAAAACCAGCCACTGAGAGTGTCCGAGTGATGGCTCGCTTCAGTGATCCAGCCATTGTGTGACGCCAGAAAGTTACTGACTTTAGCAACGATACCGACGCGGTCCGGGCAAGCAATCACTAGCCGAAAAGTGCGCATGGGGGGAGAACTCCAGAACTTCGCAAAGGCCGCCATTCTAGGGTCTGTACGAAAACTCGTCGAGCGGCGATGAGGCAAGGCAAAAACAGGCGAGGAAGCGGAGTTTAGGCTCCTAAATGAGCATTCCGAGCCTGTTTTTAACGCAGCCTGGTCGACGCGCAGACAGTTTTCGTACAGAGCCTAGTGATTGCGCAGCAAAACTGCACTATTCCTGATGCCCAGCCCGGCTGAGCAGTGCCTCACCCCGCCGTTTTGCTGCGGCTGAACACGCAACAATGTTCTTTGGAAAAATACGCAAGCAGGCTTTTGTGAGTATCCGTGATGAAACCCTGACAAGTTTTAACAGCGAATGCGGCTTTTTCGCTAAACACTCTAATTAAATTAAATAAAAGCCGGCTTAAATGTTTACTTGATGAAACACCCTGACTATTATTGCGCCACTGCACCCTGTCATCCAGCGCCCAACATAAGGTAGTCCTCATGTCCCTGATCAACGAATATCGCGCCACCGAAGAAGCTATCAAAGAGCTGCAAGCCCGTTTGAAGAACCTGTCCCAAGACGACAAACTGCAAACCGAGCTGGAATTCGAAGGCAAACTGCGCACCCTGATGGGCGAATACTCCAAGTCGCTGCGCGACATCATCGCCCTGCTGGATCCGGAAGCCAAAGTTAAAGCACCACGCGGTGCTGTAAAAACTACCGGCACCAAGCGCGCTCGCAAGGTCAAACAATACAAGAACCCGCACAACGGCGAAGTCATCGAAACCAAAGGTGGCAACCACAAGACGCTGAAAGAGTGGAAAGCCAAGTGGGGCGGTGACGTGGTTGAAGGCTGGGCTACCCTGCTGGGCTAAGCCGCAACCCGCTTCGCAGGTTCATTTGCGAACACCCCGAAAACGCCAGCATTCGCTGGCGTTTTTTTATGTTCGTCATTCGGGCGTTCGCACAAATTGTTTCAAAGCCCCAAACGTTTGCCTAATGAGTCCGCATACTCGCGCCATTCCTCCAGTACCTGCCGCTGAGTCGCTGTAGCACTAAGCGACCATTGCGCCGTCGCCTCATTAAAATCCTGCAAGGTATTGGGTGCTCCCCATCGGGTATCTGACAAACGTTGCTGACAGAATAATCTCCACCGTTCGTGCTCCTCGTCATTCAGCGTGTCGGGAAAGTTACGTGCACGATAACGAAACAATAATTCCGGCAGGCGCTCATCATCGAACGGCCATTGCTCTTGCGCTAATTGCATCGGGTCAGCGGTTCGAACTTGCTCACATAGACGCCGATCCCGGTCGCCAATGAAGCCGTCGTATAACTGTTGCTCGGGATCCTCACTCGGCATGAAATCCTCATGGGCATACATCGCCAGAACTTTATCCCGCCATACGGTTTGTGCGTCACTTAGCCGCAGTGCCCGCGCCTGATACAACGCCATGTCCAGTTGCAGCCGTTGCTGGTCTTCGGCGCGCAACACCGACAATGGCGCCACCACCGGACAACGGTTGATGTGAATCAGTTTGAGCGGCACCGGCAATTGGCCTTCGGCCAGATCGTCACGGCGGGTGTACAAACGCTGACGCAAGGTCTCGGCGTCCAGGTCGAACAACTCCTGCGGATCGAGATGCAGGTCGCAGACAATCAATGCATTGCGATTGCGCGGGTGCCAGGCCAATGGCAAGACCACCCCGACATAGCTGCGGGCGGCCGAAAAACGCCCGGAAATATGCACCATCGGTTGCAGCAGACGAATCTGGTCCATGACGTTCTGCTTGCTGCGCAGTTTGAACAGCCAGTCGTAGAGTTTCGGCTGTTTGTCGCGGATCAACCGCGCCAGGGCAATCGTCGCACGCACGTCGGACAACGCATCGTGAGCCTGACCATGGTCGATGCCATTGGCGGCGGTCAGGCGTTCGAGCTTCAACGTAACGCGGCCGTCTTCCTCGGGCCAGACGATACCGTCCGGGCGCAACGCATACGCCGCGCGCACCACATCGATCAGATCCCAACGACTGTTACCGCCCTGCCACTCCCGCGCATACGGGTCAAAGAAATTCCGGTAGAGGCTGTAACGGGTCATTTCATCATCGAAGCGCAAGGTGTTGTAACCGGCACCACAGGTTCCGGGGGCCGCGAGCTGTGCGTGAACCCGGGTCATGAAATCCGCCTCGCTCAACCCCTGCGCAGCCAGGCGGCTCGGGGTAATGCCGGTAATCACGCACGCCGCCGGGTGAGGCAGGATGTCGTCGCTTGGCTGGCAGTAGAGATTGACGGGGTCGTCGATTTCGTTGAGTTCGAAGTCAGTGCGAATGCCGGCCACTTGCAACGGGCGGTCGCAGCGCGGTGTGATGCCGGTGGTTTCGTAGTCGTACCAGAAGATGGAGGTCACGGGGCTTTCCTGAACGTGAGACGGGCGCAGTCTAGGCGCTCAAGCGCGGCGCCGACCAGCAATCTTGCTATTCAAGCATTTCTCGTTGATACCTTGTCATACATAGTTATGTCGTTAGCGTCGCGAAGGCTGCTAGCATCGAACCGGTATTGAATCCGCCCTGGGTTGATCATGCGCCAGACCTCAGCACTGCCAAGGACAGCACCGCTGCCCCCGCCACTGGACACGCGGTATCAGGTCGAAACGCCGGAAGGCATCGATCTGCCACTGCGCCCCGCCGGGTTGATGCCCCGTGTACTGGCGTTTGCCATAGACCTTGGGCTGCGTGGGCTGGTGCTGGGTCTGCTGTTCATTGCCCTGGCCCTGCTGGGGAACCTCGGCGTCGGTCTGGGCGCGGTGCTGCTGTTTCTGGTCAGCTGGTGGTACATGGTGCTGTTCGAAGTCCTCAACCAGGGCCGCTCACCCGGTAAACAGCTGATGGGACTGCGCGTCGTGCATGACGATGGAACCCCCGTGGGCTGGTCGGCCTCGCTGATCCGCAACCTCTTGCGGTTCGTCGACATGCTGCCGTTCGGCTACAGCCTTGGCGCCCTCAGTTGCCTGCACCATCCAACCTTCAAACGGCTGGGCGATATCGCGGCCGGCACGCTGGTGATCTACCGCGAACAAACGGTCACCCGACCACAGGTTCCGCAAGCCCCGGCACTGCACCCACCCTTTGCGCTGACCCTCAATGAGCAACGCGCGGTGCTGGGTTTCGCCGAGCGTCAGGCAGAGCTCTCCAGCGAACGGGTCAATGAGCTCGCCAGCATCCTCGCCGAGCCGCTCCACGTCTCGCCGCCCCACGCGGTCGCCCAACTCAATGGCATCGCTCGCGGTTTGCTGGGGCCGGCATGAAGCAGAGCCTTTTCGAAAATCGCCATCGAGCCGAATGGGACCAATTTGCCCAACGGCTCGATTGGCTTGAGCGTGGCAAAGCCGATGCCAACGGCTGCACCTCGTTCCCCAAGGATTACCGACGGTTGTGCCAGCACCTCGCGCTGGCGCAGGAACGCGGCTACAGCAGCTATCTGATCGATCCCTTGCAACAGCTGGTACTGCGCGGGCACCAGCAACTGTATCGTTATCGCAGCCGGGTCGGCGCCCATCTGCTGGCCTTTGTCCTTGCTGACTTCCCTCGACTGGTCCGTGAGCAATGGCCTTTCGTGCTGATCTCAAGTCTGCTGTTTTTCGGATCCTTGGTTGGCTTTGGCTTACTGGTGTACCTGTTCCCCGAGCTGATCTACAGCCTGATCCCGGTCGAGCAGATTTCCGAGATGCAAAGCATGTACGACCCGGTGGCCGGTCACCTCGGGCGTGGGGTGGAACGCGCTGCCAGTGATGACTGGGTGATGTTCGGTTACTACATCATGCACAACATCGGCATCGCCTTTCAGACCTATGCCAGCGGTTTGCTGTTTGGCCTGGGCAGCGTGTTCTTCCTGTTCTTCAACGGTTTGATGATCGGTGCGGTTGCCGGTCATCTGACGCATATCGGCTACGGGGAAAACTTCTGGTCATTCGTCATCGCCCACGGCGCCTTCGAACTCAGCGCCATTGCCCTGGCCGGTGCGGCAGGCTTGCAACTGGGTTGGGCACTGATCGCCCCTGGACGTTTGCCCCGCGCTGAAGCGCTGCGCCTGGCGGCGCGCAAAAGCGTGTCGATGATCTGCGGCGTCATGCTGTTTCTGCTGATTGCCGCCTTTATTGAAGCCTACTGGTCATCGCGCACCGGCCCTGCACCGCTGATCAAATACCTGGTGGGAGCCGCCCTTTGGGCAGTGATGACTATTTATCTGTTATTCGCCGGACGCACCCGCCATGCGCCTGAGTGACGCCAGTGTGGTCATTCGCCCTCGCACCACCTGGGAAGCCATGGACCTCGGCGTTCTGCTGAGCCAGCAGCATCGTCGTCTGCTGATGACCAGTTGGGCGATCGTCACGCTGCCGGTTTTCACCCTGCTGACCCTGTTGCTGTGGGACTCGCCGTCGATGGCCGTGCTGCTGTTCTGGTGGTTGAAACCGGCCTTCGAACGGCTACCGTTGTACATCCTCTCCAGCGCCCTGTTTGGCGAAACCCCGACCTTGAAACAGGCCCTGCGCCAATGGCCACGCCTGCTCAAACCCCAATGGCTGGCCAGCCTGACCTGGCGCCGCTTTGATCTGAGCCGCAGTTTCATCATGCCGGTCGTGCAGCTTGAAGCGCTCAGCGGCCTGGCACGCCAGCAGCGCCTGGTCGTGCTGCAACAACGCGATCGCGGCGCAGCACGCTGGCTGACGCTGATTGGCGCGCATCTGGAAGCTGCCCTGTGGATCGGCCTGATGGTGCTGTTCTATCTCTTGCTGCCCGCACAAATCGAACTGAACTGGGACTGGCAAACGCTGATCGCCACCCCTGAGCAAGACTGGCTCTGGCTGGATCACCTGATCAATGCGCTCTACGCGCTGATCCTGATCGTCTGGGAACCGATGTATGTCGCCTGCGGCTTCAGCCTGTACCTGAACCGCCGCACCCGGCTCGAAGCCTGGGACATAGAACTGGTGTTCCGCCGCCTGCGCCAACGTTTGAGCAGTGCCGCGACCAGCCTGCTGGTAATCGGACTGCTGTGGTTGCCCGCCGCACCGCCACTCCGGGCCGCTGAATCCGCCGACGCACCGGACAGCCCGCGCCTGCTCCAGCAACCGCTGACCAGCCAGGCCGCCAGCAACAGCATCAAGGCCATACTCGACGCACCACCGTTCAAGAATCCGCAGACCATCACCTACTATCGCTTCGGTGAAGAAAAAACCGATCAGCCGGCCAATGCCGAAACACCGGGATGGCTCAAAGCGTTTTTCGCACTGTTCGACAGTCAGCGCTTCGCCAGCCTGGCACGAGCCATCGAGGTGCTGCTGTGGACGTGCGTCATCGGCGCCATCGCGCTGCTGATCTGGCGCTACCGCGATTGGCTGCGAACCTTTGTCAGTCGCCAGCCAAAACCGCGCACCACGCCTGTAGACCCGGTACCGCAGCAACTGTTTGGCCTGGAGGTCAGCCGTGAAACCCTGCCGGACGATATCGCCGCCCGTGTTGAGAACCTCTGGCTGACCCAGCCTCGCGAAGCCCTCGGCTTGCTCTACCGGGCCTTGCTCAGCCGCTTGCTGCACGACTTCAATCTGCCACTCAACGCCGCCGACACCGAGGGGCAGGTGCTTGAGCAGGTCCGGCAACTGCAACAACCGGCCCTGCAAGCCTTCAGCCACACCCTGACCGTGCACTGGCAGAACATGGCCTATGGGCATCGCCTGCCACCGGCGCACCTGCAACAGGAACTGTGCGACGGCTGGCGAGCGTTGTTCGGTCCGGGAGCAGCCCGTTGAGCCGGCGTTTGCGGGTGCTCGCGGCGCTGATCGCCGGGCTGCTCGCGGCACTGGGCGTTTATCTGTACCAGCAGACCACGCCCTATCAGGAAGTCATCGACCACGGTCCTTCCCCCGAAGCCCGGGCCAACCCGTACCTGGCGGCCGAACACTTTTTGCGTCAACAAGGACTGACCGTCACCCACGCCAACAGCCTGGACATCCTGCCACTGCTGGAGCCGCGTCAGCACAGCCTGTTACTGCTCGGTGATCGCGCCAACATGACCCCGCGCCAGGCCGATCAGGTGCTGAACTGGACGCGTGCCGGTGGACGTTTGCTGTTTGTGGCCGAAGCCTTGTGGGATGAAAAAACCGGCAAGAGTGGCGACCTGCTGCTCGACCGGGTGCAACTGCATCAATCCATGACTAAAGACCTCGGCAACCCGCCTCTCGATGCCGAGGCTGATCCTTACCCGAACCTGACCAAACTCTATCTTGAAGACGAAGACGCTCCGGCCTACGTCAGCTTCGACCCGCAGTTCCACCTCGAAGATCCGAAAAACCTCGCCCAGTCCTGGGCCAACAGCGCTTTGGCCACCCACATGATGCAACTCGGCTACGGCCTGGGCTCCATCACCGTGGTCACCGACGCCGAGTTGTGGAAAACCCCGAATATCGGTCAGTACGACAATGCCTGGCTGCTTTGGTACCTGTATTCGGACACCGGCGTGACCCTGGTTTTCAATATCGATCACGACAACCTGCGGACCCTGCTGCTGCGCTATTTCCCTCAGGCACTGGTGGCACTTGCCGCGTTGATGGGGTTGTGGATCTGGCACGTCGGGTTACGCCAGGGTCCCTTGCAGGCACCGGCACCCAAAGCCCGTCGAAAACTTCAGGAACACTTGCGTGCCAGCGCCGACTTCATGCTGCGGCGCAGCGGCCAGCACAGTCTGCTGCGGGGCCTGCAACACGACGTCCTGCGCCGCGCCCGGCACCGTCACCCAGGCTTCGAACACCTCGGCGTTGCCGAACAATGGCAGGTGCTCGCCCACCTGACCGGTCAACCGACCCGCGCCATCCGCCAGGCACTCGGCCCACGCCCCAGACAGCGGTTGTCCAGCGCTGAATTCAGCCGTCAGGTCGCCCACCTGCAAACTCTCAGGAATGCCTTATGAACGAACCTGTCGAGCCCACTGGCCAGACCCATGCCGCCCAACAACGCCAGCGCGCCAGCCAACTCGCGCAGGCCGTGCGCCTTGAGTTGCAGAAGGTCGTCATTGGTCAAGATGTAGTGATCGACGATGTGCTCAGCGCACTGATTGCCGGCGGCCATGTGCTGCTCGAAGGCGTACCGGGGCTGGGCAAGACCTTGCTGGTGCGTGCCCTCGCCCGCTGCTTCGGCGGCGAATTCGCGCGTATTCAGTTCACTCCGGACCTGATGCCCAGCGACGTCACCGGGCATGCGGTGTACGACCTGCAAACCGAGCAGTTCAAACTGCGCAAAGGCCCGCTGTTCACTAACCTGTTGCTGGCCGACGAAATCAACCGCGCACCGGCGAAAACCCAGGCCGCGCTCCTCGAAGCCATGCAGGAACGCCAGGTCACCCTTGAAGGCCGCGCCCTGCCGATTGCGCAACCGTTCATGGTGCTGGCGACGCAAAACCCCATCGAACAGGAAGGCACTTACCCCTTGCCCGAAGCGGAGCTCGATCGTTTCATGCTCAAGGTGCGCATGGACTACCCCGACGCCGCTCAGGAGCTGGACATGGTCCGTCAGGTCAGCCGCTCGACCCGCGCCGACATGCTCGATGTGCAACCGCTGCGCACCGTCCTGCAAGCCAAGGATGTACTGGCCTTGCAGCGGATCGCCAGTGACCTGCCGCTGGATGAACAGGTTCTGGACTACGCCGTACGCCTGGCGCGCACCACCCGCAACTGGCCCGGCCTGACCCTCGGCGCCGGCCCGCGAGCCACCATCGCCCTGGTGCGGGTAGCGCGGGCCCGGGCGTTGTTGAGCGGTGGCGAGTTCGTCATCCCGGATGACATCAAAGGCTGTGCACTCGCGGTGCTGCGCCATCGGGTGCGAATCGCCCCGGAGCTGGACATCGAAGGGCTGGAGGTCGATCAGGTGCTCAAGCAACTGCTCGATCAGGTTCCGGCGCCAAGAGCATGAAACCCACCCGCCTCCTGCTGATCTGGCTTGCCGCCCTGCTGGGTGTGAGCATCGTGCTCGGCGCTTTCAGGGCCTTGGGTTTCAGCGTTGCGCCGAGCCTGTTGTCGATCAACTGGGGGTTGCTGCTGGCGCTTCTATTGCTGGCGCTGCTCGATGCCGCCCGGCTCATGCGCCTGCCGTCGCCCGGCGTGCAACGGCAGATGCCCGGCAGCCTCGCGCTCGGGCGCTGGGGTGAGGTACGCGTCAACATTCAACACGACTATCGGCAACCACTGAGGGTGCAACTGTTCGACCACGTCCCCGACGGCCTGAGCATCGAACACCTGCCGCAATCGGTCGAACTGCAACCTGGCCAACACAGCCTGATCAGTTATCGCCTGCGCCCTCTGCGGCGCGGCCATTTCAGCTTCGAGCGCTGCGAAATCAACCTGCCCAGCCCCTTCGGTTTATGGTCCGCCCGACGCTACCTGAACGTCACCGACAGCACCCGCGTCTACCCGGATTTCGCCCGCCTGTACGGCGCGCAGTTGCTGGCCGTCGACAACTGGCTCAGCCAGCTTGGCGTGCGCCAGCGGCAACGTCGCGGGTTGGGTCTGGAGTTTCATCAACTGCGGGAATTTCGTGAAGGCGACAGCCTGCGCCAGATCGACTGGAAAGCCACCGCCCGCCAACGCACACCGATTGCCCGGGAGTACCAGGACGAGCGTGACCAGCAGATCATCTTCCTGCTCGACTGCGGCCGACACATGCGCAGCCAGGACGCTGAACTGGCGCATTTCGACCATGCGCTCAATGCCTGCCTGCTGCTTAGCTACGTGGCATTACGTCAGGGCGATGCCGTGGGCCTCTGCACCTTTGCGGGCGAACAACCACGCTACCTCGCCCCGGTCAAAGGCACGGGGCAGCTCAATGTGTTGCTCAACGCCGTTTACGACCTCGACAGCAGCCAACGCCCAGCCGATTACCAGGCCGCCGCCAGCCAGTTGCTGGCCCGGCAGAAACGTCGGGCACTGGTGGTGCTGGTGACCAACCTGCGGGATGAAGACGACGAAGCGTTGCTGAGTGCGGTCAAACGCCTGGGCCAACAGCATCGCGTGCTGGTCGCCAGTTTGCGCGAAGCGGTGCTCGACACGGTGCGACAAACGCCCGTGTACACTCTGGACGACGCCCTCGCCTATTGCGGCACGGTGGACTACCTGAACGCCAGAGCGGAACTCCACGAGCGGTTGAGCGCCCATGGAGTGCCGGTGCTGGATGCGCGGCCCAGTGAACTGGGCGCGGAGTTGGTGACGCGATATTTGAGCTGGAAGAAGGCCGGGGTGCTTTAGTCAAAAACGCCAGGCTGAAATTGGGCTGCAGTGTTGCGATGCCTGCTCCGTTTGCTCATTCGGACAACGTCACTGTCACGTCCATTTCCTTTTTAGCTGAACTACCTGTGTGACCTAGAACCTGAGCTGTAAGTTTCCAACGACCCACCGCGAGCGGTTTGAATGATTGTCTCGACTTGCCCTCACCATCTGTGGGTCTAGGGTTTAAAACCAGGCCTGCGAAAACCCAGCGCACAGACGCACCCCGGACAGGTTCACGCGTAATGCTGTCAATCACTGTCGCCTCGGCATTGCCAGTGGAGAACAACGGTATAGACTCTGGCCCATTGAGCTCGGATATCTCAAACGCATGATTCGTTTTGACAGCAAAAACCAACGATTTTGTATCTCCTAGACCGACAGTAGCTGTCAGCGGATACTCCCCCAACTCAAGTGGTGTAAAGGTGATCCGCGACGTCCCATCAGACTGCGTTGCTGTTGGCGGCAAGGTCAATCCCGGGAATGCCCACTGGACGCTTATCCCCCCAACAGGCTGGCCGTCGGCACGGGAAATCACGTTCACCACAGCATCGGCTTCTGGCCCCAGCTGAATACTCGTGTCAGAACTGGTCAACGATCTAATGACCGGAACCACCCCGCCATACAGCAACTGCGCCGTATCCCAGCCACCCAGTCCGCCTTTCACCGCCGCCGACAACACACCCTGCCCCTCGGCCGTCAGGACGAAGGTCAGCCTGGCAATCCCGTCGGCATCCGTTAACGAAGGCGACAGTGCTCGCCCCGCGTACTCCCACATGACCTCGACGCCTTCCAGTGGCTCGCCCGTTCTGCTGGAGACCACCTTGGCCAGTGCGTGAACTTCTGAGTCCCATTCAACCGGCCGCTTTGGGTTATCGGGTTCATACAGCTTACTGATCTTGCGTGGCTCGTTCAGCGTAAAGGCCAAGGAAACGGAGTCCGAGAGAACCTCATCCCCCACCGTCGCCGTCAACTCACCTGCCCCTGTAGTGACCGGTTTGAAACGAATCCTGGCCACGCCATAGAAGTCGGTCACCGTTGTCACTACCCCAAGGTCCAGGCTGCGCCAAGTCACGGTCACACCAGCCATCGGCTTGCCGCTGATGGCCGAGACCACCTTGACCTGTTCATCAAGCACCTGCTCCCAATCCAGTGTCTGATGAACGTGGTGGATCACGATGATCTTCAAGACCTGCGAGCCACTGCCCAGTGACAACGCATTGGCCGGGGACAGGTTCTGCAACCTCGACGCCGCCAGGCGCAACGCGAAGCTTCCGTCCGTCAGATCGCCGCATGTGAGCCTGTAGTTCAATTTTCCATCGACAAATCGCTGTGGCACACCAAGGGGCGGCGAGAAACTCAGGGCAAGTGCCGTGGGACCAGTCCCGGTCAACCCTAGTGTCACCTCTTGATCAAGCAACGCGCTCCCCTCTTTCGCCGTGAACTCGATCCGATGCTCGCCTTTGCGACGCGGGAAAAACGTCCCGGTGCCCAAGAGTCGGAGCGGTTGCCGATCAAAGCTAACCTCGACTGCCTTCAACGGATCGCTCGCCAGTGCGTTGACCGTCATGGCGCGTTTGTCCTCATAACCGTCATAAGGGCTAAAGACGAGCGCCTCGACGTTATGCGGTTGCGCGATCGTCGGCGCCAAGGCAAAGCCGGACCACCCATGTTCATCGGTATCCACCTCGCTCGAAGTGCCCGCCGTCCACTTCACAGACACCTGCGCTACCGGTTTCCGGGTGAAGCTGGAAATCACCTGTACCCACAGCCACGCCTTATCCTGCCCGACCACCGGGTCCACGGCCGCTTCATGCAGCGCGTCGATCCTGACTTTGTTATGCCCCAATTGCATCCCATTGGCGGTGGACGTCAGCCTGAGCTGAGGCAGCTCCAGCGCCAGAGAAAACTCGCCAGCCTTCTGACTGGCAGTGAAGTTCAGCGCCCAGCGGACGCCCCCGGCGTTGATGACCTGAGGCAGAGGCAACGCAGGTTCCACGGTGGCGTCCAGTTCGTCGGCAGGCGTGCCCGACCACATCAACATCAAATCCAGCCCGATCAACGGGCTCAGGGCGTTGACCAGGCAAGTGAAATGATGAAGAGCCCCCAGGCACGGGAAGAGTGTCTGTTCGTCCAGCGTTGCCGACACCTGATCGAGCAGGATGCTCGCTTCATCTGCAAGATCGCTGGACAGTAAACGCCCGGACAGCGCCCGTGCTTCAGGCAACGCATCGCTCTTGAGCGTCAACTCGAACAAGCCACTGCTGCTGGAGTCTGTCTCGGAGCTGAGCTGCCATTCCCAGCCGCCTGCCGGCGTGGCGGTCGGCGCCCCGATCGTTAGCCCCAGGTCTGGATTCTCGGTAGACCAGGTCAAGGTCATGGGTTTATCTTTCACCGGACTCCCTTCCGTCGGTGTCACGCGAAAGACAGGAGACTCACCCCGCAGGCAGGCAATGCCAACGGTGGCCAAATCCACCGGTTCACCCTCCAGATGAAACTCGGCTTTACCTTTCCAGGAACTGCTCGCCAGTGGCGTCACGTCAAACTGACGTTCAATCGGCGACATGTCCGCGTGTGCCCTGACCTGTGCGGTGAGGGTGTAAGGGTCCGAACTCTTCGGTGTATCCAGCACACTAGCCCAACCATCTGCCCCCGTGACGGTGGACACCGTTCCATTAGGCCCCACCCAGTCAACCAGCGCATTGACCACCGGCTCACCGCGGCCGCTCGTGCGAACGTGCAGCACCTGCACCATCAGCAGCGCACGGCCTCCCTCATCCACCACCGGGGACGTGTTGAACGCTCGCACCTCGCCGATCTCGACCACATTGCGCGCCAGCGACATCGGTTTTTTGCGTGAAGGCAGTAGCAGTTTCGAACAGCCCAGCAACAGCTCGAACCTGCCGTCGAGGCGATCATCGCAGGTCAGCATCCAGCTCAGCTCGGCGACGGTGACCGGCACCGGCTCCTTGAGCTCAGGCCTCACCGTCACCCCCAATTCGACAGGAGAGTCGCCTTCCCATATCAGCCACAACTCGGTACCCAGCAAGCTATCGGGCAGCTTCAGGATCACCGGGTATTCGGAACCTCGATTGGGGTAACCGGTCTTCTCGTCCCAGAGGGCTGCCATGCCGTCGACGACAGCCATGACCTCCTTCCAGGGATCGGTTGCCAGCACCCGAACGTCAAACGCTTGAGTGAACACGCCGCTGGGGTAGTACAGGCTCACCACCGACGCCATGATGACGAACTCACCAGCAGCCATCGGTTCATACGTGAAGTACACCCACCCTTCATCATCGGTGAGAAGGGTTACCCCCTGCAGTGCTCCGTTGACGCTCCAGGTCACTTCCCGCCCGAGAAGCGGTTCACCGGTATAGTGCGACACCACTTTAACGCCCAACTGAACGCTCTGTTTGTACTCGAGAACCGGATAGTAGGCCGCCTCCTTGACCTCACCGAACCTGAGCCGGTGATGCCCAAGCGAAACATTGATGGGGTAAGCATCGGCGGTGTATTTGTTCAGCAATTTGAACGACAACTCATGGGGCTCTTCACCCTCGATCACCGGGCAATCGAGCGTCCAGTGGCGATCAAGCGGATGGTCCTCCCCCCACATCGGCCTGGCCACAATGGCCCTCTGAGGGTTGTCGTCGCTATTCAACGACGCCTCAGTGTCCAGCCAGGCGTTGCCCGGCTCGGGCACGAAACCCAGCGTGTGTTGAGCACTCCCGGAAGCTCCCAGACACAGGTACAACGGACGCACCGGCGACACAGGTTCACCGTCGAATATCAGGTGCTGCAGCACCAACGGCTCCAGGTGCAGGAAGAGGTGGATTCGGGTGATATAGATGAGGCTGCCATACTCATCTTCCTGGTTTGGAGGGCTGAACACGCTGACACGGACCCTGTCGTTTTTTTTGAGCGGCAGCGTCAGTTCGACGTTGTACACCTCAGGCTTGAATTCAGCTAAACGAGGCGCCTTGTTCGCCTGGCGACTGCCAGGAAGAATCTCGATAACCTGCGCCGGCTCCGGACTCCCCTCAATGCTGATCTCCACGCGGCCCTTGTTGTAATGCCGCGATTCGCAGAGAAAGCCAAGCACATAACGAGCCTCAGCACGAAGGTCTTTGGGTACGTCGATCACCTGACTGACCGATGCTTGATTGCCGGCCGTCAGGCAATAAATTTGTTCCTTCTCATACTCAACCCATACACGACTGAGCCACTTTTGATTGTCCCTCTCCCAGCCAGAATACCCATTGCGAAAATCACCATTGCGCACCAGGCTCGCATTGGCCTGAATAATCGGTTCATTCATGATTGCCTGCTCCTTTCTCTGTCCGGATTGCCCGTGCCTGTCAGCGATCAATCAGGCATCAACGGATCGTCTGGATCAACGCGCTTGACCAGCTCTTCGACTTTTCGCGCGAACGTCGGGTCGCCGGCCTTGGCCGTGTAATGAATGCGCACGATGATGTCCGTCAAATCGGCCAGCATGGACTTTTGCGGCTCCTTGTGTGGCCGGGGGAAACTCAGCTTCCAGCGCGATACCGCCCCCGTGCATTCGAACGGGTTGAGCAAGCCTTCATCGGGTTTCACCGTCGCCATGCCCCTGTCGTTAACACCCACCGACAAGGCAATGTGCTGACCGGCGCGCAGGTTGAACCGTACATCGGCGGGGGCCACCCCGTTGGCCGGGTTATGCAGGTACTCCACCGAACGGGTCGACGCCTTGGTCGCGGTGATGCTCTGGACCTGAGACAGGATGGCCTTCACATTCTGGTACGGTGCGACCAGCACCGGCAGGTCGACTTCTACCGTATTGATCTGCCGGCAGTAATGGCCCGGATGGTCACGGTCGAAGAGCAATTGCGTGAGTTTGAAGTCCAGTGTGCCGGTCCGTTTCAGGGACTCCAGCACGTCCTTCCAGTCGTCGAAACCTTCTTGCGGCTCCACCGTGTCACTGAACAATTGCCGCAGGGAAACGGTCTTGACCAACTCCAGACGTCGCTCATGCCGGTGCAGGTATTCACGCTCCATGCGCAGCAAGTGAACCTTCAGGTGTTCGCCTGCCGTGAGGCCGTGACGCTCGTCCAGCCAGACATTTGGCAGGGGAATCTGCGAATCGTAGTCGCCAGTCTCAAAGCTCAATGAAGCCTGTGCGCTCCTGCACAAACTGACGACCGCGTCATAGGCCTGATAGTGCAGGGCCTTGAGCTGGCCCAGCAGCCAGCCGAACAGCTCGGCGTTGGTGGCGCGTTTCTTGACGAAGGTGTAGAGCGTCAGCGCGTGAGCATTGGCCCGCAGGGTCTGCCGCAGGTTGGCTTTGGCGGCTTCGACGGCGTGCTGCTGCGTGGTGATTTGCGCGTTGATCGCACGGACTTCTGCCAGCGCTTGATTGCGTTGCAGGTCCCATTCGCCGCGACGGCGACGGTAGGTTTCGGTGAGGGCGGTTCGGTCGGCATGCAGGGACAAACCGGCGGCCGCAATGTCGAGCCCGGAACCCACTGCCTCAATGAACCCTGCCGGGCTCTCCACACCAACAGTCATCCCGAGTTTATTAGGGATGATCGTTTTAGCCAGCCCTGCCGCCAGCTTGTGCCCGATACTCGCTATTGAGGTGATTTTCGCCGCCAACATGAAGTCCATCACCTCATATTCCGCATCACTCACATTGCTCTCATACTTTTTCGCATACGCATCCGCACGCTCCTGCGCCACCGCCCGGCTCTGTCCCAACGCCGTCACGCTCGCTTCCATTTGCGCGATGGTTTGCTCCTGCACGGTCTGGGCATACGCCCCCAGATCCACCAGATGGCTGTGCTGCAACTCCTCCATCTCGGCACGGGCCCGTTGTTCGAGCAGGCGCAGCACCTGGTTGCCATGATCCTGCAATGTCTGCACCGCACGCAGCGCCGCTTCGAACATGACCCGCCAGCGAAACGCCACGACCACCCATTGTCCGCCCATCGGCCGGGGTGAACCGGCGCCACCGGCGGCCAGATCGCGCAGCAACTGATTGGGGTCCGTTGGCGGGCTGAAGAGCGGAATATCCAGTGTTTTGCCATCAATCGTAAGGTTGTTGCGCAAGTTGTGCAGACGGCTGCCGGGCAAGGCAAAGAGCTCCATCAATTGCTCATTGATCGGCAGCTCAAAACCTTTGACCCCCAACAGGCCCAGTTCAGGCGCTGCCTCGGCTTTGGCGGGTATATCCGCCAGGGTGAGCGCGAGGCTTTTTTCGAATTGCTCCAGTGCGGGCCGGGAACGGGCATTGGCCAACAGTTCAGCGACCGTTTTCGGCTGCCAGCGGTTGACCGTCCTGGCCGTGGGGGCCTTGCCCATCAAAAACTCGGCTTGCACATAGCACAACCTGGCCGCCACCAGGCTGTCACGGGTGAGCTGGCGGTAATACCAGTCGCCCCAGGCCACCAGGTTTTTGACGTACTCGGTGAACGCCACAATCCGAAAATGCACGGGGGCCGAGTAACCGATCGCATCCGGATCAGTCGGGGCCTCGGCTTCACAGCCCAGGTTGCCGGGGCCCGTCAAGGGTCGGCAGCGCCAGTAACGGTGTTTGGCCGGTGTGGTGGTCGGATCCGCCGGGGCCTGAGGGTCGAACAGGTAATGCAGCCACTGCTGCGCCTCCAGAAAACGGTTTTCAGCGCTTAACCGTGAAGCCACCAGGAGCACCAGGTGAACAAACAGCTCCCAGAAGAACAGCCCGTTGGCGCCATCGAACGGGCCGTTGGGTTCATCGATCGGGCCGGAGGCCGGGTCCGGTTCTTTCAGATGCTGCGTCTCCCAGTCCAGCACGGCCTCGACCGAAATAGTGGCGCGCTGCACCAACTCGGGCCCGAACAACGAGTTCAAGCGCACCTGCTTGAGGGTCAATTCAGGCTGGTTGAGCGCAAGAAATTGCGCGCCCTGGGGGTTGGTCTTGTCCAGTGATGGCGGCAAAAACGATGCCACCGTGCCCACAGTCACTTCATACTTTTTGCGACCGAGCCCGTCAGCAGAGCTGGAGCCACCGAATGTAAAACGGGTGGGGCCCGTAAAACCGCCTGCCGTCCTTTTAATAGCCATCCATCCGGTACCCCATCCCCCCGCGATGGAGAAGGACCCTTTGATCGGGGCTGGATCTCCCGCCGCCCCGTCGAGCAACGTCAAATCGAAGTCCTTGTTACTCCCTACAGGACCAGGCTTCACCGCGCAAACACCTCTAACCAGCAGAACATCCTGCGTACCCGCCCGTAAAACCACCGCCTGCAAGGCGTAGTAAGACGTCAAATCACCAACAGTTTCGACGGAATCGGCAATCGTCGGAAGGTTCTGCTGCAAGACCGGATGCTGCACGGTGTCAGGACCGACAAAACGATAGTCCGCCAAGGGCGACAGCCAGCCACCGTCATCGCCGGCAACAAACCGGAACAGAACATCACGTACCTGATACACATCGACCGGATTCGTGGGTGCCGCCCCCCCATCAGGACTGCGATTGGTCAACAACACCCCCAGCTTTCCTTTGGGGTGCTGCTTGTCGACGAGCACTGTCGCGATCAGCCGGCAGCCAGCCGAAACGTCTTCAAGTGGTTCTTCACTGTGCAAGAGAAACGGTGCCGACCAGTGCCCGTTCTGCGCCATGAACGCCAGATGGATGTCCAGTTTGAAACGTGGCCCTGCATCGACGTCCGGGTCCAGGCCGGTTCTCTCGAACCACTCGGCCCAGACCAGACACAAGCGCCCGCCCCAGAACACCGGTCGCATATCCAGCACCTTATCCCCGGCTGGAATCTCGACCGGCTGCCATTCACCCCACGCCGCCGGGTTGATCGCCCGGCAGCTGGGCGTCAGTTCAACCTCGGCCTTGCGCCAGAAATACTGAAAGGGCTGAACCCGCTGCCGACCGACCCAGTAATAGTCAGCCCGTTTGGGTGAGAGAGGTGCCGTGAGTGAAGTGCCGTCCATGTAACAACTGATGACATCCAGGTTGCAGGTCTGCTCGAACGCCTGCAGGTAACTCTGCAAGGCCACCTGCACCGAGTCTGTGCTCAAGCGCGTCTGGTTCAGCTCGTTCTCAAGGGTTTTGAACAGGCTGGTCTTGCGCCGACGCACGTAAGGATTGATGTAGTTTTCCGGGTACAGGGCGATCATCCTCAACGCCGCCCAGTCCGGGTAGTTGTTGTGGAGTTCCCAGGTTTGCAGGTCCCTTTTATCGAACGCGTGATCCGAATACCCCGGCTCCAGCTTGCGGTACGCCGCATGGATAAAGTTCTGGGCAGTGCTGACGAGCGCGGCGACCCAGGCATTTTGCACCGGATAGGTATCCAGCGGGTCCATGCGCAGCAGCTCGAACACATCCGCGGGTGTTCTCAGGAATTTATATTGATCATCGGGAGGCAAGCCCTTCTTGACCTGCCCGATGCAAAACTCGAGCAATGCCGTACGACGCTGTTCGAGCAGCCCTGCGATGTGCGTGTTGTCCATCGTTCTTGCTCCAAAGATGTGGTCAGGCGGGTCACGATCGGGCAGCCAGCGCCCGGATGGGTGGTGTTTGCTTCAGCGGGGCGGCGCGGCGCCAGCGAAGGTAATCGGCTCAAACAGCACGTTTTTCGTGCTGCGCAGGCTGGTCGCTTTGATCTCGAATGTCCCGCCGGTGGGGCTTGAGACAACAACACGCGTGAGCCCTTCCTGATTGGTCAATGCCTCACCGGGTCGGACAAGCAACACGGGCAGAATGCCGGGCTCACCCTCCGGTGGCGGTTCACCACTCCATGTCCACTGCACGGGCTCGCCAATCCCCGAATTGTTGTAGATATCCCGAAGCACGGCATACAGTTCGACTTCCTGGCCTTGCGGTACCACATCATCCGGCACCTCAGACAGGAGCGGCCCAGGGAAGAATAGCTCGCCTTTATCAACACCAATGACCACACTCGCTTGCTGTTTCGCGTACAGGTCCAGCCAGAAACGCGGGGCGGCGGTGCCCATGACCGTGCCCGGTGTGAACACCGCCGTGGCCACCCCACTGACGTCGGTGGCACTCTTGTCGATGTGGCCCAGTTCGGTCTGCCAATACACAAAGACCCCGCTCAACCCCTTTTCCGTGTGGTCTTTGACGGTCACCGTGAAGGTGGCTTGCTCCCCCGATTTGTTGGCCACCAGCTCGGTGCGATCCACCACACAGGTCATCGTCACCATGTGCTCCAGGGCTTCGCCATCGTGGGGAATGAAGGGCACGGGTGTCGTAGTCAGGCTGAGCAGTGCACGTTCGGCCACTTGGGAATAAGCCGGCCTGTCGATAGCGGTCGGCAGTGTGCCCATCAGGAAAATCGTCTGCGCCTCCATGCCACTGCGGGCCGCCAGCACCCGGACCCGGATCAGCAGATCCAGCTGCACCAGGTTTTTGATCAGTTCCTGCTGCGGATCGGCCCGCTGTGCGCACTCGCGCACCTCCTGAATGCTCCAGTTGAAAAAAATCGCCAGCCGGATGGCCGCCGTCTCCTGGGCCAGGCGCAAGGCGTCGCCGGTCAGGGGGTCAGGCAGGGCGTTGATCTCACGCAGGTAGTCGAGCAGTTTCGCAGGCGGCTGACTGCCCAAGGCAAAGGCCCGGGTCAGTACGGTCAGGTAGTACAACGTACTCAGCGAGAATTCATGTTTGTCCTCAAGGTTCAGCCAGGCGCCGTAGCCGTAGGCCAGGTAGTCCTCCAGCAGCTCTGTGCTGAGGTCCAGCTTCATGACCACCGCACTGCGGCGGCGTACATCGGCCAGCAGCATGAGAAGCCCGCCCTCTTCGTCCTCTGCCCGGCGCCGGTAGGCCGACGCCTCATCGTCCTCGATCCTTCGTTCCAGCGCTTGCCTGAGGACTTGATAAACAGTGCCCTGCGCCCAGGTCAATATCGGCACAACCCACTCCGAGCCTACCCCCGTGTAGACCGCCAGGCATTCCCTGACCACCGACACCTGACCCGCCCTGGCCAACAGCAGCACCTCGAGCATTTTCTCGACGATCGGCGCGCGCGAGTCCGCATCGAACTCGCCAATGCCGGCCCTGACCGCCAGATCGAGCCGCTCGCGGGCGTACGTCAGGTAATCGCGCTCGATCGCCTCAGGCTGCGTCAACACCACACCGTCGTGGTCAACCAGTGCCGCCAGCAAATCCAGCCAGTCAGCCCCACCCGCCAACGGTGGAACGCCGGCCATCAGTAACGCCGTATTGGAAAACAACGCGGCGCTCAGCAGGCTTTGCACGTGTTCGAAGAACTGGCGCTCATCCGGGGACACGGCCGCGGACTCCGTAATCGGCGCTACCACCTGCAGCATCCAGGCCATGGGCACATCGTGCTCGGTGCACCACTGAACACACGCGTGCATCGCGTGAATCACGCTCAACACATCCGGTGTGCCGGGCTGTTTGTTCGAGATGATCCGGGGAACGCCGGCCAGCGCCTCGCGCCAGCGGTCGCCCCCCAGCGTCATGAGTAACAGGATGGCCTCCACCGGGGTGATGCCCAGCAGCAGGGGCAGCTTCACCATCCGGTAAAAGCTCGACAGCGTGGCCACGTCACGTTTCAGCGTTGCCCCCCGCCCAAGTGCCTGGGCAATGGCCTCGGCCAGGTGACGGTACGTGTGCAGGTTGATCCCCAGGCCACGGCAGATCTGGTTGACGGTCACCCCCTCCTCGCCAGGGACCGGGAACACCGGGAACTCGCCATCATCGAGTTTCAACAGCTCGGAAGCGAACGGTTGTGCATTGAATACCTCATCGAACGGTGAGGGTGTCTCACCGCGACCGAAAATCGACAGTTGGCCGATAAACACCGCGAAGTCTTCGACGCTACACCCACAGCGCTCGCGCAACGCCTGAAACAAGCCAATGGCTTGCACTGTGTTATTTGATATCCAGCACGCGTGTTCTGGCGGCTGATCATGGGCCTCGGCCTGGATGGCCGCGATGAGCAACGCGTCTACCTGTTCGGGACGCAGCCCCAACCATTGGTCCAGACGCAGCTTGCGGTTCATGCGGTCGACGCGTGCGTGGTTCAACTCTGTCAACCGGTGAAGGAAGCTCCCCCCCCCTTCGTCCTTGAAATCGATACCGACAGAAGGGGTCGTGCCCGCGTTAAGGTAGACCGACCCCGACTGCGCCCCCGTTTCAAGCAACGGTTCGTCTTTTTTCAGAGGCGCATTGGCAGATCGCACCGGGGCGAAACTTCGAATCGACAACAGCGCCTCAAGCGCCAACGCCTCCAGTTTTGTCCGTTCGCAGAAAAACGGTACCTGATTGATGTTCAGCCGTTCGACGCCATGGGCTCCGAAGTTCCGTTCATAAAAATGCTCCAGTTCATCGTTATCGGCGTCCCTGAAAGGAAATGGCGGCTCAGTCAACAACTCCCGCTGATCAGGCCCCAACCGGGAAGCCTGCAACAAGGCTCGCCCGGCATGACTGTTCCACCCGTAGGGTGGCAGAAAATACGGAGTTTCCAGGTCAACCACCCGCGCCACGTCCCCTACCGACAGGCCGTGGTGGCGGGCGACAAAATCAATCGTCGTCCAGTCCCGGTCGTAGGGCAGCCCATTGGGATAACGGGCTTGCCTCATGGCCTCATCGACGTCATCGACGTCCTTGCCGTGGGCCTTGATAAAGGTTTCCAGCACCGGCGTGATGATCTCCACCGAGGACACGGATTGATGAACCGCCTTGAAGTCGACGAGCAACGGTTCAATGTCCGTGCGCCGCTCCTTGAGTGGCATTTTTTTATCGTCGCCATAAGGCTCGATGCGACCGCTGATCCACATCAGCAGCTCGATCAGATACGCCACCGGCGAGGTGACGGACTCCAGCGCGTCAGGCGGGCACAACGCATCGAAATCGACGGAAAACAACTGCTCGAAACTCGGCCCCTCGACCAGGGACAGCAGCCCGCTCAGCGGCTTTATCTGCGGGGTCTTTGCGCCGGTCAAGGTCTGCTCGATGAACTGGCGGCGCACATGGATTGCCAGTGCATTGGCGCGCCGCAGAAAGTGTTGCGCCTCGGTCGGACTGATGCCGAAGTCACGCACCAGGCCATTGACGCCCTTTTCCACCAAGGGAAAAACCGATCCTCCTTTACGGATGTAACTTCCCAGCGACGCATACCCTTTGCGTCTGCGCAGCTTCGCAGGAAACACCTGGTTGTACAGTTGCAGGAGGGGGGGGAGAATCCGGGTCGCCGCCATGGTGAAACTCCTGGTATGAATGAGAGGGCGCTGCGCGGTTCACTTCAATGCCTGGATTGGGCGCCCGCGCACGGCCGGCGTCTACTGTCATAACTGACAGTTGTGCTGACCGCTCGTCGGCGTCGTGAAAGGGACTACTCAGACTTGAGTCTTCGACGGGGCCACTTCGAAGCGTTCGCTGTCGGCCCAGTCGGAACCGCCCGTTTCACCCTGAATCGTCTGCCTGAACCGGACCCGATAACCGCCGCCGGGCAGCGGCTGAGTCACACTGTGCTGCCAGCCCTGAGCCGTAACGGGAATGTTCGAGGCCAACTTAAGATCAGGATTGAACCAGCTCACCAACTCACCAGTCCCGGGCCTGCCTTGACCTGCAAACCCGACCGGGTCGGTCACCCATCGCCCCTGCGCCGGCACGTCGATGGTGGGCGGATAGGACCCCAGCGAAATCGGTCGTTCAGAGGCCCTGGAGACAAAGCCATCGCGCGATTGCACGGCCATCAATCGATGCGTGCCACCCGGTCGGTCGAGCGTGACCGACACCGACCACGTGCGATCGTCAAGGACCTGGGCTTGCCCCAACCCCGCCTGTGGCGCATCGGCCAGCATCACCTTGACCGTATCGCCCGGATAACCGAACCCTGACACCACCGCCTGTCGGCCGACCCGTTCATCCTTGGCCGGGGTTTCGATAAACGGCACGTTGGGCGCCACGCGAAATGCCAGAAGGGGAGTGTCTTTGGACGGGCGGCCCTCAAAGGTTTGCCGGGCCCATATGACGGCATTGCCTACCGGCAACCTCACGTTGCCTTCCCAGTGCCCATCCTTATCAACGGGAAGATCAATGTGCAAAGGTTCTGCAACCCCTTGCAGCCAAACGGTGACCTTGGCCCCCGGTATGCCGCTGCCGGACAGTGTCGAGTCACGCGGCAGATCGCCTCCCGGCGACGGGACTTCGAATTTCGGCGACAGCACCACCACCTCAAAAGAACGGGGGGCGCTGCTCGGAGACTCCCGCGGGCCGATGGCCTGAGTCGCGTCAACGGTGTATTTGCGAAACTCCAGGTTCTTGAGTTCGATGGACCAGTCGCCATCTTGATTCAACAACTTGGGTTGCCCCAGGGGTCTGTCGAATTGCGCGTCCCGCAGCTTCATCGTGGCCCCCGCCACACCGTCCTTGCCTTGAATGATCAGATCGCGGCCGACTTCCTCATCCTGTTGCGGTGAGGTGATGACCGGTTTGTGGAGCGGTTTGTGTACGGTGAATGTTCTGGACGTCGACGGCGAGGTTTGTCCCGCGGCGGTCTGGGTCACGGTGACGGTATGGACCACCTCCGGGGCAAAGGGCGTGCTGCGTTGACATTCCCAGACGCCGCTGGCACCGGGCGGATTATGTTCGGTGGCACTGTCGCTGAACGTGAGCCTGACGACCGCCCCCGGCCAACAGGTGCCCTTGAGGGTCGGCGACAATTCGTTCTCGATCACATCGGTGATAACAGGGGGCAAGGGTGGGATGGTCACCTCGGTTTCGACCCAACCGGGGGACGACTGCCCATTCAGACGTTGCTGCAAATGAACAAGCCGTTTGTTTGTCGGCCCCCATGCTTGCGAAGCCCTGCTCGACCATGCGCCATTAACCACAACGACTTCGGGCGCGGCAGCGCTTCCGCCTCCAGGATTCATCAGGTACACCGTGGCACCGTTGTACCCCTTGCCGGAGAAGGTCGGTGTGTAGTCCTTTGTGTAGGTCACCTCAGTCGGGCTAGGCAGCCCCGTGGTGAACGTGAACGGATAAGGCTCGGAGGGTATCCAGCCACCGGCGCCATCACTGACCTCTTGCAGCGCCGACATCGTGTACACGCCCGGCAGCCAGTTACTGACGGTCACCTGCCATTGTCCACCGACTACCGTGACCGGGGGCACCGTCTGCCCACCCGGCCCGCTGACTTTAGTGATCTTAACCGTGGCACTGGTAAACCCCGCGCCGGAGAACTTCACGGTTTCATTCGGTTGTGGTGTGACGGTGACGTTCCCCAGTGTGGACGGGCGAATGTTGAAATGGCGAGCAGCACTGCGCCCGAAACGTCCACCCGCAATGACCTGCTCGGCCACTAATGAAACAGGGCCAGGGGCTACTGTTACCCGGGCGTCCCACTTTTTTTCCGGCCTGACGGGCCCACTGCCGAAGGACGTGTTATCGCCCCGGTCCTTGAGTATTTCGACCAAACCTCCCGCGACAACACTGGTTCCGCTGATCGTAAACGTCTGAGGTTGTAGAGAACCCTCGGCTGGCGCCGTGATAGCGACAGGGGCTGAAAGATGAAAAGTGCGAGGGGGAGAGGGCTCTGGACTACCACCAAAAGCAACCTGTGCCGCCTTGATCGTTATAGCGTTGGCACCTGCAGTGGGCGAAATAGTCATTTTCCATACCCCGAAGGCACCTGGCACCGCGGTACCTAGAACCTTACCCACCTCGTCCGTCACCGTCACAGTCCCCACCGTCACGGCGACTCCTTCCAGCTCAATGGGTTGCCCCGCCGCAAAATAAGTGCCGTCCTCAGGGGAGAGGATTGTCGCCTTCGAGTCTGCGTAGCGTTGCCAATGGACGTGAACTGAAACACTCTGCGCGGGATCGCGAAGACTTGCCGAGATAAAAAAGCTAGGGTATTGCATGCCATCCAGAGCGGCCTCGACCTCCCAGTTGCCATTGACATTGGAAAGGTAGTACGTGTCCTTCGCTTGGACGATCAACTGCTGCGGCTTCTGAGGAACGGCTCTCCCTTTAACAAGCACTTTGTTCCCCAACCACGCGTCCTGTGTTGGCCAGGTTATCTCCAGCGTTTGCAGCGTTTGCAGCGCTTGCAACGTTTCATCGTCCATCACTGTGCCCTCATCCCTTGAAACAATTGAAGGTTGATCAAGGTCCTTTGTAATAAGGGCAATCAGCCAATGCTACCTGTTAAAGCTGACAGTTCAGACAAACGGTCGTCAATCCGAGGCCAACGCTGACAACACGCACTCCCTCATCCCGGGGCTACATCGCCTTGCGCCGCAGCCTACAGATCCGCCAGAATCCACCCGCTTGTGCGCCTTGGCCGCCCCGGCTAACGTGAGTCCTGTCGCTGCCCATCAGCGATCGGGTTTAGTCGCTCGGGGTTGTATGAAGGTGCACTGCACTCCAGACCGTCAGGTATTCCCTATCCCTGCGCGTTATGGTGGCTGTGCGCAGGGCGCCCTCGGGCGCGCCGGTTTCATACTCCCCGGTCGACTAACCTGCGTACAGCCGCCACCCCTCGTTTAGTCGCGAGTCGATGGCAGCTCCACTGGAGTATCAAAATGTTCAAAGTAACCCCCAACCCGCCAGAACACGACAACGTTTCCCCCTACGATTCCCCCGACTCGAAAAAGCTCCACGCCGCCGCCCACAAGGCGCTGGACCACTACCTCAAACCCGGCACCGGCAACCCGCGCAACTTCGAAAAACGTTCGCTGAAATTCTTCGCCGTGCTCCCCGACATCAACAACGAAGCCTTGATGGCCTACACCTACGAGACCTTCTGCTCGGTGAGCACGTTGATCCTAGACCTGTCCGACGACCTGGAAGACAAGCACCGCAACCTGGCGCTGGCGATCCATCAATTGACCGAGCACGGGTTGTTGCTGGTGGAGAAGGCGCTGGACAACGAGTACCCGATCCAGCCGATCAACTACGGATTGCAGCTTTAAGTGCGCTGAACGGCAAAAGATCGCAGCCTGCGGCAGCTCCTACACCGACCGTATTCACCTTCCGATTATGGTGGCGTACCCGGTCCCGTAGGAGCTGCCGCAGGCTGCGATCTTTTGGGTTTGGCACTAAAGAGGGGCGGGAATGGCTTTGGCGCTGCTGCGCGGCGGATACCAACCCAGCGATTGCAAGGTTTCCAGCCGCGCGCGGGCACGGTACGCGTACTCGTTGTCCGGGTACTGGGTAATGATGAACTGGTACGTCTGGGCCGCGTCGACGTACAGCTTCTGGCGTTCCAGGCACTGGCCGCGCAGCATCGACACTTCCGGCTGTATGTAGCGCCGCGCCCGGCTGTTGCGATCGACCTGGGACAATTCGAGCATCGCGTCCTCGCACCTGCCGCGGTCATAAGCGCGGTAGGCGTTGTTCAAATGATGGTCCATCGACCAACGGGTGCAGCCCGTGGCGCTGAGGGCAAGGGCGGCAATGAGCACGAATCGCATGGGGGGGTTCTCCTGTCTTGTGCTCTGTATCGACCCGTTGCTGAAAATCTTCAGGGGCCTGGAATCGAAGTTATATCGTTCAATAAAGAAAACAAAAAGTAGTGCAAACGAACAATGACTACAGCTTCGGAGCATAGTAGCCTCACTCAGCGCTTGAACTCAGGAGTCTCTGCATGTCCGTTCGTCGTACCAAAATCGTCGCTACCCTCGGCCCGGCCAGTCAATCGCCGGAAGTTCTCGAACAGCTGATTCTGGCTGGCCTGGACGTCGCCCGCTTGAACTTTTCCCACGGCACCCCCGACGAGCACAAGGCTCGCGCCAAACTGGTGCGCGACCTCGCTGCCAAGCACGGCCGCTTCGTCGCCCTGCTGGGTGACCTGCAAGGCCCGAAAATTCGTATCGCCAAATTCGCCAACAAGCGCATCGAGCTGAAGATCGGTGATCAATTCACTTTCTCCACCAGCCATCCGCTGACCGAAGGCAACCAGCAGGTGGTCGGCATCGACTACCCGGATCTGGTCAAGGATTGCGGCGTGGGCGACGAGTTGCTGCTCGACGACGGTCGCGTGGTGATGCGCGTCGATACCGCCACCGCCACCGAACTGCATTGCACCGTGACCATCGGTGGCCCGCTGTCGGACCATAAAGGCATCAACCGTCGTGGTGGCGGCCTGACGGCCCCGGCCCTGACTGACAAAGACAAGGCCGACATCAAGCTCGCCGCCGAAATGGAAGTCGACTACCTCGCGGTGTCCTTCCCGCGTGACGCCGCCGACATGGAATACGCCCGTAAGCTTCGCGACGAAGCCGGCGGTACGGCCTGGCTGGTGGCGAAGATCGAGCGCGCCGAAGCCGTGGCCGATGACGAAACCCTCGACGGCCTGATCAAGGCTTCCGACGCCGTGATGGTCGCCCGTGGAGACCTGGGTGTGGAAATCGGCGACGCCGAGCTGGTAGGTATCCAGAAGAAGATCATCCTGCACGCACGCCGCCACAACAAAGCGGTGATCGTGGCGACCCAGATGATGGAGTCGATGATCCAGAACCCGATGCCGACCCGCGCTGAAGTGTCCGACGTAGCCAACGCCGTGCTCGACTACACCGACGCCGTGATGCTCTCGGCGGAAAGCGCCGCCGGCCAATACCCGCTCGAAGCGGTCGAGGCCATGGCGCGGATTTGCCTCGGTGCTGAAAAGCACCCGACCAGCAAAACCTCCAGCCACCGTATCGGCAAAACGTTCGAGCGCTGCGACGAGAGCATCGCCCTGGCCACCATGTACACCGCCAACCACTTCCCGGGCGTGAAAGCGATCATCGCCCTGACCGAAAGTGGTTACACCCCACTGATCATGTCGCGTATCCGTTCCTCGGTGCCGATCTATGCGTTCACCCCGCACCGCGAAGCCCAGGCCCGCGCGGCCATGTTCCGTGGTGTCTACACCGTACCGTTCGACCCGGCATCATTGCCGCCCGAGCAAGTCAGCCAGGCCGCGATCGACGAGTTGCTCAAGCGCGGCGTGGTCGAGAAAGGTGACTGGGTCATCCTGACCAAGGGCGACAGCTACCACACCATCGGCGGCACCAACGGCATGAAGATCCTGCACGTTGGCGACAAGATGGTCTGAGTAACAGACCGCTGAAACGCAAAAGCCCCGCCATGTGAATGGCGGGGCTTTTTGCGTTTTGAAGATCAAAAGATCGCAGCCTTCGGCAGCTCCTACGGGTGCACATGGTCTCTGTAGGAGGGTCCGCCCCCTCTTCGAGGCCGCGCTGTCGCGTAAGGAACATGGG
>CAYNGZ010000021.1:0-28561 GCA_964396695.1 uncultured Pseudomonas sp.
TTAAAAATAATATATAAATCAATAAGTTATTTTTTGTTCCATAAGAGCTGCCGCTGGCTGCGATCTTTTAATTGTGATTAAGCCGTCACACCCGCATCCGCCCGCAACCCCTGCGCTTCAATCGCGCTGATCGCGCACTGCTCGTCGATGTCCGAGGTGTCGCCGCTGATGCCGATGGCCCCCAGCACATTCCCATCCTGATCACGAATCAGCACCCCGCCCGGCGCGGGTACCACGCTGCCCTGCCCCAGACTGTTCAACGCGGCGATAAATGCCGGGCGCTGCTGCGCATCCAGTGCCAATAGCCGCGAGCCCTTACCCATGGCGATGGCGCCCCAGGCCTTGCCGATGGCGATCTGCGGGCGCAGCAGGCTGGCGCCGTCTTCACGTTGCAGACTCAACAAATGCCCACCGGCATCGAGTACCGCGATAGTCAACGGGGCAGCGGAGATCGCGCGCCCCGCGGCGATGGCCTGACCGGTCAGGCTGACTGCGACTTTCAAGGTTAAAGCGCTCATGGGTGCCGTCCTTATCTTGTTATGGGAAAGCCTTTGGGGCTCTTTTTTGTTGAGAAGCCCGACGCAACAAATAGAACACAATGAGTTATTTTTTTGTATACAATAATTTTCGAAAAGCGCCTCATGCGACGAAACGCCACAGCGTTAATGGCCCTCCGACGAATGAAACAGCCGCTTGAGAAAATGGATTGACCTGCGCAGTCCGCCGTGAATAAACTCTGCACAAAGCCACTTGTATACAATTACAAAACGTAAAGAGGCACAAAACAATGAGCAAAATGAGAGCAATCGAAGCCGCCGTTCTGGTGATGCGCCGTGAAGGGGTTGATACCGCTTTTGGCATCCCGGGTGCTGCAATCAACCCGCTGTACTCCGCACTGCAGAAGGTCGGCGGTATCGATCACGTCCTCGCTCGCCACGTTGAAGGCGCCTCGCACATGGCCGAGGGTTACACCCGCACCAAGGCCGGCAACATCGGCGTGTGCATCGGCACTTCCGGCCCGGCCGGTACCGATATGGTCACCGGGCTCTACAGCGCCTCGGCCGACTCGATCCCGATTCTTTGCATCACCGGGCAAGCACCCCGCGCCCGCCTGCACAAGGAAGACTTCCAGGCCGTCGACATCACCAGCATCGTCAAACCGGTGACCAAGTGGGCGACCACCGTTCTGGAACCGGGCCAGGTGCCTTACGCATTCCAGAAAGCCTTCCATGAAATGCGTTCCGGCCGTCCAGGCCCGGTACTGATCGACCTGCCATTCGACGTGCAAATGGCCGAAATCGAATTCGACATCGACGCCTATCAGCCGTTGCCACTGGCCAAGCCGAGCGCGACCCGTGTTCAGGCAGAAAAAGCGCTGGCGATGCTGGATCAGGCCGAACGCCCATTGCTGGTGGCCGGCGGCGGCATCATCAACGCCGATGCCAGTGACTTGCTGGTGGAGTTCGCCGAACTGACCGGCATCCCGGTGATTCCGACCCTGATGGGCTGGGGCACCATCCCGGACGATCACCCGCAGATGGTCGGCATGGTCGGCTTGCAGACGTCGCACCGTTACGGCAACGCAACGATGCTCAAATCCGACGTGGTACTGGGGGTCGGCAACCGTTGGGCCAACCGTCACACCGGTTCGGTGGATGTCTACACCGAAGGCCGCAAGTTCATTCACATTGACATCGAACCGACTCAAATCGGCCGCGTGTTCACCCCGGATCTGGGGATCGTTTCCGACGCGGCCGCCGCGCTGACCGTGCTCATCGAAGTCGCTCGCGAATGGCAGGCCGCCGGCAAACTGAAAAACCGCAGCGCCTGGCTGCAAGACTGCCAGCAGCGCAAGGCCAGCCTGCAACGCAAGACTCACTTCGACAACGTGCCGGTCAAGCCGCAGCGCGTGTACGAAGAGATGAACCAGGTGTTCGGCAAAGACACCTGCTATGTCAGCACCATCGGTTTGTCGCAGATTGCCGGCGCGCAGTTCCTGCACGTCTACAAACCGCGCCACTGGATCAACTGCGGTCAGGCAGGTCCTCTGGGCTGGACCATTCCGGCAGCGCTGGGCGTGGTCAAGGCCGATCCAGACCGCAAAGTCGTGGCGCTGTCGGGCGACTACGACTTCCAGTTCATGATCGAAGAACTGGCCGTGGGCGCGCAGTTCAAGCTGCCGTACATCCATGTCGTGGTAAACAACTCGTACCTGGGTCTGATCCGTCAGGCGCAGCGCGGCTTCGACATGGACTACTGCGTGCAGCTGTCCTTCGACAACCTCAATGCACCGGAACTCAACGGTTACGGAGTTGACCACGTCGCGGTGGCCGAAGGTCTGGGTTGCAAGGCACTGCGCGTGTTCGAACCGGCAGACATCGCCCCTGCCCTGCGCAAGGCCGAAGAGTTGATCGAAGAGTTCAAGGTTCCAGTGATCGTCGAGATTATCCTGGAGCGCGTGACCAACATTTCCATGGGCACCGAGATCAACGCCGTCAACGAATTCGAAGACCTGGCGCTGGTCGGCAACGACGCCCCCACGGCGATTTCGTTGCTGGATTGATGATCGTTCCCACAGGGGCACTCACACACTTACGGGAGACCACCATGCCGCGTTTCGCAGCCAACCTGTCCATGCTGTTCACCGAGCAGGATTTTCTTGCCCGCTTCGAAGCTGCCGCCAAGGCCGGCTTCAGCGGTGTCGAATACCTGTTCCCGTACGACTTCAGTTCCGCCGAAATCAAGGCACAGCTGGATGCCAACGGCCTGACCCAAGTGCTGTTCAACCTGCCGGCCGGCGACTGGGCCAAGGGTGAACGCGGGATCGCCTGCCACCCGGATCGCGTGGAAGAGTTCCGCGCCGGCGTTGATCTGGCGATCGCTTATGCGCAGGTTCTGGGCAACACCCAGGTCAACTGCCTGGCAGGTATCCGCCCGCAAGGCGTCGACGATGCCACCGTGGAAAAGACGTTCGTCGCCAACCTCAAATACGCCGCCGACAAGCTGCAAGCGGTGGGCATCAAACTGGTGATGGAAGCCATCAACACCCGTGACATCCCGGGCTTCTACCTGAACAACACCGCTCAGGCGCTGTCGATTCGCGAACTCGTGGGCAGCGCCAACCTGTTCCTGCAATACGACATCTACCACATGCAAATCATGGAGGGCGACCTGGCCCGCACCATGGCCACGCACCTGAGCGAGATCAACCACATTCAACTGGCCGACAACCCGGGCCGCAACGAGCCGGGCACCGGTGAAATCAACTACCGCTTCCTGTTCGAACACCTGGACCGCATCGGTTACCAGGGCTGGATCGGCTGTGAATACAAGCCGCTGACCACCACCGAAGCGGGTCTGCGGTGGCTTAAAACCCATAACACGATCTGACGCGACTCCTGTGGGAGCGGGCTTGCTCGCGAAAGCGGTCCGACATTCAGAACTGATGTCGACTGATACACCGCCTTCGCGAGCAAGCCCGCTCCCACCAAAAGCAGTCCCCCATTTGCTTGCAACAGCTATAAAAACAAGAGGATTTTCTCATGGCTAAAATCGGATTTATCGGCACCGGCATCATGGGCCACCCAATGGCGTTGAACCTGCAGAAAGCCGGTCACAGCCTGTTCCTGTCGGCACACCACGACGCCGCCCCGGCTGACCTCGTCGCCGCTGGCGCGGTCGCTCTGGCGAGCCCGAAAGAAGTCGCTCAGGAAGCCGAATTCATCATCATCATGGTGCCGGATACCCCGCAGGTCGATGACGTGCTGTTCCGTGCCGACGGCGTCGCCACCGGTGTTGGCAAAGGCAAAGTGGTCATCGACATGAGCTCGATCTCGCCGACCGAGACCAAAGCCTTCGCGGCGAAGATCAACGAGAAAGGCGCGCAATACCTCGACGCCCCGGTGTCCGGTGGTGAAGTTGGCGCTAAAGCCGCGACCCTGAGCATCATGGTCGGTGGCGACAGCGATGCGTTCGAACGCGCACTGCCGCTGTTCCAGAGCATGGGTAAAAACATCACCCTGGTCGGCGGTAATGGCGACGGTCAAACCGCGAAAGTGGCGAACCAGATCATCGTTGCGCTGAACATCCAGGCCGTTGCCGAAGCCCTGCTGTTCGCCTCGAAGAACGGTGCCGATCCAGCCAAGGTGCGCGAAGCGCTGATGGGCGGTTTCGCCTCGTCGAAGATCCTTGAAGTCCACGGCGAGCGCATGATCAAAGGCACCTTCGATCCAGGTTTCCGCATCAGCCTGCACCAGAAGGACCTCAACCTGGCACTGGCCGGTGCGCGCGAGCTGGGCATCAACCTGCCCAACACCGCAGGCACCCAGCAAGTGTTCAGCACCTGCGCGGCCATCGGTGGCAGCAACTGGGACCACTCGGCGTTGATCAAGGGGTTGGAACACATGGCGAACTTCTCGATTCGGTAAGAGCTGCCGAAGGCTGCGATCTTTTGATAGTTACATCCGTTCGCACACCGCGTTATCCGCAAAAAGATCGCAGCCTGCGGCAGCTCCTACAGGATCGGGCTCACCCATTTAGCGGGTGAGCCCCGATTCCCTGGAGCCGGCGCAGGCTGCTATCCCCCCAATAACAAGAATTCCGGGAGCCCGCCATGTCGGTCGATCCGCAACAATTCCTGCGCGAGCTGTTTGCCACAGCCATCGACGCGGCCCATCCGCAGCATGTCCTCGAAGCCCATTTACCGAAAGATTGCAGCGGTCGGGTGATCGTCATTGGTGCCGGCAAAGCCGCCGCAGCCATGGCCCAGGTGGTCGAGCGCTGCTGGCAGGGCGAAGTGTCCGGCCTGGTGGTCACCCGCTACGGTCACGGCGCCCCTTGCGAAAAAATCGAAGTGGTCGAAGCTGCCCACCCGGTGCCTGATGCAGCCGGTTTGGCCGTGGCCAAACGGGTGCTGGAACTGGTCAGTAACCTGAGCGAAGCCGACCGGGTGATCTTCCTGCTGTCGGGCGGTGGTTCGGCCTTGCTGGCCCTGCCCGCAGCCGGCATCACTCTGGCCGACAAACAGGCGATCAACAAAGCCCTGCTGAAATCCGGCGCAACCATCGGCGAGATGAACTGCGTGCGCAAGCACCTCTCGGCGATCAAGGGTGGCCGTCTGGGCAAGGCCTGCTGGCCAGCGACGGTTTACACCTACGCGATTTCCGATGTCCCGGGCGACCTCGCCACGGTGATCGCTTCCGGCCCGACCGTGGCCGATCCGAGCACCTCGGCACAAGCCCTGGACATCCTCAAACGCTACGCCATCGAGGTTCCGGCATCGGTGCGCAGCTGGTTGCAAAGCCCTGAGTCGGAGACGGTAAAACCCGGCGATCCGAGCCTTGCGCGCAGCCATTTCCAACTGATCGCCCGACCGCAGCAATCCCTGGAAGCGGCAGCGGTGAAAGCCCGCCAGGCCGGTTTCAGCCCGTTGATCCTCGGCGATCTGGAAGGCGAATCCCGCGAAGTGGCGAAAGTCCACGCCGGCATCGCACGCCAGGTAGCGCTGCACGGTCAACCACTGGCGGCGCCGTGTGTGATTCTCTCCGGTGGTGAAACCACCGTCACCGTGCGCGGTAATGGCCGTGGCGGACGCAACGCCGAGTTCCTGCTGAGCCTGACCGACAGCCTCAAAGGCCTGCCCGGCGTTTACGCGCTGGCCGGTGATACCGACGGCATCGACGGCTCCGAAGACAACGCCGGCGCGATCATGACCCCGGACAGCTACGCGCGCGCTGCCGCCCTGGGCTTGAGCGCCAGCGACGAGTTGGACAACAACAATGGCTATGGCTATTTCGCCGCGCTCGACGGGCTGATCGTCACCGAGCCGACGCGTACCAACGTCAACGACTTCCGCGCCATCCTGATCCTCGAGAGCCCTGAACATGACGCCTGATAAGAAGGTCAAAATCCTCGCCACCCTCGGCCCCGCCACCGATGGTATTGATGACATTCGCGAGCTGGTGGAAGCCGGGGTGAACATCTTTCGCCTGAACTTCAGCCATGGCGATCACGCCGACCACGCCAAGCGTTACCAGTGGATCCGTGAAGTCGAGCGCCAGCTCAATTACCCGCTCGGCATTCTGATGGACCTGCAAGGCCCGAAACTGCGGGTCGGCCAGTTTGCCGAGGGCAAGGTGCAACTGGTGCGCGGTCAGGCCCTGCGCCTGGACCTCGACGCCACGCCGGGTGACGAACGTCGGGTCAACCTGCCGCACCCGGAAATCATCGCCGCACTGGAACCGGGCATGGATCTGCTGCTGGACGACGGCAAACTACGTCTGCGGGTGGTGACCCAGTACGCCGACGCCATCGACACCACGGTGCTCAACGGTGGCGAGTTGTCGGACCGCAAAGGCGTCAACGTGCCGCAAGCGGTGCTCGACCTCAGTCCGCTGACCGCCAAGGATCGTCGCGACCTGAGTTTCGGTCTGGAGCTGGGTGTCGATTGGGTCGCGCTGTCATTTGTGCAGCGCCCTGAAGACATTCGTGAAGCCCGCACATTGATTGGCAACAAAGCCTTTTTGATGGCGAAAATCGAGAAGCCGTCGGCCGTTGAACAACTACGCGAAATCGCCGAACTGAGCGACGCGATCATGGTTGCCCGTGGCGACCTGGGCGTGGAAGTGCCGGCCGAGAGCGTGCCGCAGATTCAGAAAGACATCATCAGCACCTGCCGTCAGCTTGGCAAACCGGTGGTGGTGGCGACCCAGATGCTTGAGTCGATGCGCTTCTCCCCGGCGCCGACACGGGCCGAGGTAACCGACGTCGCCAACGCGGTAGCTGAAGGTGCTGACGCGGTGATGCTCTCGGCGGAAACTGCCTCGGGCGATTATCCGCTCGAAGCGGTGCAGATGATGAGCAAGATCATCCGCCAGGTCGAAAGCGGTCCGGATTACCAGGCGCAACTGGATGTCAGCCGGCCAAAAGCCGAAGCCACGACCTCGGACGCCATCAGCTGTGCGATCCGCCGGATCAGCAACATCCTGCCGGTGGCGGTGTTGGTGAACTACAGCGAGTCCGGCAGCTCGAGTTTGCGTGCGGCGCGGGAACGGCCAGCGGTGCCGATCCTCAACCTGACGCCGAACCTTTCAACCGCGCGGCGCCTGAGCGTGGCGTGGGGCGTACACTCGGTGGTCAACGACCGTTTGCGCCAGGTCGACGAGGTGTGCTCCACCGCACTGGAAATTGCTCAGGCGCAAGGCATGGCCCAGCGTGGCGACACGTTGTTGATCACTGCGGGCGTGCCTTTCGGCCAGCCGGGATCGACTAACTCGTTGCGCATCGAAACGTTGATCTAACCTTCCACGATGATCGTTCCCACGCGTGGGAACGATCGTACCTGTAACCCCACAGACCCCATCATGCCTGCCAACCACTTCAACACCCACTGCCCCGATTGGGCCACAGCCCTGCTCAACGGCTTCAGTCAGATTTTCCTCCAGCGCCATCCACTGTGTGGCCTGCTGTGCCTGCTGGCCATTCTGTTGACCGCTCCGACGTTGCTCGGCGGCGCCCTGCTGGGTGGATTGGCCGGTTTGCTCACCGCGCAACGTCGCGGCTATGCCAAGGCTGATCGCCAGGCCGGGCTCTTCAGCTACAACGGCGTATTGCTCGGCCTGTTGCTGAGCCTGCACTTCAGTTGGTCGGCGATGCTGCCTCCCCTGATCATCGCCTGCGGCGGACTGAGCGCAATCGTCACTGAGCAATGGCTCAAGCGCGCTCGTGATCGGCATTTTCTGCCCGCCTACACCGCACCTTTCGTGGGACTGGGCTGGATACTGCTGAGCGTTGCCGCCCCGGCCCACTCGACACCTGCGTCACTGCCAGAACTCGATGCCCTGAACCTGCTCGGCGCCGAGTTCAAAGGCCTGGGCCAGGTCATCTTCCTCGACCATCCCCTGGCAGGTGTGTTGATCGCCGCTGGCCTGTTGCTTGCCAATCGCCGTGCCGCTTTCTGGGCGCTGGCCGGTTCCGGCGCAGGTCTGCTCTGTGCCTTGTGGCTGAACGAGTCGTCCAGTGCATTGCTCGGTCTGCATGGCTACAACCCGGCACTCGCCGCCCTCGCCTTCAGCCAGCAACACCGCCAACCGTGGCTGCCATTGCTGGGTATCGCGCTGGCAGTCCTCCTCACACCGGCTTTCGCTGCCGTGGGGTTGGCGACCTTGACCGCACCGTTCATCCTCGCCTGCTGGTTACTGCATTCGGGTATTCGGCTGCTGCGCCAGGCGACCACAGACACTGCGCCTTGCCAAACCTCGGAGAATCAACCTAGGCTGCGTTGATTTATGGCCAAGGCGATTTGAATGAACAGCAACGACACGTGGCGTAACCGCCTGTACGTGATCATTTTCCAGGCCGACACGGTGGCCGGGCGACGCTTCGACAGCACACTGTTGCTGATCATCCTCGCCAGTCTGGTGGTGGTGATCCTCGACAGCATCGATGATTTTCATCAGCACTACGCCGACCTCCTGGCGTACCTCGAATGGGGCTTCACGGCCATCTTCCTGGCCGAGTACGTCCTTCGCCTGTACTGCTCGCCCAAACCGCTGCGTTACGCCTTCAGCTTTTATGGCCTGGTGGATTTACTGGCGATTGTTCCGGGGATCCTTGCGCTGTATTACAGCGATACCCAGTACCTGCTGATCATCCGGATCATCCGCATGCTGCGGATCTTTCGCGTGCTCAAACTGCTCCCCTACCTGAAGCAGGCCCATTACCTGCTCGATGCCCTGCGTGGCAGCAAGCAGAAAATCCTCGTATTCCTGCTCAGCGTCTGCACACTGGTGACGGTGTTCGGCACGCTGATGTACGTGGTCGAAGGTCCGGAACATGGCTTTACCAGCATTCCGAAAGGCATCTACTGGGCAATCGTCACCCTGACCACCGTCGGTTATGGCGACATCGTGCCCAAGACCGCGTTGGGGCAAGTCATTTCGTCGATGGTAATGATCACCGGTTACTCGATCATCGCCGTGCCCACCGGGATCTTCACCGCCGAACTGGCCACGGCCATGCGCGGCGAACAGTTGCAACATGACTGCCCGGTGTGCCGCAAGAACCACCATGAGCCCAGCGCGGCATTTTGCTCACGCTGCGGCAACGCGCTGTTCAGGAAAATAGAATAAGCAAAGTACTTTTTAATCTTTAAAGGGATATGTAGCCCCGGCTATAGTCGACGGCAAATTGCCTTCATCTCGAACAAAAGGAATGTCCAGTGAAAAAGATCTTTGGCGCCTCACTGCTAGCCGCGGGCCTGGCCCTCGCGAGCGCGGCCCAGGCTGCACCGACCCTGCTCAACGTGTCCTACGACGTGATGCGCGATTTCTACAAGGACTACAACACTGCCTTCCAGAAACACTGGCAAGCCGAACACAACGAAAACATAACCTTGCAGATGTCCTTCGGCGGCTCCAGCAAGCAGGCCCGCTCAGTGATCGATGGCCTGCCGGCTGACGTCATCACCATGAACATGGCCACCGACATCAATGCCTTGGTCGACAACGGCAAACTGGTGCCGGACAACTGGGTGACTCGCCTGCCGGACCACAGCGCACCGTTCACCTCAGCCACCGTGTTTATCGTTCGCAAGGGCAACCCTAAAGCCCTGAAAGACTGGCCGGACCTGCTCAAGGATGGCGTGCAGGTGATCGTGCCGAACCCGAAAACCTCGGGCAACGGCCGCTACACCTATTTGTCGGCGTGGGGTTATGTGCTGAAAAACGGCGGTGACGAGAACAAGGCCAAGGCCTTCGTCGGCAAGCTGTTCAAACAAGCCCCGGTACTCGACACCGGCGGCCGCGCAGCCACCACCACCTTCATGACCAACCAGATCGGCGATGTGCTGGTGACCTTCGAAAACGAAGCGGAAATGATCGCCCGCGAGTTCGGTCGCGACCAGTTCGAAGTCATTTACCCAAGCGTCTCCGCCGAAGCCGAGCCGCCAGTGAGCGTGGTCGACAAAGTCGTCGACAAGAAAGGCTCCCGCGCTGCCGCCGAGGAATACCTGAAGTACCTGTGGTCCCCGGAAGGCCAGGAAATCGCCGCCGCCAACTACCTGCGTCCGCGTGACCCGGCAGTCCTTGCCAAACATACCGACCGCTTCCCGAAAGTCGACTTCCTGTCGGTGGAGAAAACCTTCGGTGACTGGCGCACCGTGCAGAAAACCCACTTCAATGATGGCGGGATTTTCGACCAGATTTACAGTGGGCAGTAAGCGAAAAGGCGACCTGCGTGTTAATGCCGGTCAGTCAAGAAAACTCAGCGACTGAATGCTCTGCTTTGATCCGAAATCCCCCCCTCACCCCAGCCCTCTCCCCACGGGGGAGAGGGGGAAAGGGAGCAGATCTCCAGGCCTTTCAAACCTGAGTTCGACTCGGACTTTCAGGTCGACGTAACTCGAAAGAACACCTCAGTCAGTCCCCTCTCCCTCCGGGAGAGGGTTAGGGTGAGGGGTGGTTCTTGAGCCTGGCGAACAGCCCGAAGCATTCCTCACAAAAAAACTCTACATCGGCGGCGCCACGCCATCCTTGCCAGCCGAAATCGATTGCGCCGTCAGGGTGCCGTCGGCGCTTTGGGTGGCGAACAACACAACCTTGACCCCGACTTTGAGCAGGCTGCGGTCAGCCGGCGTCAGGTTGACGATCGGCACGTCTTCCGGCACCAGAATCTTCTGCTGCCCCCCCTTGTAATTGACGGTCAGGATTCGGCCATTATTGACCACCAGATCAGCGACGCTGCCATTGGTCATGCTGCTGCCCTTGACCAGATCGAACGGACGGTGGCCCTCGCCGGTGCCGGCCATTTCGGGCGGGAACACGTGCACTTCCAGCGCCTTGAGCGTGCCATCCTCTTGCGGTATTGCCGCCGAGCCAATGTAGCTGCCAGGCTTGATGTCCTCGATGTTGGTCGGGGTTACGGCGCGAACCTGAGTGTCCTTGGTCAACTGGATGATCACGTTCTCGCCACTGTTGGCGTGCACTTTCAAGACCTCTTCGGATACGCCGGTGATTTCACCGCGCACACCGATGCGCATGCCCGGTGCCTCTTCGGCCATAACAGCCGTGGCGATCAGCACGCCGCTCAGGGAAATCGCGCCAATGTTGCGTATCAGGCTTCCAAACATCGTTTTCATGGGACCGGTTTCCACTGATGAACGTTGAAAAATGACTGATACAAAAGGGCTCAACCGCCCACACAGAGCATAGGCGTGCTACGAAACAAGGTGAAAGCTTTGCGGGCATCGGAACGCCACCTGTGGATGGCCCTCAATGCCGCACCAACTTCTCCATCGCCGCGTCCGCCAGAAAGGAAGAGCGGCTTTTGACGTTGTGCTCACGCACATAACGGTCAATACGCTGGATAACGTAACCAGGCAACGTCACGTTGACCTTCTCGGTTTTGCCGAGGTAAGGCGCGATGTCGAGCTCCAACATGCCCCAGCCCATGTCGGCAAAGTCCGGGTTACTCCGGTGCGCAGCTGCTGAAGTCGGCATCGGAATGTCCTCCCCGCCGGCTACGATCTCCTGCAGCATGAGGTGAGCAACTTCAACCGCTGCGTTGTAAGCGTCTTCAAACGTATCACCTGCGGTGACGGCGCCCGGAATATCGGGGATCTGAATACCGATGGCGGTATTCTCGTCGCCCCATTCGATACAGATTGGATATTGCATTACGGATCTCCTGCAAAACTGGCAACCGGGTAGTGAAGCCCTGCTCGCCTCCTGATGCTTTTAACCGTCCCGATCGGCAAGTCTTTCTTGGGATGAGGTACGGGTATCGTGTATGGGCTGTAAGGGTGGGTGAAGATGTGATGACTGCCGGTGACCCGATCAAGCGTCCAACCCGCTGCCTCAAGCTCTCTGATCAATAACCTGCTCTGCACCACGCGCCTCCTTGCACCGGCCGAATAAAAGTAACTCTAGAGTTATATTTACTCAAGCACAAAAAGCCGATGCATGACGTACGGTTGTTTTACAGGGTGTTGAATGGAGCGGTGATTTGTGTAGAAAAGAGATCCGGTGTTTCGTTGAACCCGCCTGCAAAAACGGCGACCCTGAGGTCGCCGTTCACGTTACTGGCTGTATTGCTTGCCCAATCCCGGCGGCACGCCATGGATGTCGATCTCTTCCCACGGTCCATTCGGGCTGATGCTGCGGGTCCAGCCGTTGTTCCAGCGGTAGTAGGTGCGCTGGCGGTAGAAGGTGTCGGTCTGGTTGTCGAGAACGTAGACACCGAGTTTCGCATCCCAGTGGCTGTTGCCGCCCGGTGGTGGGGCGAAGCTTGCAGAGGTACGCGGCTGCGGCTTGCCGGGTTTGTTCGGAGTCACCGGTTTGCCGGGGGCGGTCGTCGGTTTGCTGCCTGGGTACGATGACGGAATCGGCGGCAACCGCTCTTCATGTGACGGCGGCTGGACCGCACATGCACTTAACCCCAAGACAAGACTGAGCAGGGTGATGCGAGCGATGGCGGTCATAGCGATTTTCCTGGTTATTTGTCGGGGCTGTCGATGGTCAATTGTTGCGGCGCGGTAGTGCTGCTGGCCAAAGGCTCGCTGCGACCGACCCACTCACCGGCAGTGGGTTGTCCGGCACGGGAAACGCGCGCGACCAGTTGGACTTCAGGAAAGTTCGACAGTTTCAATTGCGGCATCATTGCGTCGGCATCGCCCAGTTCGACGGTCGCCGGCAGGTCGGCAACGGTCAGGCGTTTGGCAGCCAACGGAGCTGGAGGACCTGAAGTGGCGCGAGCGAAAATGAACACGCTGTCGCCCGGCTGAACCCTGGCTTTCAGATCTGCCGCCAGATCAACCGTCACTTTCAACAATGCCGATGGCTTGGCCGCTACGACAGGCGCCTTGGCAACGGTACCGCCGCTCTCTTGCAGTTTTTCGGTCGCCCGCGCAATGCCACCTTCCAGCGCGCTGCGCGAGTTATCTTCGGGTGGCAGTTGCGCCAGCAGACGACTCCAGTAGTCGATGGCCTCCTGATAACGCTCGCGTTCGAATGCCGCGATGCCCAACAACCCAAGGCTGGTGACTTCTTTAGGATCGGCTTTGAGTGCTTCGTCGGTCAGCGCCTGGATCTTGTCCGACCACTTTTTGTTGTCGGCAAAGTACTGCGCCTGGGCCCACTGGCCGAGCAGTTCAGGTTGACGACCCGCCAGCGCCACGGTGCGCTCGAAGATCTTCGCTGCATCAGCCGGACGATCCTGAGCCATGTAAGTACGGCCAAGGAAATACAGGCCTTCGGCGGAATCCGGTTGAGCTGCAACAGCACGCTCCAGACGGCGGGTCATCTCTTCCATCGACTGCGGTGTCTGGGCAAATTCACGGGTCAGTTCGACCTTGTCAGCGGCACCAAAGTGCAGGTACAGACCCAGGCCCAACACCGGCACCAGCACCGCTGCCAGCAGCGGCAACGGTTTGCCCAAACGGGAAACCCGGCCCGTGTCGGCACCTTCGGTATCGGCCAGCAGCTCGCGAGCCGCTTCGTCACGGCCGGCGCTCATTTGCGTCGAATCGAGTACCCCTTCGGCCTGCTGAGTCTGCAACTCAGCCACGCGCTCCTGGTAAAGCGCCACGTTCAGCGCGGTGCGATCCTCTTCACGCTGGGCGCGACGGCCACGCAAAACCGGGATCAACAGAAAACTCAGGGCAACCAGTAGAAGCAGACCTGCAGCGAGCCAGAAATCAATCATTCTTGGTGTTATCCAACAGTTGGTCGAGGCGCTTGCGTTCCTCGGCAGAAAGCGTGTCCGGACCCGCCGTACGCTCGGCGCGGCGACGACGGACGATCACGGCGATCACCAGCACGCCACCGAGCAACAACCCGGCCGGGCCAAACCACAGCAGTGCAGTCTTGCCGGTCAGGGCTGGCTTGTAGCGCACGAAGTCGCCATAGCGGTCGACCATGAAGTCGATGATCTGCTGGTTGTCCTTGCCCTCGCCGAGCATGCGGAAAATCTCTTTGCGCAGGTCAGCGGCGATCGGTGCATTGGAATCGGCAATGTCCTGATTCTGGCACTTGGGGCAACGCAGCTCTTTGGTCAGTTCATGAAAACGCTCACGCTCGGCGTCATTGGCGAACACGTAAGTGTCGATGGCCGCGTGAGCGACGCCGGCGATACTCAGACCGAGTACGGCCGCAGCAATCCAGCGCTTCATGGCTTGGCCTCATCAACCAGCGCCTGATACTTGGCCGCCAGTTTTTCGCGCCACACCACGTCGTCGATCACCCCGACGTACTTGTCGCGGATGGTGCCTTTGGCGTCGATGAAGAAGGTTTCCGGAGCACCGTAAACGCCGAGGTTCAGGCCCAGGGAGCCCTCCTCGTCACGGATGTTCAGCAGGTACGGGTTGTGGAACTCCACCAGCCACTTCAAGGCATCGGCATTGATGTCCTTGTAGTTGACGCCATAAATCACCACGCCCTGCTGGGCCAGTTTGTTCAGCACCGGGTGCTCGACCCGGCAGGAAATGCACCAGGTGCCCCAGACGTTGACCAGCGCCGGTTTGCCCAGCAAGTCAGCGCGGGTCAATGTCTTGTCGCCCTGCACTGCCTGCAGGGAAAACTCGGGGAACGGCTTGCCGATCATCGCCGAGGGCAACTCGGCCGGGTTCAGATAGAGCCCCCGGTAAAGAAACACCGCCACCACCAGAAACAGCGCCAGTGGCAACACCATTAACCAACGTCTCATGCAGTAGCTCCCGCCATACCCAGTGCTTCACGCACGCGGCTTTTCACCTTGACCCGATAACGACGATCCAGCGCCGCCAGCAGCCCGCCAAACCCGGTCAGCAAGCCGCCAAACCAGATCCAGCGCACGAACGGTTTGACGTGTACACGCACAGCCCAGGCGCCATTTTCCAGCGGCTCGCCGAGGGCCACGTACAGGTCACGAGTGAAACCGGCGTCGATGCCGGCTTCGGTCATCATCGAGTTCTGTACGGTGTACAGGCGTTTTTCCGGGTGCAGCACCGCCACTTCCTTGCCGCTACGGATCACCCGAATGGTGCCCTTGTCGGAGGTGAAGTTCGGTCCTTCGAAGTGTTTGGCGCCTTCGAAAATGAAGTGATAACCGGCCAGATCCATCGACTCGCCCGGTGCCAGACGCAGATCGCGCTCGGCGCTGTCCTGGCTCGAAAGCACCACGCCCAGGGCGCACACGGCGATCCCCAGATGCGCAACCTGCATGCCCCAATAGCTGCGGGTCAGGCTCGGCAGGCCTTTGATCAGGCCCTTGTTGCGTGTCTTGTCGAATATGTCTCGTACGCCGGCCAGCAACACCCAGGCTGCGAGCATGAAAGTCGCCAGCACGGCCCAGTTGAAGTCGCCGTAAGCGATCCCGGCCACGACTGCCAAAGCAGCGCTGCCAAGCAACACGGGGGTCAGCATGCTCATCAGCCATTTCACCGGCGTGTCTTTCCAGCGCACCAGCACACCCACCGCCATCACCACCATCAGCAATGCCATCAACGGAATGAACAACGCGTTGAAATACGGCGGGCCGACCGACAGCTTGGCGCCGCTCAGGGCATCGAGCACCAGCGGATACAAGGTGCCGAGCAGAATCATCGAAGCCGCGACCACCAGCACCAGGTTATTGCCCAGCAGCAGGGTCTCACGCGACCACAGGTTGAAGCCGACATGGCTCTTGACCACCGGCGCGCGCAGGGCGAACAGCGTCAGCGAACCGCCGACCACAAACAGCAGGAAAATCAGGATGAACACGCCGCGCGCGGGGGCCGAGGCAAACGCGTGCACCGAGGTCAGCACGCCGGAACGCACCAGGAAGGTCCCCAGCAGGCTCAGCGAGAACGCAGCAATGGCCAGCAACACGGTCCAGCTTTTGAACACGCCGCGTTTTTCGGTAACGGCCAACGAGTGAATCAGCGCCGTACCCACCAGCCATGGCATGAACGAGGCGTTTTCCACCGGGTCCCAGAACCACCAGCCGCCCCAGCCGAGCTCGTAGTAAGCCCACCAGGAGCCGAGGGTGATGCCGATACCGAGGAATGCCCAGGCGACGATGGTCCAAGGTCGCGACCAACGGGCCCACGCTGCATCCAGACGACCACCCAGCAAGGCAGCAATGGCAAAGGCGAAGGCTACCGAGAAACCGACGTACCCCATGTAGAGCATTGGCGGGTGAACGATCAGGCCGATGTCTTGCAGCAACGGGTTGAGGTCATGACCATCAGTAGGAATCTGCGGCAGGATGCGCGCGAACGGGTTCGAGGTGAGAATCAGGAACAGCAGGAAACCGGTGCTGATCATGCCCATCACCGCCAGCACGCGAGCCAGCATGACCTGCGGCAACTGCCGGGAGAAGATCGACACGGCAAAGGTCCAGCCGCCGAGAATCAACGCCCAGAGCAGCAACGAGCCTTCGTGGGCACCCCACACCGCGCTGAACTTGTAGTACCACGGCAAGGTGCTGTTGGAGTTGTTGGCGACATAACCCACCGAAAAGTCATCGGTCATGAAGGCGTAGGTCAGGCAGCCGAAGGCGAACGCCAGAAAGGTGAACTGGCCCCAGGCCGCTGGCTGGGCCAGGCCCATCCACAGGCGGTCACCACGCCAGGCACCGAGCAACGGCACGGTCGCCTGAACGATGGCAAAGCAGAAGGCGAGAATCATCGCCAGATGGCCCAACTCGGGAATAAAGATGCCTGAGGTCATGGATCAACCCTCCTTCGCAGGTGTTGGAGCGGCTTGACCACTGTCTTTCAGCGCCTTGGTCACTTCTGGGGGCATGTACTTCTCGTCGTGCTTGGCCAGCACTTCGTCAGCCACGACTACACCGTCTGCATTCAGTTTGCCCAGCGCAACGATGCCCTGCCCTTCGCGGAACAGGTCCGGGAGAATGCCGCGGTAGGTGATGGTCACGGATTTGTTGAAGTCGGTGACGATGAATTTCACGTCCAGCGAATCGCCGGAACGTTGCAGCGAACCCGCCTCGACCATGCCGCCAGCACGGATGCGCGTGTCTTGCGGGGCTTCGCCATTGGCGATCTGGGTCGGTGTGTAAAACAGATTGATGTTCTGTTGCAGGGCACTCAGGGCCAGGCCGACAGCTGCGCCGACACCGACCAGGATCGCGAAAATAATGACCAGACGTTTTTTACGCAGCGGATTCACTTGCTGTTCTCCCGGCGCAGACGACGCGCCTCTTGTTGCAGGTAACGCTTGCGGGCCAGGATCGGCGCTGCCACGTTGAGAGCCAGCACCGCCAGGCAGATGCCATAAGCCGACCAGACATAAAGACCGTGATGGCCCATGGCGAGGAAGTCGCCGAATGAAGCAAAACTCATTACGCGGCCTCCAGGCTGTTTTGCACTTCGGCTTTTACCCAGCTTGCACGAGCTTCGCGCTTGAGCACTTCAAGACGCATGCGCAGCAACAGCACGGCGCCGAAGAAACAGTAGAAACCCAGCACCGTCAGCAACAATGGCAGCCACATCTCGGCCGGCATTGCCGGTTTTTCGGTGAGGGTGAAGGTTGCGCCCTGGTGCAGGGTGTTCCACCACTCCACCGAGTACTTGATGATCGGGATGTTGATCACGCCGACAATCGCCAGCACCGCGCAAGCCTTGGCGGCGCTGTCGCGATTGCTGATGGCATTGCCCAGTGCAATAAGACCGAAATACAGGAACAGCAGAATCAGCATCGAGGTCAGGCGCGCATCCCAGACCCACCACGAGCCCCAGGTCGGTTTGCCCCAGATCGCCCCGGTGACCAGCGCCACGGCGGTCATCCAGGCACCAATCGGTGCGGCGCATTGCAGGGCGACGTCCGCCAGTTTCATCTTCCACACCAGCCCGACAATGCAGCAGACCGCCAGCATCACGTAGCAGGACTGCGCCAGCATGGCGGCCGGCACGTGAATGTAGATGATCCGAAAGCTGTTGCCTTGCTGGTAATCCGGCGGCGCGAAAGCCAGGCCCCAGACCACGCCGATGCCGATCAGCAGCAACGCCGCGATGCTCAGCCAGGGCAGCAGTTTACCGCTGATGCCATAAAACCATTTGGGCGAGCCGAGCTTATGAAACCAGGTCCAGTTCATTACTGTTTCCATCACGGTTGCTCTTCGCCATCACGAAGAGTCAGGGTCTGCTTTTTTTAATAAAAGCGGTTATTTTTTAACCAGACCTCATTATTCGCCGACACTGATCTTCAGGCCAGCGGCTATTGCAAAGGGTGTCAGGGTTATCGCCAGGGCGGTCAGGCTACCAAGCCACAGCAAATAACCGGTTGCCGGCATGCCTTGCAAAGCGGCCTGCAAGGCGCCACTGCCAAGAATCAACACCGGGATGTACAACGGCAGTATCAGCAGGGCCAGCAGCAAGCCACCGCGCTTCAAACCGACCGTCAGCGCCGCGCCCACCGCACCGAGCAAACTCAATACCGGTGTACCGAGCAACAGCGACAAGAGCAAAACCGGCAGACAGGCGGCAGGCAAACCGAGCATCAACGCCAATAACGGGGCAAGCAACACCAGTGCCAAGCCGGAAAACGCCCAGTGTGCCAGTACCTTTGCCAAAACCAGAAGAGGCAGGGGGTGCGACGAAAGGACCCACTGTTCAAGGGATCCGTCCTCGAAATCACTGCGGAAAAGCCCGTCCAGCGAGAGCAAAACCGATAAAAGGGCGGCGACCCAGACCAGCCCCGGTGACAAGGTTTGCAACAATTGTGTCTCAGGTCCGACTGCCAATGGGAACAATGCGACAACAATGGCAAAGAATACGAGGGGGTTGGCCAGCTCGGCAGGACGACGACACAGCAAACGCGCCTCACGGGCGACCAACAGTGCGAAAACACTCATACGGCCCACTGCCCCAAATCGATATCGCGGTAACCGGCCGGCATCCGGGTCAACGTGTGGTGAGTGGTCAGAATCACCATGCCGCCTCGTTCACAGTGCGCGGCCAGATGCTCTTCGAGCTGTGCGACGCCCTGTTTATCCAGCGCAGTAAACGGCTCATCGAGAATCCACAGCGCCGGGCTGTCCAGATACAAGCGGGCCAGCGCCACGCGGCGTTGCTGACCAGCAGACAGGGTGTGACAAGGAACATCTTCAAAACCGCGCAGTCCTACCGCTGCCAGCGCCTGCCAGATCGCCTCATGACTGGCGGGCTGATGCAATGCACACAGCCAGCTGAGGTTCTCTTCGGGGGTCAGCAGGTCCTTGATGCCGGCGGCGTGGCCGATCCACAACAGGTTGTGAGCCAGCTCCGGGCGTTGCCTGTTCAAGGGCTGGCCGTTGAGCAACACCTGACCGCTGGTGGGTAGCATCAAACCGGCGAGCAAGCGCAACAGGCTGGTCTTGCCGCTGCCGTTGGGGCCGCTGATCTGCAACATGTTACCGCTGCCCAGACGCAATTCGAGGTTTTCGAAGAGCATCCGCCAGTCTCGCTCACAGGCGAGCGCTACGGCTTCTAGTAGAGGGATGGTCAAGAGATCGCGGGCCTTTACGGTTCAAGTCGGCAGTGGGGCGGCCGTTAAAGTGATGCAGCATAAACGCATTGACGGCCTGTTCTAGAGAGCTGTGTCAAACATTTGCGATGTTTTCCGCGCCCCAACAACGGGGCGGCATTATACATGTCATGTCCTACTCAAAAGAGGGCAATTTCGACAGGGTGTGACCTGATGACCGGCGACATGAACATCCTTCCACTGCCTCCCACCACGCCGGCCGCCTCGCGCCCGCTCGTGGTCAGTGGTGAGTTGCTCAAGCTGCAAACCCCGGTGGACGGCTTGATCGCCGCCGGGCAGAGCGCGAGCGCTGAAGTGCTGTCGCTCAAACAGAACGACCAGACTTTCCAGTTGCTGCTCAAGGTCACTCTCGACAGCGGCCGCCAGACCACCGTGCAAGCCACCAGCAACCAGCCATTGCCTCAGGGCACCAGCCTGACGGTCAGCCAACCTTCAGCCGGCAGCCTGGCGATCACCGTGCAGCAGGCGATCGCTGCCAACGTCGCCACCCTCACCCGTCTCGACACCTCACAATTACCGGTCGGCACCTTGCTGCAAGGTAAAGTCCTGACCAGCCAGTTGATGCCGCAAACACCGGGGCAGCCGGCGGTCTATCGCTCGCTGGTGAGCCTGCTCAATACCGCGCTCAGTGGCAGCACCTTGAGTATCGACAGCCCACAACCGTTGCGCATCGGCAGTCTGCTCAGCGCCTTGGTCCAGGGCGCACAAAGTTTGACGTTTGTGCCACTGGCCAGCCGTCAGGAGCAACTGGCGGTGAGCCAGCAACTGTTGGCCCAGCAAAGTCGCCAAGGCTCCTTGACCGGGCTGATCGATGCCCTGCAAAACCTGCCAGCCTCCGACGCCACGTCCGACGACTTGCGCGCCGCCGTCGACAAGCTGCTCACTGACCTGCCGGACGTTCAGCAACTGAGCACGCCCAAGGGATTGGCGCAGGCGCTGGCCAACAGTGGGTTGTTTCTGGAAAGCAAACTGCTCGCCGGACAGAACCCGACACTGACACCGGACCTGAAAGGCAATGTGCTGCGACTGATCGCACAATTGACCCCCGACCTGCCGGCCAATAGCAGTTTCAACGCGATCATCGCCGCCAATACGCTGGCCCAGGCACTGCCAAGCTTTGTCCGTAGCGCCCTTGGCACCCTCGGCCAGGTCAGCGCCAAGTCACCGCCGAGCAACTTCCCCCTGCCCTCACGACTGCTTCAAAGCCTGGAGGGTGAAGGCGATCTGGAACACTTGCTGCGCCTGGCCGCAGCGGCGGTTTCCCGCCTGCAAAGTCATCAGTTGTCGGGCCTGGAACAGACCGGCACCACCCTCGACGGCAAGTTGCAAACCACCTGGCAGCTGGAAATCCCTATGCGTAACCTGCAAGACATCGTGCCGTTGCAGGTCAAGTTTCAACGCGAGGACACCCCCGCAAAGGAACCGCATGAAAAATCCGCCGAGCGCGAACCAAAACAACGGCTCTGGCGGGTCGAGCTGGCGTTCGACATGGAACCGCTTGGACCGCTGCAGATCCAGGCACAGCTGGCTCAGGGCAAACTCTCCAGTCAGCTCTGGGCCGAACGCCCTTATACCGCCAGCCTGATCGAACGTAATCTGAGTGAGTTGCGCGCGCAGTTGCTGGCATCGGGTCTGAATGTTGGCGATCTGGATTGCCACCTCGGCATCCCCCCCCAAGGCAATCAAACCCGCCTCGAACAACGCTGGGTCGACGAAACCGCATGAGCAACCCCACACCACCGCGCCAGGCCATTGCCCTCAAATACGACGGCACCCACGCCCCTACCCTGACCGCCAAGGGCGACGAAGAACTGGCCGAAGAAATTCTGAAGATTGCCCGTGACTACGAAGTGCCAATCTACGAAAACGCCGAACTGGTGAAGCTGCTGGCACGAATGGAACTGGGTGACAGCATTCCGGAGGAGTTGTACCGGACGATTGCCGAGATCATTGCGTTTGCGTGGAAACTCAAGGGCAAGTTTCCGGAAGGCTATGGCTCGCAAGCGCCGGGGGTTGAGCGGGATGTGACAGATCGAGGGGAGGATTACTAAAAGATCGCAGCCTTCGGCAGCTCCTACGACGAACACATCATCTGTAGGAGGGTCCGCCCCGTCTTCGACGCCGCGCTGTCGCGCAAGGAACATGGGCCAGGGCTGGCAAGCCAGCCCTTAAAAATAATATATAAATCAATAAGTTATTTTTTGTTCCATAAGAGCTGCCGAAGGCTGCGATCTTTTGATCTTCTCAGTTCTTGTGCAGCTTGCTCATCAACTCGGCCTCGGCCTGGGTCAGGCCGCAGGACTGGGTCAGTTCGTCGACGCTCGCGCCCATCCCCACCAGGCGTGCTGCCTGAGCGAATGACAGGCTCGACGGATCGCGCTGCTCGAGCTGGGCCAGCTTGTCCGGCAAGGGGCCAACCACCGCACGCAGTTCATGCAGGTCTTCGCCCATGCGCACGTTACCGTTCTGGTAGTCGTCGACGCGCTTGGCCAGGTCCTTGATGCGCTGATCACGCAACGCATTGCCCTGGGCTTGCAGCGCTGCCAGCTCGTGCTGCTTGCGCGTGTAAGCCAGGAACATCGCCAGGGTCCCTACCCACAGGAGCCCCAGCACAATGACAGCCACCTCGAGAATCAATCAGATACTCTCCAGTTCCGACCACTCTTCTTCGCTCATCATCTTGTCCAGCTCGACCAGGATCAGCAATTCGTTGTTCTTGTTGCACACGCCCTGAATGAACTTGGCCGACTCTTCGTTACCGACGTTAGGCGCGGTTTCGATTTCCGACTGACGCAGGTAAACCACTTCAGCCACGCTGTCGACCATGATCCCGACCACTTGCTTGTCGGCTTCGATGATGACGATACGGGTGTTATCACTGACTTCGACAGCGCCCAGGCCAAAGCGCTGGCGAGTGTCGATCACGGTCACTACATTGCCGCGCAGGTTGATGATGCCCAGCACGTAGCTGGGTGCACCCGGCACCGGAGCGATTTCGGTGTAGCGCAGGACTTCCTGAACGCGCATCACGTTGATGCCGTAGGTTTCATTGTCCAGCTTGAAGGTTACCCATTGCAGGATCGGATCTTCGGAACCCTTTGCAGACGACGCCTTATCATTCATACCCTGACCCCTCGAAAAACCGCCTGTGGCGGTGTGTGTTCTGTCCGGCCGCACCGTGCAGGCGGCCAACTGTTTGTTATGCAGGTTTGTGGGTCGGCTTGCTGCCGCCCATGTGTTTGGCACCACCGCTGGCGATCAACTCCGCCAGCTCCGAGACATCCAGCAGCGCGCACATGTGTTCGATCACCGTGCCGGCCAGCCATGGCCGTTGACCTCGATGGCTGCGCCATTTGATTTCGTTCGGGTCCAGACGCAACGAGCGGCTGACCTGATGCACCGCCAACCCCCACTCATAGCCCTGAACCGAGATCACGTATTGCAGGCCTTGGCGGAAGTCATCGCGATAGCGATCGGGCATGACCCAGCGCGCGGTATCCAGCACCTTCAGGTTGCCCGCCTGACTCGGCAGGATCCCCAGGAACCATTCCGGCTGACCGAATAAAGGCGTCAGCTCATGACCGGCTAACGAGTAAATCGAACCGAGGCACACCAATGGCACGGCCAAGGTCAAACCCGCGACGTCGAACAACAGGCATTCAAACGGTTCGGCAGCCCAGCTTGGCCGATCATCGCCGACCACCGGCGGTGGCGTATTGCTCGGCGGCAGATGGACTTCAACTACCGGCTCGACCAGCGCTTGCAGTAACGGTGCAACGGATGAGACCGGCGCCAGAATCGGTGCGGGCGCTTCCAGTACCGACACCACGATGGGCGCCTTGGCAACCGGTGCTACAACGGGCGCCGCAACCTCTGGCTTTTGCGCATCGCGAGCCTGTTCTTCAAGCACCGCGGCCTGGAACTCGTCCAGCGCGCCTTGAGCCTCGATGGCTTCGACGACCTCGACGATTTCTACAACCTCGGGTAATGCCTCGACCTCTGACGGCCATTCCTCGGTCGCGTCTTGCAACAACGCATCCAGATAGGACTGCAACGCCAGTTGCGGGCGGCTCGTGATTTTTACTGGCCGGCTCATTGGCACACTCCCTCCGCAGGAGCTGCCGAAGGCTGCGATCTTTTAGCGGTTTCGAAGACGCCACAGAGCAAGATCAACAGATCGCAGCCTGCGGCAGCTCCTACAGAAATCGGGTTCATCTCACGCCACCTGCGGAACAAGTTGCTGCGCCAGCAAATGCTTGAGCAGTGCGCGGTACGCGAGGACTCCACGGCTCTTGCCGTCGAACTGCGAAGGGGTCAGGCCGGCACGGCTGGCATCACGCAGTCGGGTATCGACCGGAATGTAGCCTTGCCAGATTTCTTCCGGGTACATGTCGCGCAGCACCCGCAAGGTGCCCAGCGAGGCCTGCGTGCGACGGTCGAATAAAGTCGGGACGATGTTGAACGGCAGCGCCTGTTTGCGTGAGCGGTTGATCATCGCCAAGGTATTGACCATGCGCTCCAGGCCTTTCACCGCCAGGTGCTCGGTCTGCACCGGGATCACCAGTTGCTGGCTGGCCGCCAAGGCATTGACCATCAACACGCCGAGCAACGGCGGGCTGTCGATCAACGCGTAATCGAAGTCCTGCCACAGTTGTGCCAGGCTCTTGGCGATCACCAGGCCCAAGCCACTCTGCCCTGGCGACTGGCGCTCGAGGGTGGCCAGTGCGGTACTCGACGGCAACAGGGAAATACGTTCGTCGCTGGTGGGCATCAGCAACTGCCCGGGCAAGCCTTGCGGCCCGCCGCCCTTGTGCAGAAACAGGTCGTAGCTGCTGTGTTCCAGGCTGTCGGGGTCGTAACCGAAGTAGCTGGTCATGGAGCCGTGCGGGTCGAGATCGACCACAACCACGCGCTTGCCCGCCTCAGCCAGCAAACCGGCTAAAGCAATAGAGGAAGTGGTTTTTCCGACACCACCCTTTTGATTGGCGACTGCCCAGACTCTCATTCAGATCGTTCCTCCCGGTCGAATGGACACAACCGAGAAATAGCTCAACGTTACAAGCCGGGTGACGGAGAATTGACGGCACTCTCGCGCCCCGGCGACTTGACAGTCGTCGGTGCAGTTTGTGTGCCAGCACGCTTCAACGCGGCGTCCGGTTTTGCATTAGCGGTTCCGGTACCGGTCAGGCTGCGGCGTACATCGAGATTGCGCGACACCACCAGCACCACTCGCCGGTTACGTGCACGCCCTTCGACGGTCGCGTTATTGGCCACCGGCTGAAACTCGCCATAACCCACCGACGCCATACGCCCGGGGTTTACACCTTGCATGGCAAGCATGCGCACGATGCTCGCCGAACGGGCCGACGACAGCTCCCAGTTGGTCGGGTACTGCGCGGTGCGGATCGGTTGATCGTCGGTGAAGCCTTCAACGTGAATCGGGTTGTCGAACGGTTTCAGAATCGCCGCGACCTTGTCGATGATGTTGAACGCGATATCGCTGGGCATGGCATCGCCACTGCCGAACAGCAGGCTGGAATTGAGTTCGATCTCGACCCACAACTCGTTGCCACGCACCGTCATCTGGTTGGAGCTGATCAAATCGCCAAACGCCGCACTGATGTCATCGGCAATGCTCTTGAGCGGGTCCTTGCTGGCCTGGGCGATGCCGGCGTCGATCTGCTCGCTGTCCTTGACCAGCGGTTTGGCCGGGGTGACGGTCTTCGGACGCTCGTCGCCGATGGGGATCGGCTTGAGGGCGTGGTCGGAGTTGGTAAAGACCCCGACCAGCGCTTCGGAAATCTCCTTGTACTTGCCTTCGTTGATCGAAGAGATGGAGTACATCACCACGAAAAAGGCGAACAGCAGCGTGATGAAGTCCGCGTAGGACACCAGCCAGCGCTCGTGATTGACGTGTTCTTCATGCTGGCGACGGCGTGCCATGGGTAATCCCTTAGTCCTAGTCCATGAAGCCCTGAAGCTTCAACTCGATGGAGCGAGGGTTTTCACCTTCGGCAATCGACAGAATGCCTTCCAGCAACATTTCGCGATAACGCGACTGCCGCAACGCGATGGATTTGAGCTTGCTGGCAATCGGCAGCAATACAAGGTTGGCGCTGGCCACGCCGTAGATGGTCGCGACGAAGGCCACGGCAATGCCGCTGCCCAGTTGCGATGGATCGCCGAGGTTGCCCATGACGTGAATCAGGCCCATGACCGCGCCGATGATACCGATGGTCGGCGCATAGCCGCCCATGCTTTCAAAGACCTTGGCGGCTTCGATGTCACGGCTTTCCTGGGTGAAGAAATCCACCTCCAGAATGCTGCGAATCGACTCGGGCTCCGCGCCGTCGACCAGCAGTTGCAAGCCTTTGCGCGAGTAACTGTCGGGTTCGCTATCCGCCACCCCTTCAAGCCCCAGCAGACCTTCCTTGCGCGCGGTGAGGCTCCAGTTGACCACACGATCAATGCCACCGGCCAGGTCGACGTGAGGTGGAAACAGGATCCAGCCGAGAATCTGCATGGCGCGCTTGAAAGCACTCATCGGCGACTGCAACAACGCAGCGCCAATGGTCCCGCCGAGCACGATCAACGCCGCCGGGCCATTGGCCAACGCACCGAGATGACCACCCTCCAGGTAGTTGCCACCGATAATGGCGATAAACGCCATGATGAGCCCGATAAGGCTTAAAACATCCATCAGATGCACGCCTCGGCCAGGTGCTTGCCGATATCGTCAAGGCCGTAAATCGCGTCTGCCAGATCGGCTTTGACGATCGCCATCGGCATGCCGTAGATCACGCAACTGGCTTCGTCCTGAGCCCAGACCGCACTGCCGCACTGCTTGAGCAGGCGCGCGCCTTCGCGACCGTCGGCCCCCATGCCGGTGAGCACCACCGCCAGAACTTTGTCGCCGTAGGACTTGGCCGCCGAACCGAAGGTGATGTCCACGCACGGCTTGTAGTTCAGACGCTCGTCGCCCGGGAGGATTTTCACCGCCCCACGGCCCTCGGTAATCATTTGCTTGCCAACCGGTTCCAAACAGGCCAGGCCAAGCGGCAGGAATTCACCGTCCCGCGCCTCCTTGACGCTGATCCGGCAGAGCTTGTCCAAGCGCTCGGCAAAGGCCTTGGTGAAGGCTGCAGGCATGTGCTGGATCAGCACGATCGGTGCCGGGAAACTGGCTGGCAGCTGTGTCAGTACTCGCTGCAACGCTACCGGGCCACCGGTGGAAGTACCAATGGCAACCAGTTTGTAGGCTTTGCGTTTCGGTGCCGGTGACGATGTGCTGGCCGCTGGCGCACGCGCAGGAATCGCTGCCGGTACCGGACGCGCAGGCGCAGCTACACTGCTGCCGAAACTCGACGGTGCCGGCGTCGGGGCTGGCGCGGCCACTGGAGCCGGGGCGCTGTAGGCGCTGAAACGACGATTACTGCGCGAAATGCTGTGGACCTTTTCGCACAGCAGTTGCTTGACCTTCTCGGGGTTGCGCGAGATGTCTTCGAAATTCTTCGGCAGGAAATCCACCGCGCCAGCGTCCAGCGTATCGAGCGTGACCCGAGCGCCTTCGTGCGTCAGCGCTGAGAACATCAACACCGGTGTACGCCAGCGCTGCATGATATGCCGCACCGCCGTGATGCCATCCATCATCGGCATCTCGTAGTCCATGGTGATCACATCGGGCTTGAGGGCCAGAGCCTGATCGATCGCCTCTTTACCGTTGGTCGCCGTACCGACGACCTGGATACTCGGGTCCGCTGAAAGAATTTCCGAGACGCGGCGGCGGAAAAAACCGGAATCATCCACCACCAGGACTTTGACTGCCATAAACACTCCGTTAGACGGAGCGAGGCTCAGTCGCCCCGCTCCACCAGAATCAAATACGCCGTGCGGCGTAACGCTTGAGCATGCTCGGAACATCGAGAATCAAGGCGATGCGGCCGTCACCGGTAATGGTGGCGCCGGACATGCCCGGGGTTCCCTGGAGCATTTTGCCCAATGGCTTGATGACCACTTCTTCCTGGCCCACCAGTTGATCGACGACGAAGCCGATCCGCTGAGTGCCCACCGAAAGGATCACCACATGGCCTTCATGCTGCTCTTCGTGAGCGGCAGAGCTGACCAGCCAGCGTTTGAGGTAGAACAGTGGCAAGGCCTTGTCGCGCACGATCACCACTTCCTGACCGTCGACTACGTTGGTGCGCGACAGGTCGAGGTGGAAGATCTCGTTGACGTTGACCAGCGGGAAGGCGAAGGCCTGGTTGCCAAGCATGACCATCAGCGTCGGCATGATCGCCAGGGTCAACGGGACCTTGATGACGATCTTCGAGCCCTTGCCCTTGGTCGAGTAGATATTGATGGTGCCGTTGAGCTGGGCGATCTTGGTCTTCACCACGTCCATGCCCACGCCGCGCCCGGAAACGTCGGAGATCTCGGTCTTGGTCGAGAAACCCGGAGCGAAGATAAGGTTGAAGCAATCGGTCTCGCTGAGACGGTCCGCCGCATCCTTGTCCATCAGGCCTTTCTTCACGGCGATACCGCGCAGGACTTCGGCATCCATGCCCTTGCCGTCATCAGAGATGGACAGCAGGATGTGGTCGCCCTCCTGCTCAGCGGACAGGATCACCTTGCCGCTGCGGGGCTTGCCCATGGCTTCGCGATCGGCCGGCTCTTCAATACCGTGGTCGACAGAGTTGCGCACCAAGTGGACCAGCGGGTCGGCCAGGGCCTCGACAAGGTTTTTGTCGAGGTCGGTTTCTTCGCCGACCAGCTCCAGGTTGATCTCTTTCTTCAACTGGCGCGCGAGGTCGCGAACCAGTCGCGGGAAGCGCCCGAAAACTTTCTTGATCGGCTGCATCCGGGTTTTCATCACCGCGGTTTGCAAGTCGGCCGTGACCACGTCGAGGTTCGACACGGCCTTGGACATGGCTTCGTCGCCGCTGTTGAGTCCCAGACGAACCAGACGGTTACGGACCAGCACCAGCTCGCCGACCATGTTCATGATTTCGTCTAGACGCGCGGTATCCACACGGACGGTGGTCTCGGCTTCACTGGTCGGTTTTTCC
>CAYNGZ010000022.1:0-28237 GCA_964396695.1 uncultured Pseudomonas sp.
AAGGGGGTTATTGTTGTTAGACCTTTTAATGGTGGGGTTCCTGAATTGGAATGTTTGGGGTCGGGTCCTGGCGTTGGATCTGAAGCACAAAACACGCCGGCACCCGATCCGTCGACAGTTGTTGATTCAATGCGTTGCGCAAGAAGTTTGGCAGTGCCTGATTCTGATCCGGCAAGTCGTAGTTGGGGCAGTTGTCAGGATCTGGCGCGACACGGAATTTGGCGTTGGCCGTACCGAATTTATACGGCGAGACGGAAAAGTAGGTGGTCTGCGTCGGGCTGGACGGCGCTGGCGCCAGGGTCGCCAAGGCAATGAACAGGTGACGAACCTGCCAGCTACGCGGATTCCAACTCGGGAAGAATGCCATGACCTGCTTGCCGTCGGCCTGGGCGGCGATGTTCTGACGGTACTCGGCGACATCGCTGACGAAGAAGTTTGGATGGCTGAACATCACGAAATCCTGTTCGCCACGGCTTTGCTGATTCTTGAGTAACTGCGTACCCGGTACATCAAGCAATTTGATCGCCATGCCTCGGGCATCGCGGACGCTGTCGAATTGCGGATAGGCGTTGCCATTGGACAGTCGAGCGATGGCTTGCCAGGTCTTGCCGGTTTCGCTGAAGACACCTTGGCGCAATTCAGGTGTCAAGTCGGCCAGCACCTGAACCTCGGCCTTTAGGCAGCCATGCGCCTTGGCGTGGGCATCGCGCAGGTAGCGAGTGTTTTCGCGGTGCTGGTCGACGATGCGCACGGCGGTCTGGATGATGTCCTGCGTCATTGCCGCTTCACCGGCGGGGATGTGCTCTTTGGCAGAGACCGGGCCGCTGTGATGCCAGGCGAACCAGGCCATCGCTACGGCCCACCCCAGCAAGCCGAGGCCCAACAGGAATAGCAGGGCTTTGCCGAGTAATACGCCGATGCGCAGCCAAAGAGTGATCAACATGCGCGAGTCCTTTTTACAGGGGGGATAGTCATGGCAGTTGCGACTCCAAAGGACCGCCGAGCACCTTCAGGTATTCCAGTAACGCCCAGCGTTCTTGTGGTTGCAGCAAGCGACCGATGACCCCATTGCCACGTTCGCCAGCACGAAATTCGTGACCACTGTTGTGGTTGCCAGTGATTCGCGTGTCGAACACAAAGCCGTTGCTGAAGGCTTCAGTGCGATAACCCAGGTGCTGAGGGTCGTATTCGAACGTGCCTCTATAGAAGGTGGTTGCACGCTCATCCTGCGGCGAGAGCAGTTGGTAGAGGTTGGGTACTGAACCGTTATGCAGAAAGGGCGCCGTCGCCCAGACGCCTGCCAGCGGTCGTGCCTTGTAGGCGCGTAGCTCGCGAACGCCAATCGGCAGGCCGAACCCATCCATACCTGGGCGCTCTTGCGGTGTGATATTGGCATCACGGTAGGCGCGGTTCTCAACGAAAGCGGTCACATAGGCCAGCCCTTTGGCGACCGAGAGTTTACTCAGGTCCAGTGGCTCCTTGGGAGCGGGATGCAGTTTGACGTCCAGCTTCGTCAGCTCGGTCAGGTCCCATTTTAGTGCGCTCAGGTTGAAACGGTGGTCGGCAATATTGTTGGCGGCGCCTGGGTCGGTGCCAATGACGTCCAACGGCAGCATCTTCAACTGCTGCTCCGGTCGACCGTTGGATACCGTCGCGTTCGGTACATGGCAACTGGCGCAATTTTCGGCGAACAGCGTGCGCCCCCTGGCAGCCAGTGGTTTGTCGATGCTGCCCAGCAGGTCTTCGGGCCAGGCCGGTGGTTTGAGTCGCTGCAGGGTTTCTTCAATCAGTTGCAGGTCACGTACGCGAACGCTCGAGGGGTAACGGTCATCGCCTTTGAGTGGCTGGCCAGTGGCATCGAAGAAGTTCAGCGTCGCGCCGACACCCAGGGCTTCACCGATATTGCGTGCCATGGGTTGCTGGGCCGAACCGTTCCACTGCACCCAGTCGAAGGTCCAGATGTCCCACAGCTGCGGGTAGTCCACCGGGGCATTGGCCACCCGGTAGTTCTCCGGCGAAATGGCGTCGCCGAAGCTGGCGTTGGCGATACGGCCAAAAGCGTCGGTGCGGCCGGGACCCTCTTCGGTGGGATAGAGGCCGCGGTGGGTGTCGTTCCAGGCAACGCGCAGGAAGGTATCCAGTGAGGCTTTGAAGTCCTGGCGCAGTTGTGAGTGATGGGCGTCGTAGTCCTGACCCAGCACGTTGCGCGCGAAGCGTTCGAATTTCCAGGGGTTGTAGTAGGTCGACGCGAGGCTTGCAACCAATGCCTGACCGAAACTGCCGCCGCGAAGTGTCGGGACACTGGCAGGCAATACGTGCTGTGCCGAGCCACCGTCGATGCGTATCGCCTGGCCCTTGAAGCGTAGCTCGCCGGTGTGGCAGGCGGCGCAGGTAACATCCAGAAACTCTTCTTTACTGTCTGGGTTCTGATGGCGGGCGAAACCGACTGGCAGGTTGCCCGGGTTGTTCGGCGTGGCTTTCTGGGCGGGATCCACCAGAAAGCCAAATCGAGCCAGGTATTCGGGCGCTGCAAAACGTTGTTCCGAGAACGGTAGTTCGAGTGCCGTGAACCAGTCGTAGCGCAGACCTTTGACCTGCGTACCCTGCGGCGTGAAGTAGTAGGTCTGGCGGTCGGCGGCGTCCCACTGCTCGAGGTAGTTCACCTGCTCGACTGGCGTATAGGCCGGCAGCTTCGGGTTGGCGACGTAATACAGGAGCACCGCCAGAGCGACTGCCAGCAGGGTGATTATCAGTAACAGCACACGGATCAAGAGGCGCAAGTTAGACTTCCTTGTCGATTTATAGCGTTGTTATGCCTTAGCTTCGGATGCGCGGCAAGTGGCCATTACGCCGGACGCTGTAGGAACCGGCGTTTATTACGCTGAGAAGAAGCTGACAGAAGCTTCATGACCACCCCTCGCAAAATGCGTTAAAAGACCTGAACTTATCGGAGCTTTCCTGCTCTCATGCCGGTAGCCATTGGTCGTGGCGGCCTGATAAGCTCGCGGCTTTACTCGATTGCCCTTTAGGCGCATGAACAAGGAAATAGCATGAAACAGCATCGGTTGGCGGCGGCGGTGGCCCTGGTTAGCCTGGTACTCGCGGGTTGTGACTCGCAGACCAGCGTTGAGCTGAAAACCCCGGCGCAAAAAGCTTCCTACGGTATCGGCCTGAACATGGGCAAGAGCCTGGCTCAGGAAGGCATGGATGACCTGGATTCCAAAGCCGTAGCCCAAGGCATCGAAGATGCTGTCGGCAAGAAAGAACAGAAGCTGAAGGATGACGAACTGGTCGAAGCTTTCGCTGCGCTACAAAAGCGTGCCGAAGAGCGTCTGGCCAAGATGAGCGAAGAGTCGGCAGCTGCCGGCAAGAAATTCCTCGAAGACAACGCGAAGAAGCCGGGTGTCGTTACCACTGCTTCGGGTCTGCAGTACGAAGTGGTCAAGAAAGCCGATGGCCCACAGCCCAAGCCGACCGACGTGGTGACTGTTCACTACACTGGCAAGCTGACCAACGGCACCGTTTTCGACAGCTCCGTCGAGCGCGGCAGCCCGATCGACCTGCCGGTTAGCGGTGTGATTCCGGGTTGGGTTGAAGGCCTGCAGCTGATGCACGTAGGCGAGAAGTACAAACTGTACATTCCTAGCGATCTGGCCTACGGCGCACAAAGCCCTAGCCCGGCAATCCCGGCCAATTCGGTGCTGGTATTCGACCTGGAACTGCTTGCGATCAAAGATCCGGCAAAACAAGACGCCGCCAAGTAATCAGCGTCTGTTATAAAAACAACGCCCCGTTCATGCGGGGCGTTGTTGCATCTGGCGTTCAGTGACCGACAATTCAAGTGAGCGGACGCTGTGGAGTGGAGTCATCGCATTGAGGGTGCCGCAGCTAAGCGCAGCAGGTTGCCAAGTCAATGAAATATTGGTTTTTTTTATGTGAGTAAAAAACGCCCGATCTAAGTTGAGCCCTTGTAAAACGGGGCTTTCAGGCGTTAAAAGCGGCTCTGTTCACAAGGTTATCCACAATTTGTGTGGATAACATTTCAGCGGGAGGGATGATGAAAGCACCCTGGAATTTTGCTCGTTTTCTGCCATTGGCAGGAAGGCTGATCAGTCGCGGGCGTTTGCCGGCCCTGTTGTTCGCCGTAGCCAGAAAAGGTGCGAGCCAGGGCAACCGTTTGGGCAAGCTTAAAGACGACCTGCGATTGCTGCAGGCATTGTGCCTGGCGTACTGGCGCGGCGAGTACCGGGACATCAGTCGCAAGTCGATGCTGACGGTTGTGGCGGGGTTGATGTACTTCCTCAGCCCGCTCGACGCCATCCCGGATTTCATCCCGGTATTTGGCATGCTCGATGACATCGCGGTGTTGGCCTGGGTGATGAAAACCCTTGATGACGAATTGAGCGCCTTTCGTGCCTGGCGTGACCGTCAGTCTCCGGAAAAGCTCGCGGTCGTGGAGCGTCTCCCCGAAACGCCGGAGCAATTGCAGCTGCAAGGCCCTAAAAAAACCTGAGTCAATTCAGATTCCTCCACAGATTGATCCCCCCCTCGCGACCTTGGCGGCTGTTAGGATTACACTTCTAAGGAAAAGTGCCGACTCGCTAAGTGTTGTTGTCCTACGGGGTAGTCATGGATATTCAGATAATTGCACGCGATGGAGAACCCGAATATGCGGTTCTGCCGTGGGCCCAGTATCAAGCGTTATTGAAAGCAGCAGGCGTCACTGAACAACCACCGCGTGAAGCTACAGTCCGTCACGCGGCCGCAGCAGATCAGGTTCTTCCGGGTCTGGATCAACTACGCAGTTTGCGCGAAGGGAAGGGTGTCGCCATCGAGGCGCTGGCCCGCACGGTAGGCATCAGCCCGTCTTATCTGGCCTTGATTGAAAGTGGCGAGCGTCAACCTGACGCTGCGATTCGCCGCAGCCTGGCCTGGGAACTGACGGTGCCGGGATGGAGGGATGAATCGTGAGCGTACGCATCAGTCGTCAACATTGGGATGGTTTGCTGGGTGAACTGGATCAGGCCCGCCGCCAGCGCCATCTTCTGACGTATCGCGCGTTGCTTGAGCGTTTGCAGTTGCCAAGCCCGGCCATGCAAACCCTGACTGCCGCCCTTGAGCACCTGGCGGCTCTGGATGCACGGGCCGAGCAACCACTGCGCAGTTCGCTGGTGATCAGCCAGGGCGCAAGCCGTTTGCCGCGCACCGGGTTCTTCGAGTGCGTCGAGCGGCTGGGACGATTCTCTGGTCCATCCGATGGCGTAGCCGCCGCGTCCTGGCATGCATCGGAAGTGGTGCGGGTGTTTGAGTACGAATACCCCGAGTCAGCGGAGGCCTGAATGCTCTGGCGACTCAAGGCCCGTGCCAGTTACTGGCTGGCACGCCGGCTGTTTCATTGGTCATGGTTTGTCCGCCAGCCACGCGGCTGGAGTTGGCTTGAAGGCCAGTTCGCCCGTATGGCGAACCTGGGTGATGTCGGTGCGCAAAGCTTCTATGGGCACATTCTGACGTTCCGTGGTCAAGGCCTCGGTGCCCGCGAAGAGGGCGTACGTCTGTTGCGTCTTGCAGCATTGGCGGGGGACGGCAAAGCGGCCTATCAGGTCGGTGTGATCAGCCTCGCCGGCGCACCGGGCAAGGCCCCTGACGCTGCCGAGGCGGCGCGTTGGTGGCAGATGGCGGCCAAGGCCGGACATCCGCTGGCCGAGATCAAGCTCAAGGAGCTGGCGTCACGTGATGCTTGACGGCGGCTCTCACACTGGCTGATCCGGTTTGCCCGCGATCGCGGGGCAGCCACTTTCCTACAGGCGTCTGCAAAGTATTCGCCCATAAAGCAGTGCCTGTTCTGCTTGATTGACCCATTCCCTCCGTTTTAACGAAACCCCCTACATCATCCTCCGCTTGTCCTGACTTCATTCCCTGCGCAATCCCCGCACAGTCTCGCGTCCCACAACGACTGCGTGAAGATTGCGAATGCTCGATCCAGAAAAACTCCAGGCCCTGAACACCGCCATCGGTCATCTGGTCATTGCTGCGCTGAACCCGAAAAGCCCGGATATTGCCGCCGTCTTCAATGATTTTCGGCACTGTCTCAGCGACTACGAGTCCTGGGCCGAAAGTTTCTGGACAGGTGGGGCGCTGGACGTCGAGCAGGTGTTCAAGGTCGGCAACGAAGTCAGCCTCAGCGCACCGAAGCACTCGACCACACCGATCAGCGCCACCGTTGCGTCCTGTCCGGCAGGCGGATCATTGACGCTGGTGCACATGTTCCAGGCTGCGCGCTTCGTACCGATCGGCAATACCCCGGTGATGCTCGAAGTCTTGATCGATGGGCCGGATGGGAATGAGGTAGTCGGCGAGCCGGTCCACGCAATTATCGGCCCCAGCGGCATCCTTGAAATCCCCGAATGCTGGCGTGGCCACCGTCACCGAATCACCTTTTACCCCAACGTATCTCAAGATCACGTCAAGGCGCTTTACGCCTCTTATCAAACCACGATTGCGGAGCTTGAGGGCTGGCTGCAAAGCGAGTGGAAGAACGAGTTTCAACCCTTGTGGGAGAGCTTTTCGCAAAGCGGTTTTGTCGAGCGCTACAGCGCGTTGCAGCAGGCTGATCGACGGGGTGTTGAAAGCGCCTTGCTCGACCTCTGGGATGACGTTCAACAGCTCTACCAACTGTTGGCCGACCTGCAAGCCAACAGTGAAAAACTCCTCGAGTACCTGACTCAGGCTGAACTCGAAACCTTGCTCAACACCGCTACAGAAACCATTGCCAATGGATTGCTGGTACTCGGCGATGAACCGTTGCTGTTCATCTACCTGACGGCCGTCACCAGTTGGCTGCGGATGCTACCGCCGCAGTACGAAGCTGAAGTGATGGCCGAAATTCGCACGGGCGTGTTGATCGGATTGTTGCTGGCCTGCGTGACCGGGCCGATGGGGCTTGGGGCCGGTGTGGGTGCCAAAGTGCTGGGGAAGGTCAAGTCGCAGCGTGCTCGAAAGTGGCTGGCAGCCTTGAGTGTCCGACTGGCGCACGTGTCTAGCAATCATCGTTTCAACAGCCACGCCGATGCGCTCAAACCGCTGATGATCAGTGCCCACAAGGCGTCGCTGGCGCCAACACCCAGGGTGCCGTTGAAGATTATCCCTGGCGAAGCGCCGATCCTTTACGTGAAAAATCCTGCGGCCATTGCTCGCGACAAATCCGGGCCGATGACCCGCCTGAGCAAACAGGAGCATCGCGACAACGCCCCGGATCAGGCGAAAAATCCCAACGACGCCAGCGCCGACACCGCAAGCAACACCGCCACCCACAACTGCCCGGTGTCGATGGTCACCGGTGAAGAACTGCTGACCCTGACTGACGGAGAACTGGACGGCGTGCTGCCGTTTACCTTCACCCGGCTGTACCGCACCAGCGCGGTCGAAATCGACAGCGGATTGGGCTTTGGCTGGAGTCACTCGCTGGCGCACCGCCTGGAAATCGACGGCGATAACGTCGTCTGGATCGACCACGAAAACCGCCGCACGCGTTTTCCGAGACCCAGTGCCGAACGTCCGGCCATCCACAACAGCCTGTCGCGGGCGGCGATTTACCTGGGCGACGACGCCGATGAACTGATCCTCGCTCAGGCCGGTGAGGCGGCGCGTTTCTACCATTTTCGTGATGGCCATCTCACGGCTGTCAGCGACGCGTACGACAACCGCCTGCACATCAGCCGTGATCGTCAGGACCGGATCAAACGGCTGGACAACGGCGCTGGTCGCGCCTTGCTGTTGCGCTATGAGCGCACGCATTTGATTGCCGTCGACTATCAGGTCTATCGCCCGGGTGTGGACCCCGATGAAGCCTGGCAGATCGAGCAAACACTGGTCGCCTATCGCTATGACAAACGCCATCGACTGATCGAAGCCACCAACGCCGCGGGCGAATGCGAGCGTTACGACTACGACGAACGGGCGGTGATTCTCCAGCGGCAACTGGCCGGTGGCGCGAGTTTTTTCTGGGAGTGGGAGCGCGAGGGCAAGGCCGCTCGCTGCGTGCGCCACTGGGCCAGTTTTGCGCAGATGGATTCGCGCTACGTCTGGGACGATAACGGCAGCGTCACGGTGCACAACGCCGATGGCAGCGAAGAGGTTTACACCCACGACCCGCAGGCACGACTGGTGCGCAAGGTCGAGGCGGGTGGCGCTGAACACCTGAAGGCTTACGACGATAACGGTCAACTGGTGGCCGAGAAGAATCCCCTCGGCGGTGTTACCCAATACACCTATAACGAAGCCGGGCGGTTGCTGGCAGTCATCCCGCCCGAAGACGAACCGACCCACTACGAATATCACAACGGCTTCGTTCGAGTGATACGTCGGGGCAAGGCGCGTTGGAAGTATCAGCGAAACACCCAGGGCGATATCACCGAACAGATCGATCCTGACGGTTACATCACTTATTACCACTACGATGATCGGGGCCGACTGCTGTCGATCCGCTATCCGGATAACAGTTGTCACGTTTTCACCTGGAACAGCCTTGGGCAACTGGCCGAGGAGCAGCTACCGGACGGTGGTCGGCGGCGTTTCGCTTACGACGCGTTGGGGAGACAAATCCGTTGTCAGGATGAGCATGGCGCGCTCACCCAGTATCAATGGGACGCCGTCGGCCGGCTGATTCAGACCACCTTGCCCGGTGGCGCGACCCGCGCGTTCAGCTACAACGCCTACGGCAAGGTCACCGCCGAACGCAATGAGCTGGGCCAGGTCACGCGCTACGAATACGCCGATGATTTGCATCTGCTCAGCCGACGGATCAACCCCGATGGCACTCAGCTGCGTTATCGCTATGACAATGCGCGGCTGCTGCTCAGCGAGATCGAAAACGAGGTCGGCGAAAAGTATCAGCTGGAATACGGCGCCAACGGGCTGATCCAGCAAGAGACCGGGTTTGACGGCCGGCGCACCGCGTACGCCTATGACCTCAACGGCCATCTGCTGGAAAAAACCGAGTTCGGCGATGACGATTCGCAACTGATTACCCGCTATCAACGCGATACGGCAGGACGTCTGCTGGTCAAGACCTTGGCCGACGGCAGCAAGGTCAATTACCACTACGACGCATTGGGTCGTCTGGTCAGCGTCGACGATGGCAATGACTGGCCGCTGGCGTTCGAGTACGACCAGCAAGACCGGCTGATCACCGAACACCAGGGCTGGGGCACCTTGCGCTACGGCTACAACGCTTGCGGCCAGCTCACCCGTTTGCGGTTGCCGGATAACAGCAGTCTGACCTATCACCATGCCAAGGGTGGCGTGCTGACCGCCATCGACCTCAACGATACGCGGCTCACCACACACACCTTTGAGCACGGTCGCGAGCGACAGCGCCAGCAGGGCCAATTGCTCAGTCAGTATCGCTATGACGAACAAGGCCGGCTGCACGCCCACGCCATTTCTCACTTTGCGCAACCACGCTATCGCCGTGATTACGCCTACAGCGCCAACGGTAACCTCGACTTCATCGCCGACAGTCGCCATGGCCAGCGCAACTATCACTACGACCCACTGAATCGTCTGGTTCGCGTACGCCATTCCCGCGATCCGCACCCGGAAAGCTTCGGCCACGACCCGGCCGGCAACCTGCAGATGCAGGACCGCCCCGGCCTGGCGACGATCAAGGGCAATCGCCTGCTGATGCAAGGCGACCGTCATTACGACTACGACGCCTTCGGCAACCTGATCTTTGAGCGCCGCGGCACCGCGCACGCACTCGTCACTGAATACCGCTACGACTGCCAGCACCGGTTGATCGGTGTGACCTTGCCCGACGGCAGCCGCGCCACCTACCGCTACGACGCTTTCGGCCGCCGCACGGCCAAAACCGTTGCCGGTAAAACCACCGAGTTCTTCTGGCAAGGCGAACAGCTGATCGCCGAAAACAGCCGCGAGCATCACCGCAGCTACGTCTACGAACCCGGCAGTTTCCGCCCGCTGGCGATGCTCGACGGCTACGGCCCGCGCAAAGCCTGCCCGTTCTACTACCAACTCGACCACCTCGGCACCCCGCAAGAGCTGACCGACTACAGCGGCGAAATCGTCTGGTCCGCCACCTACAAGGCCTACGGCAAACTCGCCAGCCTCCAGCACTTCGGCGAAGAACAGCTGGAACAGCCGCTGCGCTTTCAAGGGCAGTACTTCGACGCCGAATCAGGCCTGCATTACAACCGGCATCGCTACTACAATCCGGACATTGGCCGTTACCTGACGCCCGATCCGAGCAAACTGGCGGGTGGGCTCAACGGGTATCAGTACACCCCGAATCCGACGGGGTGGGTGGATCCGTTGGGGTTGAACGGCTGCCCGGGGGCAGGTAAATGCAAGAAACCGGGTGAGGCGGAAAATCCGGCGGGGAAGGTGGGGGTTGATGAGGGTGAGGCTAAACTTCCTGCATATCCAGATGAAAAGTATTTATATCGTGGGGATGGACGTCATCCCGATGAAATTTTTGAACAAGGTTTTAAACCTAAGGGTGATAGCAATGATTTACTGCTTCACTCGCTTGATAGTAACAAGCCTCCGAGCAATTTTGTTAGCACCTCTCCCGTTAGAGAGGTAGGAATAGATTTTGCGACAAAATTCAATATGAGAAGTGGATTTTTGTACACGATGCGGATGATTCCGGGTAGAGACCTGCAAATTGAGCTGGGGAAAAAATATAAGTTTTCAACTGAGCGAGAGTTAGCAATACAAGGTGGTATTAAAAGTAAGGATATTTTAGGTGCTACGCCTATTGGTGCTGATGGTCGTAGCGGGCGTTACACTATCTTGAATCCAAACAAGGAGTAGGAAATGGACTGTGTGGAGATTGTAGTTATTAACAGCGGAAGGCGTGAGCTTGCTAAGCTATTCTGCGACTCGAAAAAGTTGACCATTAAAATTGTTATGGCGGATGGGTATAGCAAAACTTATTCTGGAACGGATTTTTACGAATGTTTCGGGCATGTCAGGGAGGAACACCCTGATGTGGTGTTTTTGTGTAAGGGCGCGAAGATAAACGTGCATCCTTCTAGTATGTCTTCTCAGATGTCACTTGGAGTAAAAGCATATGAGCTCACAATGGGGCGGTACGCTTTGAGAGGCGATATAGTGAATATATTTGATTATGAAGAGGAGAATTTGACCAACGATCCGAGTGTGCAGAAAGACTTCTATATGCGCTGGGTCGAATCAGATATTTTGGATGAGTAGCGCCAACACTGGCATCAGGAGTGGCTGGAGTTCCTCAAAAAGATCAATCGCGAAACGCCCAGGCATCTTCAGCTGCATCTGATCGTGGACAATTACGCCGCGCACAAACACCCGAAAGTGAAGGCTTGGCTTGAGATGCACAAGCGCTTCCATATGCATTTCACCCCGATCTCCAGCTCGTGGATGAACGTGGTTGAGTGCTTCTTTCGCGACATCACGGTGTATCTGCGTGAGGGCAGTTTCAGCTCGGTTCGCGAGAACTCGATTACAACGTTCCTGGCACTGCAAAATGCACTGCCGACTCGCTATGTCTGGAATGCAAAGGGAGAAGATATTTTGAACAAGATACAGCGAGCCCGTGAGGCGATGGCCTCACAGGCTGGCGGGTAAATTATTTCTAAAACAGCACTCTAATTGGTTGTCGGTAGAGGAACTGTGGCCGTTGTGTTCGGGATTGCTTATTCTCTTTCCTGTATTAAGAGAACGACGGTAGGGCAGGTTAGATTTTGGGATTGGGTTCAGTATGTTCCAAGACATAATCGATCATTGCTGGCAAATCATATCCTGCCATTTCATCCCAACTAAACTGCCAGAAATCGCTGTCCTTATCTGGATCAGGAGATTTTGCTCGATTTGTGGTGCTCTTTGTTTGAGGCGCTGCGCTGGGTTGGTTTGAGTCTGATATTTTTGAAATTTCTTTTAAAAATCTTGAGGAGTTATATGTTATTGCGCCAAGTTTCGATGCAAATTCCTCTAGAGATGACGTGTTTCGCAGGTTTTTTGCGGCGGAAGATAGCTCGTCTATAAAGCTATTTATACTTGTTATATCTGATTCTCCTGGGTTTTATAGTGTCTGGCGAACTGTAATAATAGGTTGCGGCATATTTTATTTAATTCTCGAATGACGTGTTGGTCTACTGTTATTTTTGACAGTTTTAATTGTTTTTTGAAATTGGCTTGCGATGTCTTGTGCTGTTTCGTTATTTCAATTGTTTGTTGATTTTGGAGTCAATGGTTTGAAGCCCACATTCCGAGGGGGCGCGGAAACTGAGTGCTGGTGGAGCTTATTCTGATGAGTTGGCTAAAGGAGGGGGAAACTGTTTTTTGTTTATGAATATGTTGCATCCATTCGTTAGCTAACCAGCGAAGAGGCCCTTGCCTGCAATGAAGTCGTTGAGCGAAAGCGGTCAGTTCATCCCACTTATCACTAAACCATTTGAGCCTGTACCGTCAAACTCAAACTATCAATCACATAAATGCTCCCTCCCCGCACATTCTTCGCATGATGCTTGGCCTGTGAGGCCATTTCCGCGAGCTGGCTGGCGTCGAGTTGTCCGCAGGCCTGTGGGTGTAAATTCACCACGCCAATCGACAGCGACAGCAACGCAAATTCCTGGCGAATGCCCTGACGGTTGGGGGCGATGAAGCAGCCGGCTTCCAGGTGTTCGGCGCGGTAGAAGCGTCGGCATTGGCTGTGGAAGTCCTCCAGCAGCTGGTTCAGGCGTTTGCGCCAGTCTTCCGGACCGAGGACCAGCAGGAAATCATCGCCGCCGATATGGCCGACGAAATCGCGGCTGGGGTCGACGCGGTCGTTCAGGCATTGCGCCAGACACAGCAGGACTTCGTCGCCGCGGCCGTAGCCGTAGATATCGTTGAACGGCTTGAAACTGTCGATATCGACGTAGCAGATCACGGTCTCGCGGCCCTGTTGCAACAGTCGGGTCAGGCACTGCTGGATCGGTACATTGCCCGGCAACAGGGTCAGCGGGTTGGCGTAGCGAGCTTGCTGGATTTTCAGTTCGGTAATCAGTTTGAGCACATCAATCACCCGACCCAGGCCCAGGTAGCCGCCGTTGAGGGTGATGATGAAGTCTTCTTCGATGCGTTGCCGGGCGCGACTGGTGATCAGCCGGCTGACCTGCTGCAGCGACTGGCTGAGCTCGACGGCGAGGAAGTCGTCGCTCATCAGGCGGCTGATCGGTTTGCGTGCGAACAGGTCGGTGGCAAACGGCTTGAGCAGCGCATCAGACAGCGAATGGCGGTGGACGATGCCGCAGGGGTGGCCGAGTTCGTCAAGCACTGCCAGCGAGTTCAGATTGGCCTGGCGACGGAAGGCTTCCAGCACGTCAGCAGTCGGCGTATCACGGTCCATGGCCGGATGTGCGTTGAGCAGGGCGCTGAGGTCACTGGCTTCATCGTTGAGCACCACTGCATTGCTGTCGTGCTTGGGCATCATCGATCGGGCGTCCCGTGGCGGATGCTCCTGCGGACGGCACAACAGATAGCCCTGCACCAGGTCGACCCCCATCTCGGTCAACACCGCAAGCTCTTCCGGCAGTTCGATACCTTCGGCAATGACTTGCGCCCGCGAGGCTTTGGCGATCTGCAGAATCGAGCCGACGAATTCGCGTTTGAGCGCGTCCTGATGAATGCCATCGATGAAATGCCGGTCGATCTTCACGTAGTCCGGGCGTAACTCCGACCAGAGCCGCAGGCTCGAATAACCGGCTCCCAGGTCATCCAGTGCGATAGAGAAACCCATGGCCCGATAGTGATGCAGTGCGTTGTGCAGCAACTGAAAATCGTCGGTCGGGGTTTGCTCGGTCAGCTCGATCACCACCTGACTCGGCGGGATGCCGAAGTCCTGGAGCATTTGCAGGGTTCTACCGGGTTGGTGGCCGGCTTCGAGCAGCGATTCGGGGGAGACGTTGAGAAAGAGCTTGCCCGGTAACTGCTGTTCATTGAAACGACGGCAGGCACTGTGCCGGCAGGCCATTTCCAATTCGCTGAGACGACCCGCCTGGCGGGCCACGGCGAACAAAGCGATGGGCGAATGCAGAGGGCTGTTGGAAGGACCGCGACTGAGTGCTTCGTAACCGAGAATGCGTCGTTCGGACAGTGAAACGATCGGCTGGAACAGACTGTGCAAACCACTTTGAGCCAGGATTGAACTCAAGGCACTCAGCTGTTCGGTCGTGGTCATGGCGATCTCTGGCGATAAAAAAAGGACGGGGCCCGCTCTTTTTCAGGGAGCGGGCCCAGTCCTTTATTTCACGACAGAATGATGACTGTTTGATGACGATTCGCGGAACGCCAGCATTAAATTGCCATCACTTTTTGTTGCTGGCGACCGCGGTGTTCAGCTTCAAGTAATCCAGCAGAATCCGCCCGGTTTCGCTCAGGTAGGCATCGTCTTCCGGTTTGGTCTTGTCTGGCTCGGCCGCGATGGCGTCTTCGTCTTCTTTCTTCAGCTCTTTGAGCGGCTCTTCGCCCTTGGCCTTGCGGCGGATGTTCTCCATCGCCAACTGCTTGGCTTCGATATCGGCGTGTTGGGCGCGGCGATCGGCTTCGTTGAGGCTGACGGTTTTTTCCGCCATCAGCTTCTGCGCCAGCGCCAGCTTGTCGCGAATGAACACAAACTCCGCGTCCTTGGCCGAGCGGGCGTCATGCTCGGACTTGAGCTGTGCCAGATACGGTTTGAACGGGTCGACTGCCGGTTTGATGGCCGGGCGAATGGTGTCCCACGGCATGGATTCCGGCAGGGCGCTCTCGCCGATTTCCTTGGTGTCGATGATCGACGGGAAGTCGACATCCGGCAGCACGCCCTGATGCTGGGTGCTCTGACCGGAAACCCGGTAGAACTTGGCCAGCGTCAGTTTCAGCTCGCCATGGTTCAGCGGCTGGATGGTCTGCACAGTCCCTTTACCGAAGGTCTGGCCGCCGATGATCAGCGCACGGTGGTAGTCCTGCATGGCACCGGCAAAAATCTCCGAAGCCGAAGCAGACAGGCGGTTGACCAGCAACGCCATCGGGCCTTTGTAGAAGGCGCCCGGGCTTTCGTCTTCCAGTACATCGACCCGGCCGTCGGCGTTACGTACCAGCACGGTCGGACCTTTGTCGATGAACAGACTGGTCAGCTCGGTGGCTTCCTGCAAGGAGCCGCCGCCGTTGTTGCGCAGGTCGATGACCACGCCGTCGACCTTGTCTTTTTGCAGTTCGGTCAGCAGCTTCTTGACGTCGCGGGTGGTGCTCTTGTAGTCCGGATCACCGGCGCGGAACGCCTTGAAGTCCAGATAGAAGGCCGGGATCTCGATGACGCCGAGCTTGTAGTCCTTGCCGTCCTGCTTGAGGTTGAGGACCGACTTCTTCACCGCCTGATCTTCAAGCTTCACCGCTTCGCGGGTGATCGAGACGATCTTGGTGGTCTGGTCGTTTGGCGCATTGCTGGCCGGGATCACTTCCAGGCGCACCACGGTGCCTTTCGGTCCACGGATCAGCTTGACCACTTCGTCCAGGCGCCAGCCGACGACGTCGACCATTTCCTTGTTGCCCTGGGCAACGCCGATGATCTTGTCGGCCGGTGCAACCTGTTTGGTCTTGTCCGCCGGGCCTGCCGGCACCAGGCGCACGACTTTCACCTGGTCGTTATCGCTCTGCAACACGGCGCCGATGCCTTCCAGCGACAGGCTCATGTTGATGTCGAAATTCTCCGCGTTATCCGGTGACAGATAGTTGGTGTGCGGGTCGTAGGACATGGCGAAGTTGTTGATGTACGCCTGGAAGATGTCTTCCGGACGGGTCTGGTCCAGGCGCGACAGCTGATTCTTGTAGCGCTTGGTCAGGGTTTCCTGAATCTGTTTGGAGTCCTTGCCGGCGATCTTCATCCGCAGCACTTCGTCCTTGACGCGTTTGCGCCACAGGTCGTCGAGCTCGGCAGTGGTCTTGAGCCACGGGGCGTCCTTGCGATCGATCAGCAAGGTTTCCCTGGTGGTGAAGTCCATCTTGTCGACGCCTTTGTTCAGCTCGACCAGGGCGAAGTCCAGACGCGCCTTGACGCGGTCCAGGTAGCGCTTGTAGATGGTGAACCCGGCGTTCAGGTCGCCGCTCTTGAGGAAGTCGTCAAACTGGTTTTTCCATTTGTCGAATTCGGCAATGTCGCTGGCCATGAAGTAACTGCGCGACGGATCCAGCAGCTTCAGGTAGCTGTCGTAGATGATCGCGGAACGCGCGTCATCGAGCGGCGGCTTGCTGTAATGGTGGCGCTTGAGCAACTCGACGACGTTCAGGCTGGCAATCACCTCGTCACGATCGGGCTGAAGGTTGTCCCAGCTATTGGCTGCGAACGTAGTGGGCGACAGCGACAAGCTGCCCAGGCCAATGAAAAGCGCGAGTGCGGTGCTGGGGAACAAATGCTTCATGCTGATTCGACGCGGGGGCAATTGATAACGCATATTAGGCCGTCTTTAAAGTCGCCGGTTCCTCAAGGTTCTACGCAAACTGCCCGCGTGTCGATCATGTGGCGTTAAAACAGCCTTGATCGCCACCCGGCGAGTTTGCATACGACCCTCGGGCCGGTCGCATAATGCAAAAAGCCCGGCGCTACAGCATCGGGCTCAGTCCAGACTCACTATGGAGGCACTGTGAAAGCATTGCAAGGCGTTGAAGGTCGAGTGGTGTGGGTTGAAGAGCCGCGTCCGACGTGTGACGTAGGACAAGTTCGCATTCGAGTGGCGGCAGCAGGCCTCAATCGAGCCGATCTGTTACAGAAAGCGGGGCTTTATCCGCCGCCACCGGGTGCCAGTCAGGTGCTGGGCCTTGAGTGTTCAGGCGTGATCAGCGAGGTCGGCGCAGGGTCGTCCTGGCAGGTCGGTGACCGGGTGTGCGCCCTGCTGGCGGGCTGCGGGATGGCCGAGGAAGTGGTGGTCGACGGGCGTCATGTATTGCCCGTCCCGGACGGTCTGTCGCTGGCCGAAGCGGCAGCCTTGCCTGAAGTCTACAGCACCGTTTGGCTGAATTTGTTTCAACTGGCTGCGCTCAAGCCGGGTGAGAAAGTTCTCCTGCACGCCGGGGCAAGTGGAATTGGTTCAGCGGCCATTCAGCTGTGCAAGGCGTTTGGCAGCCCGTGCTGGGTCAGCGTCGGTTCGGCGGATCGGCTGGCTTACTGCGAGGCGTTGGGCGCACAAGGCGGGGTGATACGTACCGATGGACTGGAGGGCTTGAGCGACCTGGGGCCGTTCGATGTGATCCTCGACCCGGTCGGCGCCAACTATGCCACGCTGAACCTGAAGCTGCTGGCGCGCGACGGTCGTTGGGTGTTGATCGGTCTGATGGGCGGTCGTGAAGCCCAGCTGGATCTGGCGCAAGTGCTGGCCAAACGGATTCAGTTGCTGGGTTCGACCCTGCGCAGCCGTGACGAGCAGTTCAAGGCCGATCTGCTCAGCGATCTGCACCAGCATGTCTGGCCGCTGTTCGCCGAAGGGCGTTTGAGCCCGCAACTGGCCAGGACCTTCCCGATCAAGGACGCCGAGGCCGCGTTTGCCGAGCTTGCGAGCAATCAGGTGTCGGGCAAGGTGGTGTTGGTGATCGACGAAAGCCTGGTCTAAGCCGCGAAAAGATCGCAGCCTGCGGCAGCTCCTGCGGAGTGTGGTCCGCGTAGGAGCTGCCGCAGGCTGCGATCTTTTGCTGTTACTTCCAGAGGTGAATCGGCCAGCCAGCCTTTTCGGCGTGCTCAAGCAGCACCGGATCCGGGTTGACCACATGCGGGTGGTCGACTTTGAGCAGCAACGGCAGATCGTTGCGTGAGTCCGAATAGAAACTCGCGCCTTCCAGGTTCTCCTCTTCGGCGTCCAGCCACTCCAGTAATCGGGTGATCTTGCCTTCGCGATAGGTCAGGGTGCCGACCGTGTTGCCGCTGTAGACCCCGTGCGTCACTTCCAGCTCTATACCGAGGATCTCATCGATACCCAGGCGTTCGGCAATCGGTTTGACCAGGTGCGTACCCGAGGCGGAGATCACCAGAATCCGGTCACCAGCCTTGCGGTGCTCGGCAATGGCTTTGCAGGCGTCGTTGAAGATGATCGGCTCGATCACATCCTCGACCCACGGTGCTACAAGGTGTTCGACTTCTTCCGGGGTGCGTCCGGCTATCGGCTCCAGGCTGAAGGCCATGTAGTCCTCCATGGCCAGGTGGCCCTTGCCGTAGGAATCCATCAATTCCCTGTCGCGACGCAGGAAGGATTCGCCGTCGACCCAACCGAGGCGGACCATCTGCTCGCTCCACAGCGAGGCGCAGTCACCATGGATGAGCGTTTCGTCCAGATCAAAAATTGCCAGGGCCATCAGTGCAGCTCTCTCTTTAACTTCAGTGTGCGCAGCAAAAGCATCAGGCTACCTCACACAGGGCTGTCGGATCGATGGAAAGTGCCAGCCGTTGACCGTCGGCATGCAAGTCGGCCGCCGAACGGTTCAGCACGTCCACCACCAATTCCACGCCACGGGCTTCGACCCGATAACGGATTACATTGCCCAGCAAGCTGTGGCTACGAACCAGCGCATCAGGCTCGCCATGGCGGCTCAGCTCGATGGCTTCCGGACGAATCGCAATGCGGCCATTGACCGGTCGTTGCAGCAGCTTGCTGGCGCTGGCGGCATCGAGCAGGTTGTAGTTGCCGATGAAGCCTGCGGCAAACACATCGACCGGCGCGGTGTAGAGGGTTTCGGCGTCGCCGCTCTGAACGATCTTGCCCTGATTCATCAGGAAAATCCGGTCGGACATGGTCAGGGCTTCTTCCTGATCGTGCGTCACGAAAATAGTGGTCAGCCCCAGTTCGCGCTGGATCTGCCGGATCTGCTCGCGCAAGTGTTTACGGATTCGTGCGTCCAGTGCCGACAGCGGCTCATCGAGCAGCAGCAGGCGCGGTCGGGTCACCAGCGAGCGGGCGAGGGCCACACGCTGGCATTGACCACCTGACAGTTGATGCGGGTAGCGGCTGGCGAAATCGCTCAGTTCCACCAGTTGCAACACGTCGAGCACGCGCTTGCGGCTGTCGTCGGCGTTGACCTTTTGTATGCGCAAACCGAACGCGACGTTTTGTTCCACGGTCATGTTGGGGAACAGCGCATAGCTCTGGAACACCATGCCGATCCCGCGCTTTTGCGGGCTCAGCGGCACCAGGTCCTGGCCGTCGAGCAGGATCTTGCCGCTGTCCACCGCCGTCAGCCCGGCGATGCAACGCAGCAGCGTGGACTTGCCGCACCCGGACGGGCCGAGCAGGGTGACGAACTCGCCTTTGCGGATTTCGCAGTTGATGTCGCTGAACACCGGGGTACCGGCAGAGCCGGCTTGTGAATAGCTTTTTTGCAAATGTTGGACGCTGACATAGCTCATTGGCTTTTGTCCTTGTTCAAGATATTGGCAGCCCAGGTCAGAACCAGCACAAAGAAGAAGTAGGAAATCACCAGCGCGCTGGTGAAGTGACCGCTGCTGTTACGCATGTTGTTGAGGTAGACCTGCAGGGTTTCGTAGCGCGTACCGACGAGGATGTTGGCGAACACGAACTCACCGAAGAGGAACGAGAACGACAGCAGCAACGCCACCATCAAGCCCTTGCGCAGGTTCGGCAGCACCACCAGGAACGCCGCCTGCCAGGTGCTGGAGCCGAGCAGTTGGGCGGCGTCCATCAGGTCGCGCAGGTTGATCGCTTGCAGGTTGTTGGTGATCGCCCGGTACATGAACGGCAGTGCCACGGTGAAGTAGCAACCGACCAGAATCCACGGTGTGCCGACCATCGCGAACGGCCCCGAACCGTAGAGTTGCAACAGTCCCACCGAAGACACCACCGGCGGTACCGCAAAGGGCAGCAGGATCAGGATGTTCATCAGTGCGTCGAGTTTCGGGAAGTGGTAATGCACCACGAACAGCAGCGGCAGGATCAGCACCACCGACAGGATCAGCGCACCGACGCAGACCAGCAACGATTGGCCAAAGGCACTGAGAAAGCGCGGGTCGCTCCACAGCTGGATGTACCACTTGAAGGTAAACCCGCTGGGCAGAACGGTTGCCGACCAACTGCTGGCGATCGAGTAGATCAGCGTCCCGGCCAGCGGCAGCAGCAGAATGGCAAACAGCAGGTAAACCACGACGCGGTGGTAGACACCGGCGGGGCTCAACTCAGCGCGAGACATGGTAGCTCCTCTTCAACAGCAACTGATGGACCACGGTCACCAGGGTCATCAAGGTCACCAGCACGACGGCCAGGGCGCTGGCCATGTTCGGGTCCAGGGAAATGTCGCCCGAAACCATGGCCGCGATGCGGATCGGCAGCACGTTGAAGTTGCCGGTGGTCAGGGCGTAGACCGTAGCGTAGGCGCCCAGGGCGTTGGCCAGCAGGATCACGAAGGTGCCGAGCAAGGCCGGGGTCAGCACCGGCAAACCGATGTGCCGCCAGAACTGCCAGCCGTTGGCGCCGAGCAGGGCCGCCGATTCGCGCCAGTCTTCACGCAGGGCGTCGAAGGCCGGGTAAAGCAGCAGCACGCCAAGGGGAATCTGGAAGTAGGTGTAGAGGATGATCAGCCCGGTTTTCGAGTACAGGTTGAAGTCCTGAATGAACCCCGCCTGCTTGAGCATGATGGTGAAACTGCCGTTGAAGCCCAGCAGGATGATGAACGCAAAGGCCAGCGGTACGCCGGCGAAGTTGCTGGTCATGTTGGCGAAGGCGTTGACGAAGTTGCGCAGCTTCGAGTCGACCCGGCGCAACGAGTAACTGCCGAGGATGGCGATAACAATGCCGAACACACTGGACCAGAAACTGATCTCAAGGCTGTACTGGATCGCCTGCCGATAGAACTTCGAGCTGAAGATCTTGCTGAAGTTGGCCAGGCCCCAGCCGAACTCTTCCGATTGCACGCTGTTGATCAGCACCCAGCACAGCGGGGCGATCTGGAACACGATGAAGAACAGGGCGAAGGGCACCAGGCACAACGCCGCCAGCCATTTGCCACGGGTGATTGAGTTCACTTGAGCAACTCCCGGCACACCGGTTTGTCGTGGGCAACACCCAGCAACTCGCAGACGGTGCCGCACAGTTCGATTTGTTTGGGCGCCGCGTCGGGATTGAAACTGAAGGCATCGCCGATGACGAACAGCGGCACTTCGCGTTCTTCGGCGAGCAGGCCGTTGTGGGAACGGTCGTTGTTCATGCCGTGGTCGGCCGTTACCAGCACCTGATACCCGGCGTCGAGCCAGCCTTGCAGGTAGTCGGCGAGGATGATGTCGGCCGAGCGGGCGCTGTTGCGGTACTGCGGGGTGTCGAGGCCGTGCTTGTGCCCGGCGTCGTCGATGTTCATGGGGTGAACCAGCAGAAAGTTCGGCGCATGGCGCAGACGCAGGCTCTCGGCGTCGGCGAACAGGTGCGAGTCAGGGTAGTGATCGGACCAATAGAAGTGCGCGTGCTGGATCGGCAGTTCGGTGTTGTCGGTATGGCGGTCGCGGGCCGCGATGAACGGCGAGCGGTTATACAACTCGCTGATCCAATGGTAGGCCGCGGCAGCGGTGCTGAGCCCGGCGGCAGTGGCGTAGTGGAACACGCTGCGCTGATTGGACAGGCGCGACACGTTGTTGTGGACGATGCCGCTGTCGATCGGCGTAACGCCGGTCAGAATGCATTCGTAGAGCGGGCGCGACAGGGACGGCAGTTCGCATTCGAGTTTGTAGAGTGCGGCCTTTCTGGCGTTCGCGTAGGCCTGCAAATGCCCCATGGCATGCCGCGCGACCTCGTAGTTCAGGCCGTCGAGCACCACCAGGATGACGTTGTGCTTCATGGGGGAGGAAACTCCGCAATCAGATGGCCGTAGGAGCTGGCGCAGGCTGCGATCTTTTGATCTTGAAAAGCCAGGTCAAAAGATCGCAGGCTTCGCCAGCTCCTACGGGTGCAGCATTACTGCATATTGATGATGACTTCTTCCTGCCACTTCTGCGGCAGGCCCTTGGAGGTTTTCTCCCAGGCGTCGGCATCCTTGATCGGCGTTACTTTTTTGTATTGCTCGTTCGGCAACAGATTGGCCTTCACGTCTGCCGGCAGGGTCAGGTGGTCGGCTCGGATCGGACGAGCGTTACCGCGCGCCAGGTTGATTTGGCCGGCGTCGCTGAAGATGTACTCACGCGCCAGTTTGGCGGCGTTCGGGTGCTTGGCGTATTTGTTGATGATGGTGGTGTAACCGGAAATCACCGAGCCGTCAGACGGGATCAACACGATGTAGTCGTCCTTGTTGACCATCTTGTTGCGGTAGCTCAGGCCGTTGAAGTCCCAGACCACACCGACTTCGACTTCACCCTTTTCCATGGTGGAAATGGTCGGGTTGGCCAGCGACAGGCGACCTTGCTTGGCGATCTCGGCGAACATCTCCAGGGCAGGCTGAATGTTCTTTTCATCACCGCCGTTGGCGATGGCGGCGGCCAGTACACCGTTGGCGGCTTGTGCAGCGGTGCTCACGTCACCGATGGACACCTTGTATTTGCCGGTTTTCAGGTCTGCCCAGCTTTTCGGTGCTTCAGAGCCGTGCAGCAGCTTCTTGTTGACGATGAAGGCGATGGTGCCGGTGTAGGCCAGTGCCCAGTTGCCATCCTTGTCCTTGGCCCAGTCCGGAACTTGCGCCCAGGTGCTTGGCTTGTACGGTTGAACCACGCCTTGCTTGACCGCGATCGGGCCGAAGGCGGCGCCGACGTCGCCGATGTCGGCGCTGGCGTTGTCTTTTTCGGCGGCGAACTTGGCGACTTCCTGGGCCGAGCTCATGTCGGTGTCGATGTGCTTGAGGCCGTAGGTCTTGGCCAGGTCTTCCCAGGTACCTTTCCAGTTGGCCCAGTCATCGGGCATGCCGACGCTGTTGACGGCGCCTTCCGCTTTCGCAGCGGCTTCGAGGGTTTTCAGATCGGTATCAGCGGCCATGGCGGCGGTGCACATGGCAATGGTCGAGCCTAACAGGGATGCCAGGAAAAGCTGTTTCATCGAAAGCTCCTTTGGGCGTATTCAACGCTGCGTTTGCGGTTTATTGGTCTAGGTCAGCAATACCTGAGCCAATTTAGGCGAGCTGGATGACACTTTGATGTCGGTGTCAGGCGTGCTCGCATTCTTTTCGCTCGGGAGTACAGGCAGCGAGATAAGCGTAGACCATGGCCGGAAGGCCGGTTTGCAAGGACCTGGCCGCTTATTTGCAGTGCTCTGGAGCAGCCGTTCGGCGGCTGTGTCATCGATCAGTCATATGGATTGCCTAGGCTTGCAATACGTTCCAGGACGCGTTTTTTGGCGCGGTCCTGCCCCGAAACAGTGCTGGTCTAGTCCAGATAGGTAACGTTGATGCGCGAAGAGGCAACCAAAGCGGTGACAGCTATCGGTCAGGTGCTCCAGGAGCAGATCGACCACGGTCTGCTGGCACCCGCGAGCAAGCTGCCAGCCGAGCGCAAGCTCAGTGAGTTGTTCAATACCACGCGGATCACCGTACGCGAGGCGTTGTTGCAACTGGAGGCGCAAGGGCAGATTTATCGCGAAGAGCGGCGCGGCTGGTTCGTTTCGCCACCGCGACTGGCCTATAACCTGATGCAGCGCAGTCACTTTCACGCGATGGTCAGTGCCCAGGGGCGAGTGCCGTCGACCGAGGTGATTTCGGCGCGGTTGCAACCGGCGTCAGCGGCGGTTTGCGCGTGGTTGCAGTTACCGGCGCTGTCGAGCGTGATTCAGATCTGCCGTTCGCGGCGCATTGATGGGCGGTTGGTTTTGTATGTCGAGCACTATTTGAATCCGCAGTTCTTTCCGGGGATTCTGGAGTTCGACTTGAATCAGTCGATTACCGAGTTGTACGCGCGGCATTACGATTTGCACTACGGGCGGGTGCGCTTCGAGATTGTGCCGACCTCGTTGCCGGTGGATGCGGCGGCGGCGCTGAAGGTGTCACTCGGGAGCCCGGGGTTGCGGATTGCGCGGGTCAACTACGATCAGCATGAGCGGTTGATCGATTGTGATCTGGAGTTTTGGCGGCATGATGCGATTCATGTCGGGGTGGATGTGGTCTGATCGTGCTCTTGCAGGAGCTGGCAAGCCAGCTCCTTGCAGCGTTTTACTCCTTCTCCAGGCCACCACCCGCCGTCACCACCTGAATGCTCATCCTCGGCGTCGCCAGATCCAGCCCGGCTTCATCCAGGTGCCGTTTGAGCGACAGGTTGAACGCCCTTGAAACCTCCCACTGCTTGATCGGTGCGGTCTTGAATCGTGCGCGCAGAATCGCGCTGCCGGACTCGAAACTTTCAACGCCCTGGATCTCCAGCGGCGACCAGATGTTGCGGCGCTGGATGGGGTCGGTGCGCATTTTCTGGCCGACCTCGCGCATCAGTTTGATCGCGTCGTCGATTTCCATGTTGTATGGCACCGCCATGCGGAAGATCGCGTAGCCGAATTCCCGTGAGTAGTTCTTGATGCTTTTGATTTCACTGAACGGGATGGTGTGCACGATGCCGTCGATGTCCCGTAGTCGCACGGTGCGGATGGTCAGGCCTTCGACGGTGCCCAGGTGGCCGCCGACGTCCACGTAGTCGTCGATGGCCAGGGAGTCTTCGATGATGATGAACAGCCCGGTGATCAGGTCCGCAACCAGCGACTGAGCGCCGAAACCGATGGCTAGACCGATTACGCCGGCACCCGCCAGCAGTGGCGTGACGTTCATGCCCATGTTCGCCAGGGCGACGATCAGCCCGATGATGAAGATCGCCACGAACAGCACGTTGCGGATCAGCGGCATCATGGTTTGCGCCCGTGCGTTGGCCTGGCCTTTGCGCGAGCGGGTGAGGGCGTGGTGCACGGCGGTGTCGCTGAGGATCCAGATCAGCCAGGCGAAAATCAACGTACCGCCCAGGCCGAACAGTTTGACGCTGACTTCATGGCCTTCGCCTTCGGTAAAGCGGATCAACGACATGCCCCAGACCCGCAAACCGAGCTCGATGAACGCCAGCCACACGGTCAGGTGCGCGAGGGTATAGAAGAAGCTTTTGAGACGCTCCGAATACAGCGCGTGACGCTTTGCCCCGCGTTGCGGCTTGAGTGCATGGCGGCGGACCAACCCGTTGATGACCATGCACAACACCAGCAGCACGGTGCAGATCAGTGATTGGCGCAGCGCGGTGCTGGTGTCGCCGGCCGACACGAAGGTGGCGAACAGCGAGATCGCCACCAGCACCAGCGCTGGCAGGTACCAGAAGGTTCCGAGAATCTCGATGGTGTCGCTCAGTGCACGACGGGTCAGACGCCGAGACAGTGGCTGGTTGCGGATCAGGTGGGCAATGGGCCGGCGGAATCGCAGAATGAACAGGCCGGTGAAAATCGCTGCCATCACATTGGCGATGGTCGCGGTGGTGTGGGCCAGGTGAATGCCGAGGCTGGTGACCAGCCGTGGGTCGTTCAAGGCTTCACCGAAGGCCGCAAAACTGCCGATCAGCCACAGCGGGCGAAAGGCCTGGTGCCGCAGGATGTACAGGGCGCGATGTCGGTGCGGTCCGTCGAGCACGGAGAACGCGATCACGCAGATCGCCGAGAAGCAGGTGCCGACCACCAGTGCATAGGCCAGCAGCATGGCCAGGTATTTGCCCAGCGATGACGGCAAGGCATAGCTCATGTAGACGGTAATCAGCAGCGCGATCAGCCAAGGGCCGAGTTTGCGCAGGGCAAAGCGCAGCATGTCCCAGGTCTTGGGGTGTTGCGGCAGTTCCTCGGTCAGGCCGAAGCGCGTGCGGACGCGATGACCGAGCCAGATCAGCGCAGCGGCGAGCAGGCTCCAGAGCATCAGAATCAGGGCGAAGGCAAAGAGCATCGGCAGCCATTCGCTGGCCGGCAGCATCAGTGCGCTCAGCTCGTCCTTGGCCAGGTCGAACTCATCGGACCAGCGAGTGAGCGGGCTGTCGGCACCGGAAAACTGTTGTTCGAGGCCGGCCAGGGTACCGCCGATCAAGCCAAGCACACCTTCTTCGTCGGGTGTCTGGGCTTTTTTAGTGGCGTCGCGCAGTTTCTTCAGGTCGGCCAGCAACTTCGTTCGTTGCTGATCGTTTTCCAGTGATTTGATCACTTCGTCCAGCGATTGCCCCAGCGGTTCGGTCGCTTCCGGTTGGGCTTTCGGTGAGCCGTTGAGCAGGCTCGGCAGACCGACGGCTTGAGCAGGCGCCATGGGAAGCAGCATCAACAGGCAGATGAACAGCGTAGACGGCAGGGCGAAAAGACGAGCGAACACTAGGTGGTCAACCTCAACAGGGTGCAGGTCGACCGAGTGTACGAGCGGGATAAAACCAATGCGAGCGCAGTGAGCGCTTTTATTCGTTCAGTTTGGCGAGGATCTTGTAAATCACGGTGGCGAGGATCAGCAGCATGCCGATCCACATCGAAAACACCCCGGCGTTTTTGTCGCGAAAGTTGAAACCGATGGCCAGCAGGATCATTCCCGAGAGAATCGGAATGAGCATGGAGTTGAAAACAGACATCGAGATCATGGCGACAGCCTTGTCTGGAGAGGTGATGTAAGTCTAGGTGTTTTTCAAAAGATCGCAGCCTGCGGCAGCTCTTATGGAAAAAAAATAACTTATTGATTTATATATTATTTTTAAGGGCTGGCTTGCCAGCCCTGGCCCATGTTCCTTGCGCGACAGCGCGGCCTCGAAGAGGGGGCGGCCCCTCCTACAGGACGTGTGCTCGGCGAAGCCTGCGATCTTTTAATCGGTTACGGCAACTCGCGGCACGCGTAGAAAGCGCTCAGCACTTTGACCAGGTGCGCCAGGTCATGGCTGCCGCACAGCTCACGGATCGAATGCATGGCAAACGTCGGCAGGCCGATGTCCACGGTGCGCACGCCCAAATGGCTGGCGGTGATCGGGCCGATGGTCGAGCCACAGCCCATGTCGCTGCGCACCACGAAGCTTTGCACCGGAACTTCTTCGGCCATGCACAGATGACGGAAGAACCCTGCGGTTTCGCTATTGGTGGCGTAGCGCTGGTTGCTGTTGACCTTGATCACCGGGCCGGCATTGAGTTTCGGGCCATGGTTGGCGTCGTGCTTGTCAGCGTAGTTGGGGTGTACGCCGTGGGCGTTGTCGGCCGAGACCAGCAACGACTTCTGAATGGTGCGTACGAACTCGTCACCTTCGGGCAACAGACGGCGCAGGGTTTGTTCGAGCATCGGGCCGTCGGCACCGCACGCCGAGCAGGAGCCGACTTCTTCGTGGTCGTTGCACACCAGCACGCAGGTTTCATCGGTGTCAGCCGTCAGCAAGGCTTGCAGGCCGGCGTAGCACGACAGCAGATTGTCCAGGCGCGCACCGGCAATGAAGTCGCCGTGCAGGCCGATGACAGCGGCGCTTTGGGTGTCGTAGAAGCTCAGCTCGTAATCGAGCACCACGTCGGCGTTCAAGCCGTGTTCCCGGGCCAGTTGGTCCGTGAGCACGGCGCGGAAGTCTACACGTTCGTCACCGGCAAATTGCGCAAGGATCGGCGGCAGCTCGGTCTGCGCGTTGATCGCCCAGCCCATGTTGGCTTCACGGTTGAGGTGAATGGCCAGGTTGGGAATGGTGGCGATCGGTGCCTTGAAATCGATCAGTTGGCTTTCGACCTTGCCGTCGCGGCGGAAGGTCACGCGGCCGGCCAGCGACAGGTCGCGGTCAAACCAGGGGGCGAGCAACGCACCGCCATAGACCTCGACGCCCAATTGCCAGAAACCCTGACGTTGCAGTTCAGGTTGTGGCTTGACCCGCAGGCAAGGGCTGTCGGTGTGGGCGCCGACCAGGCGGATGCCGTCGTATAGCGGGGAGTTGCGGCCCATCTTGATGGCAACGATCGAGGAGTCGTTGCGCGTGACGTAATAGCGACCGTTGGCTTCGGTGGTCCAGGGCTCGCGCTCGTCAAGGCGCTGATAACCCGCCGCTTCCAGACGCTGAACAAGGCTGGCGGTGGCATGGAACGGGGTAGGGGAGGCCTTGAGGAAGTCGATCAGGCCTTGGTTCAACTCTTCGCGCATAAGTAGCTCCAGACAGCAGTGCCGCGAGTTTACCGTATTGATCGCAGGTTTGGCGTTGTACGGAATTTTGTAGGAGCTGCCAAAGGCTGCGATCTGTTGATCTTTTGCTTTCAGGCAGCCTGCCGAGGGTAAAGATCGCAGCCTGCGGCAGCTCTTATGGAACAAAAAATAACTTATTGATTTA
>CAYNGZ010000023.1:0-28010 GCA_964396695.1 uncultured Pseudomonas sp.
CGGCGCCGAAGGTGCTGGCCAAACAACCTGATCCCACCTCGATCTGGGCCGCCCGACAAGCCGCTCAATCTGGAGCCACGCACGCCGCGAAAGGAGCAAGACCATGACAATCAAACGTGAACCAATGCACGCGGGCGAATTCCTCCTGTCCGAGGGGGCCGGCAATATCTCGCGCGAAGCCATCAACGTCGCTGCCGGACCTGCGTTGGAACCGGGGCAGATTCTTGGCTTGGTAGCAGCCACCGGCGAATTCGCACCGTACTCCCCAACAGCTGAAGACGGCAGCGAGAAGGCTGTCGCTATTCTCTACGGGCCGCTGGGTCAGTCGGACATTGTGCGTCGTGGTCGCGCAGTGGTGCGATTGGCCGAAATCAGCGAAGCGCATCTGACCGGCCTCGATCTTGATGCCGAGAAAGCCCTGGCCACCCATTTCCTGATCGTCCGCTAAGACGTTCAACCGCGTTTATCTACCCCGCCGCGTGCGGGGTTTTCATTTCTGGAGAATCCCCATGGCCGATATCGCCATCTTTGACGACGAAGCGTTTGCCGTAACAGCGCTCACCGCAGCTATTAATGAACAACCCTATCTGCCAGGCCGCATCGGCGCCCTGGGTTTGTTCCGCGAGGAAGGGGTCACCAGCCTGACCGTGCAGATCGAAAAGGACGGCGACACCCTGGCACTGGTTCCGGCTGGTGAGCGAGGCGGTTCCGGTCTGGTAGTCGGTGCCAGTAAGCGTCAGTTGATTCCTTTCAACACCGTCCACCTGCCGGAACGCTTCACCATCAAGGCCGACGAGATTCAGGGCATTCGTGCATTCGGCACTCGCACTGAGCTGCAGGCTGTCCAGGATGTAGTCAATGTCCGGCTCGCGAAAGCGCGTCGCCAGTTGGACGCGACTCACGAGTTCCAGCGCATGGGAGCACTCAACGGTCTGATCCTTGATGCCGATGGCAAGACGCCGCTGTTGGACATCTACGCCGCCTTTGGTGTGCAGCGTCAGAAGTTGTCCATGGGCTTGGCCGACCAGAGCACCGAGCTGCGCGTCAAATGCGGCGAAGCGTTGGACATGCAAGAGGACGCCCTGGGCAGTGTGACCAGTACCAGCTCCCGCGCTTTCTGCGGGAAGAATTTCTGGAACAAACTGATTGTGCACAAGGCGGTCAAGGAGACCTATCTCAACAGTCAGCAAGCGGCAGCATTGCGTGGTGATGCCCGTGAAAGCTTCGAGTTTGGCGGCATTATTTGGGAGCGCTACCGTGGCAAAGTGGCAGGGGTGTCTTTCGTCCACGACGACAAGGCGTTGCTGGTGCCTGAAGGCGTACCAGAACTGTACATCTCGGTGTTCGCTCCGGCCGACTACATGGAGACGGTCAACACCCAGGGTATTCCCTACTACAGCATGATCGAGCCGCTGCCGTTCAACAAAGGCATGGCCGGTGAGGCCCAGTCGAACCCGCTGCATCTGTGCACTCGGCCCCGTGCTCAGATCCTGCTGGAGCTTTGACCGTGAGCTTTCACGACCTGATGGCCGAGGTCGACGCCACGGTGTTCGAAACCCTGGGCGACAGCGCCCGGATCGAAGGCTACGACGAACCGGTGCTCGGCATGTTCCTCGCGCCCTGGTTGCAGCCCAAGATCGGTCGCAGTGTCACCGGTCTACGCGAGCCGCGTTTCGAGATCCGCGTCAGTGATTCCAGCGGGTTGCGTAAGGGCTTGTTGGTGAGCGTGGATCTGCCGGCGCTGGATGGCGGTGGCGATTACGACCTGCTGCAGCTGGAGCCAGGTGGTGATGGCGTCGTGGCGCTGATCTTGAGGAAACGCCCGTGAGTGTCGGCAGTCACTTCAAGTCCTCGGCCAGCGGCGGAATGATCTCCCTGCAAACCTCGGCGGCGGATCTGAAGGCGTTCCAGGACTTCGCGGCCCTGGTCCCGAAGGCTGCCGCTGTAGCACAGCGGCGGGCGATCAACAAAACCCTGGGCTGGTTGCGTACGCACATTGCTCGCGCTGTCAGTCGGCAGGAACGGATCGCTGTGGCCGCCGTGCGACAGCGGTTGCGTGCTTATCCGGTCACCGGCGGTGCCATGAGCGGTAAGTTGTGGTTCGGTCTCAATGCCATTGAGTCGAGCCGGATCGGCCGCGCCCGGCAGAGCAACGCCGGGGTGTCGGTGGCCGGGCGGCGTTACCAGGGTGCCTTCTACAAGAAGGTCTACGGTAGCAGCGAAGACATCTGGATACGCATGGCGAGCAAACACTTCAACTCTGACGACTACCCTGGCAGCACCGTGAATGCTCGAGGCGGCGCCAGTTCGGGCTGGATCGCCGAACACGACAACCGCTTCCCGCTGGCCAAGGCCAAGATCTCGCTGGAGCAGGCCCGGCCGCACTTCGAGAGCTGGGTAAAACGGGCGGATGAGCGCCTGTTGCAGATCCTGCAGCAGGAACTCAACTTTGAATTGCAGAAGTACCTGAAGGGGAAATGACGTGTCTGAAGATCCTTTCAGTCTTGAGCAGCTTTACCTGGCCATCGAGCGGCACGTGCTGGATCATCTGCCGGGTGTCCAGACGGTGGCGATCTGGCCTGTTATCGAGGATCACATTCGACTGCCAGCGGTGTTTATCGAGATGGCAGAAATGGAGGCGGGTCAAGATCCGGGTACGGGTGAGGTGGGGCTGGCCTGCAAGTTCGAAGCGCGGGTGATCACCGATCCGATCCAACCTGATCACCATCAACAGGCGGTGTTCCTGGCGGGGCAGCTCGCTGTCTTGCTGCGGATGCAGAGCTGGGGCGTAGCGGTGGAACCCGCCGAGTTCGTCCAGGCCATGCAGGATTGGACCAAACCCGAACTGGATGGCTACACCGTCTGGGTGGTGGAGTGGACGCAGCAGATCTACCTCGGCAACGAGGAGTGGCCTTGGCCGGATCAGCCGCCGGGAACGCTGTTGTTTGGGGTTGATCCGGATGCCGGCCCAGCCAACAAGGACAAGTACTTTGCACCCGAGTCGTTGTCATGAGTTACGCATCTGCACAACACGACCGGATGCTCGCCGGCCTGGTCAAGGGCTGCTACGTCGTGGCGGTGGATCTCGCCGCTTCGCCACCGGTGTGCCGGGTATCGGACGGCGAGTGGGTCAGTGGCTGGGTTCGCTGGCACAGCGTGGCCGCCGGCAAGGCCCGGCACTGGCGGGCGCCCAGCATTAATGAGCAGGGCACGCTGATCAGTACCAGCGGCGACGTGTCGCAAGGTACGTTCATTCCCGGTCTGTACGGCAACGGCGGGCCACCACCGGACAATCGTGACCACGTCGAGGTCTGGCGCTTCGACGATGGCGGATCCTTGGTCTACGACTGGCAGGCCAGGAGCTACACCATCAGCCTGCCCAGCGGCACAGTCACCATCAAGGTCGGGGCGACCCAGGCCGAGGTCACGGACAGCTCGGTGACGGTGAAGACCGGCACCATCAACCTGGAGGCGACCGTGCACATCAAGGGGCCGGTGAACATCGACGGCCCTTTGCACGCGACGCAGGACATCACCAGCGATGCGGCGATTCTCGACACCGCTGGCAACAGCAACCACCACTCGCATTAGCGACAACCCATAACCCCAGCCCGCCGCGTGCGGGCTTTTTAATGCCTGGAGCAATCATGGCCAAACCTCAAGAAGACCCCGTGGCGCTGGATCAAGCCATCACCACCAGCCCACTGCCAGCACCGAGATCGTCGACGGCGACCTTCCGTGACACCGTGTACACCTCTCGCACATTGATTCTGCCTGGTGACCGGGAGCTGCCCGTTGCGAAGGGTGTTGTATCGGTCAGCACCACGGACGCTGTGGCGCTGAAGTTCCTCAAGGACAACACCGAGTTCGAGCCGCTCAAGGAGTAACCCGATGATCGGAATGGATCGCCACACCGGGCAGCCCATCTCCGGTATCGAGCATTTACGTCAGTCCGTTGAAGACATCCTCGGCACGCCGTTACTGAGCCGTCGGGAGCGGCCGCTGTACGGCTGCAAGTTGCGGCGCATGGTCGACCTGCCCATCAACGAAGGCTGGAAAAGCGCCGCGCAAGCCGAGGCCGCTCGGGCGATAGGCCTTTGGGAGCCACGCCTGAAGCTTGAGCGGGTGCGCGTGGTGTCCGTGTTGGGCGGGAAAATCAATTTGCAGATCAGCGGCGAATACCTCGGTGTGCGCGGCACGTTGGAGGTGTGGGTATGAGTACCTTGGTGGACCTGTCAGAGCTACCGGCCCCGGATGTGCTGGAGCCGCTGGACTTCGAAGACTCTTATGCCGAGGCGCTTGGGGTTTTTCGTGGACACATGAAGGAAAACTGGACTGCGTCTCTGGAGAGCGATCCGGTCACCAAGCTGCTGGAAGTCGGCTGTTACATCAAGCTCGGCAACCGGGCGCGGGTGAACGACGCAGCCAAGGCGCAGCTGCTGGCCTATGCCATCGGTGGGGACCTGGATCAGTTGGCGGCGAATGTCAACCTGAAGCGCCTGGTGATTCAGCCAGCCGACCCGTTGGCGGTTCCGCCGGTCGAGGCGGTCATGGAGTCTCACGATGCTCTGCGTGAGCGGGTGCAGCTGGCGTACGAAGGCTTGACCACGGCCGGGCCGCGTAACAGCTACATCCTGCATGCGCGTAACGCTTCCGCGCTGGTGGCCGACGCGACCGCCGAAAGTCCGGCGCCGGCCTGCGTGGACGTCACCGTGCTCAGCCTGGAGGGCGATGGCGAGGCCGGCCCTGAGTTGCTGGCGTTGGTCGCTACAGCCCTGAATGACGACAACGTGCGACCGGTCGGCGACCGCGTGGCGGTGCGCAGTGCCGAGATCCTGCGCTACCGCGTCGACGCGGTTCTGCACATGAAGGGCCCTGGCCCTGAAAACGATGCGGCGCTCGACGAGGCGATCAAGCGCTTGGCGGCCTGGATCAACCCGCGCAGGCGGTTGGGGGTTGAGGTGGCGCGTTCCGGCGTCGACGCGCAGCTGCATGTGGCCGGGGTCGGGCGCGTTGAACTCAAGGATTGGCGTGACCTGGCCCCGACCAAAGGGCAGGCGGCTTACTGCACGGGTTATAGCGTCGTGCTGGGAGGTTGATATGCGCAGTCTGTTACCGCTCAACAGCACGCCTCTGGAGCGCGCTATCGAGGCGGCGTTTTATGAAGAAACCATCATCCCGCTGCGCACGCTGTACAACCCCGATACCTGTCCGGCCCATCTGTTGCCGCATCTGGCCTGGGCCTGGTCGGTTGACCGCTGGGATCCCAGCTGGTCCGAGTCGGTCAAGCGGGCGGCCATCAAGGCGTCGTTTTACATCCATGCGCACAAGGGAACTATTGGTGCGTTGCGCCGCGTGGTGGAGCCCCTGGGCTACCTGATTGAAATTATCGAGTGGTTCAACACGGTACCGGAGGGGGTGCCCGGCACCTTTGCGCTGAAGGTCGGCGTCCTCGACACCGGTATCACCGAGGAAATGTATCAGGAGCTTGAGCGCCTGATCGACGACGCCAAGCCTGTTACCCGGCACCTGACCGGGCTGGCGATCAGCCTCGAAACCCAAGGCGCTTTGAATATCAGTGTCGCCCTGTACGAGGGTGACGAAATCGACGTTTACCCGCCGGTCATGCGTGACATTGAAGTCACGGGCTGCTTTGGCGTGGTGGGGCGCGAACACTCCATTGATACCCTGGACGTTTATTATGATTGATGCGAATTCGCAGTTTTTCGCGATCCTCACGAACGTGGGGATGGCCAAGCAGGCGAACGCCGATGCACTCGGCATTCCCTGGAAGATCACCGAAATGGGCGTGGGGGATGCCAACAACACCGACCCTATCCCCAGTGCTACGCAAAAAAAGCTGATCAACGAGTGGCGCCGCCGGCCGCTGAATCAACTCAGGGTCGACCCGGTTAACCCGGCGGTACTCATTGCCGAACAGGTTATTCCGGCCGACGAGGGCGGGCACTGGATACGCGAAATCGGCCTATGGGACGCCGACGGCGACCTGGTGGCTGTGGCCAACTGCGCGCCGAGCTTTAAGCCGGTTCTCTCGCAAGGTTCCGGCCGCACGCAGATTGTGCGGATGAACTTCATCGTCAGAAGCACTGGCAACATCACGCTCAAGATTGACCCGGCGGTGGTGCTGGCCACGCGTAGCTATGTCGATACGGTGATTATTGACGTACTGCCGCCGAACAAGAAGCCGGGCACCTTTACGAAGGTCACGATCAATGAACGCGGTGTTGTGCAAAGCGGCAGCAACCCTGACACGCTGGCCGGCTATGGCATCACCGATGGATTCGCGACCGCTATTGCGGGTAGCGATTACAGCGGTCTGGCCAAGTCAGGCCTGTATGTTTTCCCGGCTTCCAGCACGCCCAATCGTCCAGAGGGATTTTCCGGGTCCGGCGCGTTTCATCACACGATTAACGATTACGCTTTCACGCTGTCGTATGACCTCGCTTCGGATGCCGCCGCTTTCAGACGCACGTTTCCCGGAGGTTATGGCCCGTGGCGGAGCCTGTGGCACTCGGGGAATTTCGATCCTGCAAACAAGGCCGACAAAGCCAGCTCGTTAGTGGGTTATGGCGTCGCCTTTGCCAGTCAGCCAGAGGCAGAGGCCGGAGCTGACACAAACAAGCCGATGAACGCCTTGCGGGTCTTTCAGGCGATTGCTGCGAAAGTTGTTCAGGCCACTGAAAGCGCGCTGGGCATTGCCCGTATCGCCACGCAAACGCTCGTAAACGGGGGTATCGATGACACCACTATCGTTACGCCCAAGAAGCTGCGTTTCGGCGTCTCCTGGTTGCTCGGCGTCAACGGATATATCGCGCTGCCGGTTTGGTTGGGCGGCTTCATCTTGCAATGGGGGGTTGCGAACCAGATAGGGCAGGCAACTACCACGCCTGGCGCCTTGGGGCCAACCCGAGACGTGTCATTTCCAGTGGCCTTTCCGGTTGAGGCCTTACGTGTTTTCGTGTCGATGGACTTTTCGTCGATGGCCACAACGAGTTCATTCGCGCCTGGTGCGATCATTATTTCCAAGTCGGTGCTTCGGCTTCAAAACAACTACACGGGATCGACGGGCAACATGTCCTGGTGGGCCATTGGGTACTGAGGAGGTACAACATGACGATCTATTACCACTTCGCAACAAGAAGTTACTTGAACACAAGCACGCACCCGGCCAAGAGCATCCCGAGCGATGCGGTAGAAATCACGGAATCAGAACAAAAGTTGCTGCTGGCTGGGGTATCAGACGGCAAGACCATCCGGCCCGATGCCCAGGGCCGTCCTGTATTGATCGATCCCGTAGATGATCCAAATGCCCTGGCGAATCAAGAACGCTATTGGCGTGACACGGAAATTGAGAGTGTTAAGTGGCTGCGAGAGCGGCATCGGGACGAGTTGGAGCTGTCGCTGCCAGTCAGTCTGAGCGCAGACCAATACGGCGAGTTGCTGACCTATTTACAGTTGCTGCGTGATTGGCCGCAAGCGGTCGAGTTTCCTGATCAGGCACACCGCCCGCCTAAGCCGGACTGGGTTGCCCTGCAAGCCCAATAAACGCCCCGCACTGACGGGGCGTTTTCTTTTCCGTTACGCGTAACACGAACATCACCGACAGCCTCGCTTATGCGGGGTTTTTTCGTTTCTGGAGATCGCTCTATGAGTTTCTATCACGGCGTCACGACCACCTCGGTGGATACGGGCGCACGCACCATTTCGCTGCCGTCTTCGTCGATCATCGGGCTCTGCGATACCTTCACACCAGGCGTCTTGTCCGGGGCCAGCGCCAAGGCCGGCGAGCTGAAGCTGATCACCACCGAGCGTGAAGCCATTGCCGCCTTCGGCGCCGATGCGGCGATCACCAAGGCCTGTCAGGCGATCTACAAAAAAGCCAAGGCAGTGATCGTTGCCATCGGCGTGCCCAAGATGGATGACCCCGCGCTGCAGACCTCAGCGATCATCGGTGGGGTGTTGGCCTCGGGGCAGCGTACTGGCCTGCAGGCGCTGCTTGATGGCAAGAGTTTGTTCAACGCGCAGCCGCGGCTGTTGATCGCACCGGGGCACTCGGCCACGCAGGCAGTCGCCACGGCACTCGATAGCCTGGCGCAAAAACTGCGCGCCCTCGGCATCATCGATGGCCCATGCACCACCGACGAGGCCGCCATGGCCTACGCCAAAAACTTCGGCAGCCGCAATCTGTACATGGTCGATCCTGGCGTGCAGTTCTGGGATACCGGCACCAGTGCAACGGTAGATGCGCCGGGCTCGGCCTGGACGGCGGGCTTGTTTGCCTGGACCGATGCGACCTACGGTTTCTGGGCGTCGCCGTCCAATAAGGAGTTTGTCGGCATCACCGGTACCACGCGAGCCATTGAGTACCTGGATGGTGATGAAACCTGCCGGGCCAACCTGCTCAACAACGCGAACATCACCACGATCATTCGCGACGACGGGTTCCGCTTGTGGGGTAACCGCACCTTGTCCAGCGATCCGAAGTGGGCGTTTGTCACGCGGGTCCGCACGCTGTTCATCCTCATGGATGCGGTGCAGGCAGGCCACAAATGGGCCGTCGATCGTTCGATCACCAAGACCTATATCAAGGACGTCACCGACGGTCTTGAGGCGTTTATGCGTGACCTGAAGAACCAGGGCGCGGTGATCAACTTCGAGGTGTTCCCGGATCACGAACTGAACACCGCCAGCCAGATCGAGCAGGGCAAGGTGTTTTGGCGGATCCGTTTCACCGACGTGCCGCCTGCCGAGAACCCGAACTTCCTCTTTGAAGTCACCAATCAATGGATGACCGAAGTGCTCGAAGCCGCCTAAGGAGGCCCCTGATGATTCCTGAAGTTCTGTCCAACTGCGCCGCGTTTATCGATGGCGTGAGCTTTTCTGGCGACGTACCTAGCGTGACGTTGCCCAAGGTCGTCTTGAAGATGGACACCTACCGTGGCGGTGGCATGGCCGGTGAGATCGAGATCCCGACCGGCGTTGAGAAACTCGAGGCCGGGTTTACCACCAACGGCGTGCGCCGTGAGGCCCTGAAGTTTTTCGGGCTGTCGGATCGTACCGCGTGCAATGCCGTGTTTCGCGGCTCGTTCAAGGGGCTCAAGGGCAGGGTCACTCCGGTCATCGTCACCATGCGCGGCGGTCTCAAAGAAGTCGACATGGGTGACTGGAAAGCCGGCGAAAAGGCCGAAACCAAACACAACATGGCATTGACCTACTACAAGCTCGAAGTCGGCGGCCGGATGGTCTACGAAATCGACATGGTGGGGATGGTGCTGGTGATCGACGGCGTCGACCAGCTTGCAGACGAACGTGCGGCCCTGGGCCTTTAAGGAAACGATGAAATGACGCAAACGAATCAAGCTACTCAAGAAAAACCGCTGCCAAGCTGGCTGCACCTCACCGAAGAAGGCTTTCGGATATCCCTGCGACACCCCACCGAGCTGTCGGGTGTGCTGGCCGACACCCTGACCATCCGCGCACCATGTGTACGTGACATCCGGGCCGCCACAGCGGCCAGTAACGGTGACGAAGAAAAGCGCGAAATGTCGCTGTTTTCCTCGCTGACCCAGACCCCGGAACAGGATCTGATGGCCCTCAAGCTGGTCGACTACATGCGTTTGCAGAAAGGCTATTTTCGTCTGGTCCAAGACGACGAGATTTGATGGGCCGACGTTGAAGGGCCTGGCCAAACGCCTGGCCAAGGAGACCGGTTTCTCTGCGGCCGAGATCATGGCCATGCCCTTCAACGACATCGTGTGGTGGCTCACGGACTGAGCCATTCCCATTCATCCTCGACCCAGGGGCACACACATGGCGAAGAACCTCGCACTTGGCTTTGTCATCGGCGGCGCCGTCGATCCGACGGTAGGCAAAGCGTTCAAGGACGTCGAAGACAAGATCAAGCACCTGGACACGGTCGGTAGCAAAGCCCGGGTCCTGCAGAACACCATCGGCGACACTATGCGTCTGCGCGAGGAGTGGCGTAAGGCGCACGCAACCGGCGCCGCCGGTGCCGACAAGCTGTTGTCCAAATATGAAAAGAATCTCGACCTGCTGAAGAAACAGGGCGTCGAGGTCGGGCGCTTGAGCAAGGCCTACGCCACGATGGGACGCGTGGCCGCCGGTGCTGAATTGAAAGCCCTCGGCCACCGCCAAATGGAGGAAGGGCGCCAGGGGATGAAAAGTACCCTCGGTCAGGCCGGCGCATTGACTGCAGCAGCGGCTATCCCGACCAAGGTCAGCGCGGACTATGGCGCAATCATCCGTGACATCGCCATCAAGGCCAACATTGCCAATACGCCAGAAGAGACGCAGTTGTCCAGAACCGTCATCGACACGTCGCGCGATACTGGCATGGCGCGCAATCAGGTGGCCGAGTTGGTCAACGCCCTGGTCGGCGCCGGCATGGAGCTGGACAAGGCGTTGGCCTATGCGCCGACGGCGGCCAAGTTCGCTGTGGGGCAGGGATCGGAAGGTACAGAAACCGCCAAGATGATCAATGCTTTGGGGCAGAACGCCAAGATCACCGATCCGGCCGTCATGCAAAAGGCACTGGAGGCCGTCGCTTATCAGGGACAGGCAGGCAGCTTTGAAGCGGTCGACATGGCCAAGTGGTTTCCTGAGCTGTTGGCCGGCATGGGCAAGCTGGGCATCACCGGCATGGACTCAGTGTCGCAATTGGGCGCGATGTTGCAGGTGCAGATGAAGACTGCCGGCGGCTCGGACGAGGCGGCCAACAACCTCAAAAACTGGATGGAGAAAATCGGTTCCGGCGAAACGGTCAAGGCCTACCAGAAGGCGGGCATCGACTATAAGCGGTCGATGCAGACCGGTTTGCAGAACGGCAAGTCCACACTGGAGTCCAGTTTCGCGCTGGCCCAGAAGTACATCGAAGCGACTGACCCGAAGCGGGCCGCCGAGATGGCTAAAGCCGTGGCCGGCATCAGCAAGGAGAGTGATCCAGAGAAGGCCAAGGGCATGATGAAGTCCCTGGAAGAGGCCTTGCGTACAGGTGACCTGTTCGCCGACATGCAGGTCAAGGCTGCCTTGACCGCGTACATGCAGAATAAGGATCTGTATGAGCAACTGAAGAAGGACTCGGCCAACGCCACCGGGATCCTCGACAAGAACCTGGCCGAGCGGCGTCAAACCTCCGCACAAAAATGGTCCGAGATGGCCCAGAGCATGGACGATGCCATGCGTAGCATCGGTGATGCGATTCGGCCGGTCACCGATGCGGTGGCCGACGGTATTACCAACGTTTCGCGCAAGCTCTCGGGGTTGGCCGACGAGTCGCCAAGACTGGTCACCACCATCGGCACCGCCGTGGCGGGCCTGGTTGCATTGCGAGGAGTGCTCAACGCCTTCAAGATCAGTAAGGGGCTGATGAACATCGGACGCGGCACCTTGATGGGCAACCCGAACATTCCGCAAAAAGTCATCGTTACCAACCTGCCAGCCATGGGCGGCGGGCTGGATGCCGGCGACTTCGACACCGGTGGTGATGGCAAAAAAGGTAAGGGCGGCGGCAAAGGCGGTGGTGCCCGTGGGGGCGGTGGCGGCCCTAGCGTCGGTTCAGTCGTGAAAGGCACCGCGGTGATCGCAATCGCTGAGGCGGGTTACAAGGCCTGGGACACCTATCAAAACGCCGAGACTCAGGATGAAAAGGCCGAGGGTTACGGGCAGGCGGTGGGCGGCTTGGCCGGCACGCTGGCCGGTGCTGCAGCCGGGGCAGCCATCGGATCGGCCATTCCCATCATCGGCACCATGGTCGGCGGATTGGTCGGCGGCTATCTCGGTTACATGGGCGGCGATGCACTCGGCGGTTTTGCGGGCAAGGAGTTGTTCGGAACCCCCGACTCGCTCAAAAAAGTGCCAGATGCCGGGCCACTGATGATGACCAATGCCGGGCAGAACATTCCGCCGGCAATGGGCGACATCGCCCGGTCATTCGCACCGGTACCGGTGGTCAAAGACATGGTTCAACCGCAGCCGAAAATGTTGCCCCTGATGACAGGCGCGGCGCCAAGTTCACAGGCAACTATCGACAGTGCCAAGCCGGTAATGGCTGTACCGGTGCCGCTGCCTGCGCCCAAGCAAGTGCTTCCTGCATCCAGTCAGATTCCACCCGCACCCAAGCAACTGTTACCAGAACGGGAGCCGGCCGGCGCAGCCTTGGGCGATGTCACACGCGCTCTCACTCACCCGGTCACCCCCAGCGTACCGGCGATGCTCGCACCGCCGGCTGCAGCGAAACCTGAGTCGACCAAGGTTGAGCAACGGTTCGATATCCAGGCACCGCTGCATGTCACCGTGCAGGGCGATGTGAAGGATCCGGCGCAACTGGCGCGAGAGCTCCAACCCTATATCGATCAGCAATGGCGCCAGTCCACACAGCAGTTGCAGAACCGCTCGCTGTACGACGAACCGCACGTGTAAGGAGGGCCAATGGCTTACATGGAACAGCTGCAGTCGGGGCTTAAGTACCTGGCGGCAGCAGGCGAAACCGGCCGGCGCAGCCTCGACGGCATGATGGGGCCGGTCAACGGCGCGATCAGCGAGATCAGCGGCGCGGCCTCGGAGCTGGAGGGTATCCCGATTGTCGGTCCGGCGGTTGGGGAGAAGCTGCAGCGCGTGATGCGCGGGGTGAACGCCGCCCAGGCCAAGGTCGGGCAGGTGGTGGCCACGTACAACAAGGCCACCCGCGCCCTGTCGCAGATCGATGAGCGCATGGGCGACCTGAAGGAACAGGCGGCCCGGGCGTCCACTGCGATCAACAAGATCGCCGGCAAGGTCAGCCCGTCGCTGGGGAACATCCTGCCGACCGGATCGCTGGCCGGCGACGCGACGCCGGTGCCGGAGGCGGTGAAGCCGTTCCCGCACCTGCTGATCGTGCAGTCGCTTGATCCCAAGGCGATCCCGTACTACTTCAATCTGGACACCGCCGCCTTCGACGAACTGCGGCGCTCGACAGAGTACCGCTGGGCCTCGCAGGAACGCCTGACCCGGCGGCCGGCGCAGCAGGCGGTGGGCATCGGCGAGGAAAAGATCACCCTCAAGGGGGCGATCTTTCCCGGCTTCAAGGGCGGAATCAAGCAACTGGACACTCTGCGCAGCCTCGGTGCCCAGCTCCAGCCGCTGACCCTGACCACCGGCTATGGCGACGTGCTGGGCACCTGGTGCCTGAAGAACATCGAAGAAGAACAGAGCGCGCTGCTGCAGGGCGGGATCCCGCGCAAGCAGGCGTTTACCTTGGAGTTTGTGCGCTATGGCGACGACCTGCAGAACGTCTGACGGGGATCTGCTCGACACCCTTTGCTACCACGCCTATGGGCATTTGAACGGTACCGTCGAGGCGGTGCTGGATGCCAACCAGGGACTGGCCGACGAGCCACAACCGTACCGCGCCGGCATCGTGATCGAGCTACCGGATCTGCCGGCGCCTGACGACAGCGAGGTGATGTTGTGGGGATGACTATCGTTAAGATCGTCTGATCACTATCGCCTGATGGCAAACAGAAAAATGAAACCCATTGAGCCCGCCTTGTGCGGGCTTTTTTCTGGACGAAACAATGACCCCAACCTTTCGTGTCGTGGCCGACGGCGCCGACATTACCCAGCGGATCAACGACCGGCTGTTGCAACTGAAGACCACCGACAAACCCGGCATGGAATCCGACGAGTTCGAGCTGCGCATCGACGACCGTGACGGCGTCGTGGTGCTGCCTCCACGCGGGGCCAGCATCGAGATCTATCTGGGTTACGCAGAAACCAAACTGACCCGCATCGGCCGTTACGTCGTCGACGAGATCGAGCTGTCCGGCCCACCGGATACGCTGGTGATCACCGGCAAGGCCAGCGACATGCGCGGCAGTGGCAAGACCACCCGCAGCGGCAGTTGGGAAAACGTACCGCTATCGCGGATCGTCGCCGACGTCGCCGCGCGCAACGGCTGGCAGGCGGTCTGCCCGGTGCAGACCAAGGTGCCGCGTGCCGATCAGCTCAGCGAGTCGGACTTCAACTTCATCACGCGTCTGGCCAAGCAGTACGACTGCACGGCCAAAGTCGCCGACGGCAAATTACTGGTCATGCCTCGCCAGGGTGGGCAGAGCGCCTCGGGAAAGGCATTCGGCGTGGTGACGATCCAGCGTCGGGACGTCAGCCGTTTCCAGTTTCGGCTGGGCGACCGCAACACCCACAAGGCGGTCTCGGCCAAGCACCAGGACAAGAAGACCGGCAAGCTCGCCGTGGTCACTCTGGACAACGCCGAGTCGCCGGACGGCCTGCCGCCAGTGCATACCGACCGCCACATCTACCCGAACAAGTCCGCTGCCGAAGCGGCGGCCCAGGCACGGCTCACTGCGTTCAACCGTTCCACCGCCGACGTCCGGCTGGAGATGGTAGGGCGCACCGACCTGTTTGCCGAACGAGCGATCAACGTCCAAGGCTTCAAGGTCGGCCTTGATGGCGAGTACCTGGTCGACTCGGTGGAGCAGGTGTTCACCCAGTCCGGTTGGAGCACGACCGTCGAGTGTAACGGCGGTAAGAAGGGCAAGGCGAAAGCCAAAGGCAAAAAGAAAAAGTCGGCGAAGGATCTGAAGGTTGTTCAGCTCAAGCAGTAGCGCCGCATTCCCCGCGACACCATCAACCACTGTCCCAATGGAGAGTCTGTATGTCACTGACAGAGCAACAGCTTCTGCGCATCATGCCCAACGCCCGCCGCCAAGCGGGCGTTTTTGTTTCTGCCCTCAACTCGGCGATGCTCCGCCGACAGATCAATACGCCCCAGCGGCAGGCCGCCTTCCTGGCTCAGGTCGGGCACGAGTCCGGTCAGTTGCAGTACGTCCGCGAACTGGGCGGTGACCAGTACCTGAGCAAATACGACACCGGCAATCTGGCGGCGAAACTGGGCAATACCCCGGAGGCTGACGGTGATGGCCAGCGCTATCGCGGTCGCGGTCTGATCCAGATCACCGGCCGTAACAACTACCTGCGCTGCAGCCTGGCGCTGTTTGGCGATGAGCGCTTGCTGCGTACCCCTGAGCTGCTCGAGCTGCCGCAATGGGCTGCCGAGTCGGCTGCGTGGTTCTGGTGGGTACGTGAGCTGAACACCCTGGCGGATCAGCATGAGTTCGAGGCGATCACCCGCAAGATCAATGGCGGGCTGAACGGGCTGGAGGATCGGCTGCAACTGTGGGCGCGGGCGAGGGCAGTGCTATGCGTGTCGTCGACCTGATCCCGGCGCCTTATCGGCTGCTGATCAAAGGCGTGCTGTTGGCCGCATCGGTCGGCGGATCTGCTGCGTTTGCGTGGCAGGTCCAGGACTGGCGTTACGGTCGGCAGCTTGAGCAACAAGCGCGCCTGCAGGCTGAAGCCATCAACCAACTGAATCTGGCCTCGGCCGCGCAACAGCGTACTGAGCAGGACAAGCGCCTGGCGCTCGAGCAACGGCTTTCCGTCAGTGAACAAACCCATTACCGAGCCCTAAGCGATGCCCAACGTGATCAAGGTCGCCTGCGTGACCGTCTTGCCACTGCTGATCTGCGCCTGTCAGTCCTACTCGACGTCACCGATTCAGCCAGCGGCACCACAGTGTCAGCCGCCACCTCAGCCGGCGGCGTGGTTCATGGAGCCACAAGAGCCCAACTTGACCCAGCGCATGCTCAACGAATTATCGGCATCACCGATGCCGGCGACCAAGGATTGATCGCGTTGGCGGCCTGTCAGGCCTATGCCAAAGAAGTCTCAACACCGAAGTAAAAAAGAGCGGCCGGAGTGGATGCGTCAACATTCAGCCCGGCCGCCGTCCCTGCAGACTGTCCCTGCAAGTCCAGCCAAGGCTCTCGCTTCGTGCACAAAGCGCGGCGAGCCTAGCACCTGTTTTTCCATACAGTAAAGGTCTTGCTTTCAATGTCTACACCCATCATCCCTTGGATGGGCGGCAAACGCCGCCTGGCCGACCGCCTCATTCCGCTCTTCCCACCGCACGAATGCTACGTCGAAGTCTTTGCCGGCGGTGCCGCGCTCTACTTCATGCGACCCCAGGCCGCGCCCGTGGAAGTCCTCAATGACATCAACGGCGACCTGGTGACGCTGTACCGCGTCGTGCAGAACCACCTCGAAGAGTTCGTGCGCCAGTTCAAATGGGCGCTCAGCTCACGGCAGGTGTTCGAGTGGCAGAAGATGACCCGCCCCGAAACCCTCACCGACATCCAGCGCGCCGCCCGATTCTTCTACCTGCAGCACCATGCCTTCGCCGGCAAGGTCTCCGGGCAGACGTTCGGCACCGCGACCACCGCCCCGGCCATCAACCTGCTGCGGATCGAGGAAAACCTCTCGGCCGCCTGGCAGCGTCTGTCCGGCACCTACGTCGAAAATCTACCCTGGCTTGAATGCGCCGAACGCTACGACCGAGCCCACACCTTCCACTACATGGATCCGCCTTACTGGCAGACCGCCAGCTACGGTGTGGACTTTCCGTTCGAAAACTACGAACGAATGGCCGACTTCATGCGCCGCTGCAAAGGCAAGGTGATGGTCAGCATCAATGACCACCCGGACATTCGGCGGGTGTTTGAAGGTTTTCACTTTGAGACGCTGGACATCCGCTACACCACGACCAACCAGCGGCAGGGCAAAGCCGAGGTCAGTGGTGAGTTGGTGATTATGAATTGGGAACCGGCGGCCTTAGGTGGACTGTTTTGACTGTATCCGTTTGTATTTTCCTATAACACCACGGCGGGCCTGCCGTTACCCTTTTCAGGAGGGTCCGCTGCCGCTCTCTTTGGAGCGATCACGATTCGTCCCCAATCCTGACAGAGAGCCCTATGACTACACCCATCCGCCGCGCAATATCCCCTCGCCCCAACCAATTCAAGACACTGATCCGCGTTGCCTCCGTCACCGGTCGCTTTCCTGAGCGTGACGTTCTCCTGCTTTGGGTGACTCACACAACCAGCGTGCTTTACCCATCGGGCGCTGTTCGCCCGGAGGTGTATCTATCCTCGACGATCACAAAAGGTTGTCGTGCCAGAAACGTCTACATGACGCATCCCAAGTGTGTTGAAGCCCTTGAGCGTTGGCTGGAGGTGCGCCTGCGTCGCCGCTGGGGTATGTCGGGTGCAGATGAGTATCGCGGCCTGCGGCCAGGCTCAAAGCTCATTCTGAGCCACAAGGGCGAAGCGTTCGAGCTTGCGTTCAAACATCGCATGTTGGACAGCGGGCCAGAGACGTACCGAGCTTGCGATAGCCTGCAACAAACGTTCAGTCGTCTATACCGTCAGGCCGGTATCAAAGGCGGATCGTCGCACAGCGGGAGGCGTACCCTTGCTGCGAAGGTATTGGCCAGCACGGGCGACGTGGAGGTTGTTCAAACGCTTCTAGGCCACGCGCAGCTTGACCATTCCAAGCCGTACCTAAATGTTTGTTAGGCCTCTATACGACGCGCTTATGAACTGGCATTGTAGATACTATGTTTATACAAAACTGTTGCGCTCACTGCACGGTGTATCTACAATGAGACTACTTTTTGGAGGTGGTTATGGAAGTAAAAGTTCAGCAGTGGGGTAACAGCGCGGCTATCCGCCTGCCAGCTACAGTGCTCAAGCTCATGAATCTGGTCAGTGGGGATATGCTTAAACTCGACGTGTCCGCCGAGGTAATGACCCTCAAACCCGCGAAGGCCAAACCGCATTACCAGTTGGCCGATCTGATGTCGCAGTGCGACTTGAGCGCACCGGAGCCTGCCGAATTGGCGGCGTGGAACTCGATGCCAGCCGTCGGGCGTGAAGTGTGAAACGGGCCAAATTCAACCGGGGCGACATAGTGCGCCTGAACCTGAACCCTACCGCTGGTCGTGAGCAGCAGGGCGATTTTCGCCCGGCGCTGATCATCTCGCCTGCGGCCTTCAACGTTTCTGGCTTGGTCCTGATTGCACCCATCACTCAAGGCGGGGATTTTGCTCGCTATGCCGGATTTGCCGTGCCACTGAGCGGTTCCGGCACTGAGACGCAAGGCGTCGTGCTGTGTAATCAGATCCGCACTGTTGACCTTGAGGCTCGTGGCGCCAAACGTGTGGAGTCGGTCCCCGAGGTGGTGATGGACGACGTACTGGCCCGTATTCAAGTCTTGATCGAGTAGCAGAAAAGGCCGGTATCCGAAAGCCCAGAACCGAAGGATGAACGCTATATGAGTGATCCCATTACATTGGCAGTCTCAGCCGTGGCCTTGTCTATTTCGGCAGTTACAGCGTGGCTTACGCTTTTCCGGCGTGGCACGGTTCGGATGACGCAGCCAACGGTCATTTACTTCGGGCCAGACGTACCCCGGCCGGGTCATAAATCTGGGCTCCCTAAGGTCTACCTTTGTACCTTGCTGTTTGCGACCTCCAAACGTGGGCGAGTGATTGAATCCGTGCACGTTTCACTTGAACGTTCTGAGACACGCCAAATTTCAACATTTGGGTTCATGGCGATGAAAAATTGGTTAGGGGCAGCGGGTTGTATGTGGGAGAGACTGGCGTCGCCGCGAACCATCACTTCCTCACACCAGACGATGGGAGCACGTTCCGTTTTACGTCAGGCCGATATGTATTGAAGGTTCAGGCACGTATTCTGGGCGACTCCAAACCTATTCAGCTTCTCTCTCAAGAGCTTGAAATTCCTCCGGCGTTAGCAACTCAACTCGGTGAAGGTCAGTCAGGGCTTTATTTTGATTGGGGGCCTGATTCATCACGCTATCAACCTCACCTGGAGCACCGTGCGGCGTCACAGGCTGCCGAGTTGGTCTCGGCAGTTAACCCTGATAGACAGGAAAAATAAATGTCACCCGCTCAACCCGCCATCACTGCAAAACAAAGCAAATCTGAACCATCCCCGCTGTCGTCCTATAACTCCAGAACGGCAGACAAATTCGTGGTGCGCCTGCCGGATGGTTTGCGTGAGCGCATTAACGAAGCTGCCGAAAAAAATCATCGAAGCATGAATGGTGAAATCGTGGCGCGAATTGACGGTTCGCTTGATCTTGAGCAGAAATACGAAGAAACGCGCCAACTTAATAACTTCTTGAATCAGAGACTCGCGATTCTTGAGCTTGCAGCCCAGTCTAAATGATCGCGGCGTCCGGTACGCCGGGCCACTTCACCAGTCAAGGAAATGACTATGAAAGTTTGGCTTATAACGGCGGCGCTGGCTTTGCTTGTAGGGTGCGTGAATCAGCAGCAGGAGCAGCGGGACATTGACGCTGCGAAGGCTCGGCAGGCTGTAAATGATGACGCGAAGTGCCAGTCATATGGCGCGAAGCCTGGAAGCGATGCCTATGTGAGTTGTCGAGTACAGCTCGACACCCTCCGTGCTCAAGCAGATGAGGTTAGGCGTCAGCGTGCATTGCAGATGTTGATGAATTGCCAACAGCCTCAGAAGGTCTACCAGATGCCTGGGCAGACAAATTGCACCTCCACTACCTATGGCCAAACAACCAACACCAACTGTCGCTAGGTGTTCAGGAACGAACCATGGACTATCTCAAATTGACTCGCGATGTATCGCGGGAAATCATCCAAATGCTCGCCTTCCAGGATGAGGTGATTAGACGGTTCAAAGAACGGTTGGAGAGGCAGTGCCAAGATCTGAAAATAGCGGAAAGGGTAACAACCGACGGTCTACCAGACGAGTTGGAAAGAGTCGAGCGGCAGCGGTCGAAGCTTGAGGCTACAAAAAAAGCCCTAAGGACTGTTGGGGTCAGTTTTCAATCAGCGCCGACACGTTCACTCCCCCCAGCGCTGAATGACAGCGTAAGTCTAACCATGACCGCAGAAAATTTGTTCCGATAACAACACTATCGGTGCTATGAACGTTTTCTCGGGTGAGATGTGTTTATGAAGCTTGTACATAAATAAAAATTCAGTTTGACCGCACAAACAAAGAAACATTTTGTAGTGCTTTCTCCGCTTGTCATTCAGCTTATGTTGCGACTACTCTGCCCAACGGTAAAAATTCATACAGGGTAAAAATAATAGCGCCATATGTTTTTATTCTGCTGGCAAGCTCATGCCTTTTGAATATTATCGATGGTGATTTAGCGCGTCGGCATAATGCTGCGTCATGTTATTTTGATCCTTGTATTTTGCCGATCAAGGTGCTTAAAGTTGCTTTGTGTCTACATGGGGCTGAAAGTTTTTTGCGTTTAGATTTTGTACGAGATCTCTTGGAATGCCTGAGCTAGTAGGACTAGCGGATACCTCGCTTGGGAGTTCGAGAATATTTGAAACACACACCTTAAAGCTTTAATTTTTTGTATAGGCGGTGATGACGTGCAGGGCAGTAAATTAAAGGCGCGCGAGGGGATAATGCAACTAGAAAAAGAGCTAGTTGCAAAAGCGAAGAGCAGCAGGGAAGTAATGTTTAGTATTTGCGGCCTGGAGTTGTTTATACCAAAAACAGTATTCAATCCTGCAATTTTCTTATGCGCAACAGAGCGGATGATTGCGCATATTCCGATAAAGCCAGGCAAATCATTTCTTGATCTCGGATGCGGCTGCGGGCTGTACGCGATACTGGCAGCAAAATCTGGATGTTATCCAGTATATGCTACCGATATCAATCAGGACGCCGTCCATGCAACCGAAATAAATGCAAAGACGAATAATGTTTTAGTGACGACTATTAAGTCGGATATTTTTCATGACGTGCCGAAAAAACATAAGTTCGATATAATTTGGTGGCACCACCCTTATAACTTTGAGCTCAACAAAAACGATACAGATCCATACTTTAAAAATCTTATTGACCCGGGTTACAGGCTTCTGAGTAATTTCCTTTTGGAGGCGCCTAAATATCTTGAGAAAAACGGGAGAATATACCTCCCGAACAGCAGAGAAATTGGATGCAGAGAACTGTTTTTACAACGAGCGCAAGAAGCATGCTTGACCGCAAAGCTGGTGGCAAGCGAAGCAACAGGTGATGGCGCATCCGTGGATATATTTGAGTTGCACAACTAGATTCAATAATTAACATTGGCTATGGTGGGCCTGGTATGTCTTCGCAATTAGCTGAGCGGTATAAGCACAATAAGTCCATGTTGCTGAGGCAAAACCCGGAAGATAGAGATATATGGGGGTTAGTGTGGCAATCTGTCTCCACATATAAAAATCTAATATGTAAAGAATGGCATCAGGGGGTCGAGAGATTTTCTATTTGCAAAAAAATACCATCATTGACGGACCTTAAAAAAATATCATACTGCTGTGGTATGGAGATCAGTCTGACACCGCCGACAAACTTAGATCAGTGGTTTTACATTCTCAGCACAGGTAGGTTTCCTACCTACAACAATATGAGAACTAAATCGGAGGTGCTTCAGGCGCAAAAACCAGACTTCTGTCATGACATGATCGGCCACATTCCTTATTTGAATGACGCCGAAATTTGCTCCGTAACCACCTTATTTGCAAAGGAATGGATGAGGGCGACAAAGGAACAGAAAGAACGTCTCATAATACTGTGGTTCTACATATTGGAGTTTGGCGTAGTACGGGAAGTAGATGAGAATAGAATTTTTGGTGCCGGCCTCATCACCTCTGGAATATTGGCGGAAAGATTCAAAAAAAATGAAATGATGATTATTACATACGACTTTCATGAGATTATGGAGCACGAGATCTCGCCATCCGGAATGCCGTCAGTGCTTTTCATGTTTCAGTCTGTTTCTCATGCAGTTTTCGAACTAAAAAAAGGGATAAAGAATGTTATCTGAGAATGCACTGGACGTGCTTGCAGCGTCGATAGAGTCGCTAAAAAGCAATTTTAGCTATCTTCAGGAGTTTAATCAGGAAACCCCTAACCTTAATGTCGTAATCGCCGAGCTGACCAATCGCCTGTCTGATAATGATCCTTATTTTCATCCAAATTATCTTGGGCATATGACCGGGTATGTTTGCGAGGCCGCCCGCATTGCTTATTTTTTGGCAATGCAAATAAACCCTAATAATCATAGCTACGATGGCGGTAGAGCGACAACCAATATGGAGCTTGAGTGCATCAGGGAAATGGGAGAACTATTTGGATGGAGTAATTTTCAAGGACACCTTACATCGGGTGGCACAATAGCAAATCTTGAAGCTGTCTGGCATTCTAGGGAGCTGGGGGCCACCACAGTCATCACAAGTGACTGCGCCCATTTCTCCCACAAAAGAATCTCAAATATATTGGGAATGAACTATATCTCAATACCTTCTGACGCATCGGGAAGAATGGATACTACGGCACTTTTGGAAGTGTTGAAAAAATTCGATCAGCCGCAAAGACTTGTTGTAATACCAACAATCGGGACAACCCTCTGTGGGGCAGTAGATCCACTACATGAAATTGTTGAGTTTAAAAATAGTTTCGGCTTTAGAGTTCATGTTGATGCCGCCTACGGAGGATATTTCTATATTGTAAGGAGCCGTCTTTCAAAAAGTGTCTGCGACGCATTGTCGGCTTTACCGATGGCTGACTCTATAGTCATAGATCCTCACAAACATGGTTTGCAGGCGTTTGGCTGCGGATCCTTGTTGATTAATTGCGAAAATAAGGCTCCATCCGCTGCTGTTTATGATCATGAATCTCCATATACATACTTTGATGCAAGTGGGGTTAGTATAGGCAAGAGCACATTGGAATGCTCTCGGTCAGGCGCTGCCGCTGCTGCATTATGGGCGACCATGCAATGCTACCCCTTAACCTCTGACGGTGACTTTTCAAAATTGTTATCAGACTGTAATATGGCTGCAACTAAAATAACGGACTTTCTTCAGTCTGATAAAAAAATGTTTGAGGTTCTTGTTGCTAATCTGGATCTGGATATTGTCGTATTCTACCCTGTCGCAAGAAATGCCCAGGAGATAACGAATGCATCAAATCACATATATAACAAGGTTAAAGAGCTCGGGTTTTACATGGCTCTTGCGCAAGTTGATCTCAAGCAATATGGCAGAACACATTTTGGACAAGCGACCTGCATCAGACTTACGCTAATGAAAAAAGAGCATCTAGCAACAGTACATTCGCTCTATGACGCCCTATGCATTGCCCACCAAGAATATTTTGGGGGCGATGATTTATCGGATAAATAAAGTCGCGCAGTATAATACTTGTACGCGATAAGTATCTTCACGTAAGCATTTTGTATTTTCGCACCTCCTCTCCTGCAGTGCTTTGCGGGAAGCGATCCATGAAACTATGGGCGATTCAGATCGACCAAGGATCGCTTAACAAGAGGAAAAATGTCTGGGATATAATTCGCCATTTCATCCAATCATAGGATGAATTTTCTGGCATGATAGTCAGCTTTGTGCAGGACAGCAACCACCTACGGCAGGGCGCCTAGTACTTTTCGGTCAATTTCGCAAGATTCGAGAGATTTATATCGAAAATAAATATTTACAAAATTTTCCACCATATATCATCTCTTATACAGTCAAAATAACCACCCCACACTTCCTATACAGTGGCCGGCGTCCGCATACCTGCACGATCCAACTAGCCAGAAGGGCTTGTTGTTCTGCTATGGAGATAGTCGCTCTGCGGAAATGAGGAGACAGAAGGTTGCCTCTCTCATTCCTATGCACCCAATAGTCTAAGAACGAGATAAAGTGTAATGAATAAACGATCCATCCAGATTGCTCTTGCTTACATGTCCGTGGTCATCGGCGGCGGCTTCGCCTCCGGCCAGGAGGTGCTGCAGTTTTTCACCGGTTATGGGCTGATAGGCATCGTCGGTACTCTGGTGAGCGGTGTGCTGTTCGCCTTCCTCGGCATGCAGATCGCCCGGATGAGTTCGCAGATGCAAGCGAATTCGCACAAGGAAGTCCTTTACACCCTGTTCGGTACTCGTATCGGGTTGGCAGTTGATGTCGTGCTGTCGTTCTTCCTGTACGGCGTTGGAGTGGTGATGCTGGCCGGCAGCGGTTCGATCTTTGCCCAAGAGTACAACCTGCCGCCGCTATTTGGCGGTGTACTGATGACAATGCTGGTGATCGCCACCCTGTGTCTGAACGTCAAACGTATCATCAACCTGATCAGCGCGGTCATGCCTTTCCTGCTGGCCATGGTTCTGATCATCACCACCTACTCGATCTTCAACTACAACGCCCCGGTCGAGACCCTTGACGCGGTTGCCCGCGAGAACAACGAGACGGTCACTGGCAACTGGTTCGTCGGAGCCTTGTTGTACGCATCGTTCAACATCGCTGTAGGTTTTCCGATGCTGGCGGTGATCGGCGGCATGACCAAGCAGCCCAAGGCCGCAGCACTCGGCGGTATACTCGGAGGCCTTGGCCTCGGCGCGCTGATCCTGCTGTTGAACATCGGTCTGTTCGCCAACATCAACCAGCTGCAAGGCATCGAAATGCCGTCCCTGGCACTGGCGGGACGCATCTCGCCAATCCTCTCGGTGGTGATATCGATAGCGCTGGTTTGCATGATCTATAGCACTGCGGTGGGTATGTTCTTTGCCTTCAGCGCACGCTTTGCCAAGCCTGAATCGGGCCGCTTCAAGCTTATAAGCGCAGTGACCGTCTGCGTGGGCCTGGGCTTGAGCCTGGGCGGTTTCAGCAAGTTGGTCGGCACCGTCTACCCGCTGCTGGGCTACGTCGGTTTCACACTGATCCTGGCCATAGGCTTCAGTTGGGTGCGCGGCCGCTCCGCTGCCAAGGCACGCAAGGCCGAGAACGCTCTGTCCTGACCTGACACTCCCTCAAGCCCCGCCATTGTGCGTAATACCAACCCAAAGCGGGGCTTCCAGAAAATCCAATGCCGGACCACTTGAGTCAGGACCTAGGGCCCGTTCCCGTTTCACATGGGTAGCCAAAGGAAGGAACAAGCCATAGCCACCACGCTTTCGTAATTTCTCTTGAGCTTATCGAAGCGCGATGCGACCGCCCGGTAATGCTTAAGCCGGGCGAAAGCGTTTTCTACCAAGTGCCGATTGCGGTAAAGCCCTCTATCCAAATCCGCGTTGCCTTTCATGCATTCGATTCCTGCCTTCTTTAGCGCTCTGATCTGCTGCAGGTCGATAATTTTCCCCGGCATTGCATAATATCCCTTGTGCTGTTTATTTATACAGTAGAGCGCGCAAAGAGAAACTATTCAAGAGGCTCACGTTGAATCTGGAGCAATTCCGGTGCTACAGAAATGGGAGGGTGTGCGGGGTAATGACGCGGTGATCGGCCGGCAAGATGCGGGTGTGATTCAGGAGAGGAAGTGTCTAGGTGTGGGTGTCTGTTCAGTTCATACGGCATCTGCGAAAGCAGAAACAGACACCTTAACAGACACCTAGTTGATGCGGGGTAGGCTGGAGGCTTTGAAAATAGTGGAGCGGGTGAAGGGAATCGAACCCTCGTTATCAGCTTGGGAAGCTGACAATGCGTTCGACTAAGGGAAGGAGCGAATCTAAACGGGCTGGTGGATCTCGGTTGGACGACTATAGTTGACTCAAGTTGTGAAGTTAGTACCCCACAGAGATCGACCTGGATCGGACGGTAGAAACTATGCTGGCAACTCGAAGGCGTGCAGATTCACAGCCCGCGATCTGCCTTGTCACAGATGCAAGTAAATTGATGTGGTCCGTTAATTTGAAGCCGGGTATCTAAAATGCGTCGTATGTATGATCTAGTAAAAATGACCAGAGAGTCCCATCCAGAAGATCAGTTTTTTGCGAATCTCGATGACACCCTTCGTTCTTCATCGCAGGCGCGTGCGCAATACAGAACATATGATCGAGCCCTGTCCTATTTAGACGCAGAGTCCTGGGACGTGCTTTCGAAGAAAGCCATTGCACACTTTCAAGATCACCGTTCAGGACAGAAAAAGCAGGGCTTTTTCTTTCAACTCAATGAGGCGTTTGCTTATCAATTTCTGATTCGGCGTGGCTACAAAGGTGTAGCAGTACTGCGGGAGGATGGAGCCACAAAACCAGATATCACTTACTTGGATGGTGCCGACCGACACTTCTGTGAGGTTAAATCCATAGGTGTGTCAGATGCGGAATTGAAAATCCGCGATGCAAAAGACGTCTATGATCTCTGCGTCTACCAGGAATTGTCCGCAGGTTTTCTGAACAAGCTTGGCGATGCAATACGGCAAGCGGGTCGGCAAATTTCCAGTCAGGGTAATAGTTCTGGGCTTGTATTCGTAGTCGCTCAATTTGACGATTTCACTTTAGACCACTACAGCAATTATCGAAAACAAATCTCGCAGTTTTTAAGTAATCACGATGTCCCAGAGGTGTTTATCAAAATCGGGCTGGGAGGCAGCAGATACATCCACAAACGAGCCAATCAGCATAAGCCGTATCCGCCAAACTAACCTTGCTAGGGCTGCTGAGGGATCGTTGGTGCGCAATCTGTTAACCGATGTCCAGTCCCTTCAGTCGAGCCAGGCCTTGTTTGATATAACCTGCGTTTTCGCCAATTGTGTGAAGCGCCCCCCGTACGTTCTCACCCACCTCGGCAGCATTCTGCTTCTCTGCCCAAAGCGTCACCTCCATCACAGCCGCCTCCAAGGCTAGTTGATTGTTGTAGATCCTTCCCAGCACATCCGACAGTGAATACTCGCTTGGCATGGTTACCGACTCCTTTCGAGAAAGCTCAAGCATAGCAGGGATAGTGCTCGCGATTGGAGCCGAAACCGGTTGCTTAAAAATTGCTACAACGCATGTGAAAGGGGCTGGGGTTTGAGCGGGCGCGAATGGTATTGGTATGGAACTGGTACAGGGAATTGTAGGTGCGATTTAAGGCCCGTATTTATAAGGGGCTGGCGATTAGTGCGGCCAATCCATAACCGCTCTTGTAATTCTCTATCGTGATCGAGGGTAACCGCCCCGAACGCACTGAATACATCGGGAGTCGAGAGTTTGGTATCCGCAGCCGTAATCTGCGTCCCTACGCGGGCGCAACGTCATGAGGTCAATGGAGGCCTGTGGGCCTGAACACAGGCTGCGGCTCCGGATACAACAGAACTGAATGGGCTCCTCTACATTCATTAACGATTGGTTCCACTGGGCTGCGCGCCCTCTTATGCAGCCACAGTGGAATGATCGATTTGGCAATGCGCTAAAAATGCTTTCGCGTTTTGCTTTTAGCAGCCGAACAGACAACGCACAATTCTACCAGGATCACGAAGCGTCTTGCCGATGTCGTTATTGGGATTGCCAAGTCCTCCAGGAAGAGCTTTGAGTGCAGCTTCCCGCGCTTCGTTGATAACAGAGTGATCGCCTCCTGTCGGGTAGCCGTTCAGCACAGCGGACATGTCGACATAAAGTGATTTTTCCGGAAGAGCTAGGCTAGCTCCTCCAGTGGACAAAATTGCTAGTGCTTGAATAGCGAGATTAACAAGATGATTCGCCGGAGCAGTAGCTTCAACACATCCGCGCAATTTTCCTTGTAGGTCTGCGGGAATAGTTCCCTTGAGGGCGACAATACGGTCTTGATTCTTGAAGCCTTCAGCCTCCAATGTCGTTTTTTCTCGATTTAAATCCCCGATTATTTTGCCAATTTTTTGAATGGTATTTAAATCGGGTGGGACTTTTCCTGCTGCAACTGCCAGGTCGTTAGCGTATTTCGCTGTTTGTACATATATGTCGGCTAGCCGTGTATCGATATCCGCCTGTCGTTTTACCACGCTGCCTAGCTCAGAATTCACCTTCGTTATCTGGTTGTCGTACTGATCAACACAATACTCTGAAGCACTAGCGAAAGGAACGGTAAGCGAGATTAGAGCTATCAAAGTTAACTTACGCATTGGAACCTCCGATGTAACGTTTGTCGTGAGTCACTTTTAAATCGCAAGCATCCTTAGATTTGATTTACTAAAGTTCTATCTTTCAAGCCAGGGTTTATTCTGCTGATTGATAGTTTTAGTCGAGGTTTTGGCGTTTTGCCATTATTTTGGCCTGATTCGGCCTAGTGTCCTGAGCGGTTAATTCAAAAATCTATTTTTAATCGCACCCAGCTT
>CAYNGZ010000024.1:0-21498 GCA_964396695.1 uncultured Pseudomonas sp.
ATGTTCCTTGCGCGACAGCGCGGCCTCGAAGAGGGGGCGGCCCCTCCTACAGGGGAATGCGTCCGTCGTAGGAGCTGCCGCAGGCGGCGATCTTTTGATCTTCATGCCCCGTAGTGCTTCTGCCCCCAGGCCAGCAACCCTTGCAGCAACTCTTTCAACACCACTTGCGTCGACGCCGCGAGGTCCGGGCGATAGCGGAACGGCTCGATCTCTTCCATGTAAGTGCACTGCCCCAGCTCCAGTTGCACCGCATGGATGTTTTCGGCCGGGTTGCCGTAATGACGGGTGATGTGGCCGCCCTTGAAGCGACCGTTGAGCACATGGCTGTAATCCGTGTGCCGAGCGCAGATGGCTTCCAGTTGGCTGGCCAACTGTGGGTCGCAACTGGCGCCGTTGAACGTGCCGAGGTTGAAGTCCGGCAACTTGCCCTCGAACAGGTGCGGGATCACCGAACGGATCGAATGCGCATCGAACAACAGCGCATAACCGAACTCGGCCTTCAGCCGCGCCAGTTCTTGCTGCAAGGTGCTGTGGTACGGCGTCCAGACTTTCTCCAGGTACGTTGCGCGCTCTTGTGCGGACGGCTCCAGCCCCTCGCGGAACAACGGCACGCCGTCGAACAATGTTGCCGGGTACAGACCGGTCGTCGCTCCGACGTACAACGGCTTGTCGTCAGACGGCCGGTTGAGGTCGATGACGAACCGCGAATACTCGGCGGCCAGGGTGCTGGCGCCCAGTTCAGCGGCAAATTCGTAGAGCGTGGGAATATGCCAGTCGGTGTCCGGCAGGCTTTGCGCCTCGGGGATCAAACCGGCCTCAACCGCAGGCGTCAGACGCACGCCAGCGTGAGGCATGCTGATCAGCAACGGCACCCGGCCTTGTTTGAAGTTCAGAACCTTATCCACAACTGCTCTCCTATAACTCGACTTCAACGCCGTGACGCACGACGCGTTTTTCCAGGTCACCCCCCAACCAGTACGACAGGTCGGCAGGACGATCGATCTGCCAGGCCACGAAATCAGCGACTTTACCGACTTCGAGCGAACCATGGGTTTGCTCCATGCCCAATGCCTTGGCGGCGTGAATGGTCGCGCCGGCCAGCGCCTCTTCAGGGGTCATGCGGAAACACGTGCAGGCCATGTTCAACATCAACCGAACCGACAGCGCCGGCGAGGTGCCGGGGTTGAGGTCGCTGGCGATGGCGATTTTCACCCCGTGCTTGCGCAAGGCATCCATCGGCGGCAATTGGGTTTCACGCAGGAAGTAGAACGCCCCCGGCAGCAGCACGGCCACGGTGCCGGAGGCGGCCATGGCAATGGCGTCGTCTTCGGTCATGAACTCCAGATGGTCGGCCGACAACGCGTGATAACGCGCCGCCAGGCTGGAGCCGTGCAAGGACGACAACTGTTCGGCGTGCAGCTTCACTGGCAAACCGAGCTTCTGCGCGGCAACGAACACCCGCTCGACCTGCGCTGGCGAAAACGCCAGGTATTCGCAGAATGCATCCACCGCGTCCACCAGGCCTTCGGCGGCCAGTGCCGGCAGCATTTCGGCGCAGATGTGGTCGATGTAGTCGTCGGCGCGGTCAGCGTACTCCGGCGGCAAGGCGTGAGCAGCCAGGCAGGTACTGCGCACACTGACCGGCAGTTCGGCGCCAAGGCGACGGATCACCCGCAGGATCTTCCGCTCGCTGGCCAGGTCGAGGCCGTAACCGGATTTCATCTCGATGCTGGTCACACCGTCACGCAGCAAGCTTTTCAGACGCTTCTTCGCACTGGCAAACAGCTCGTCCTCGGTCGCCGCACGCGTGGCGCGTACAGTGCTGGCGATGCCACCACCGGCCGCGGCGATTTCTGCGTAGCTCACGCCTTGCAGGCGTTGCTCGAACTCGCCGCTGCGGTTGCCGCCGAACACCGTGTGGGTGTGGCAGTCGATCAGGCCCGGGGTGACCCAGGCCCCCGCGAGGTCATGGACCTCGGGGTATTCGCCGGACGGCAGCTCGCTACGTGGGCCGATCCACTCAATGTGCGCTCCTGACGTCACGATGGCGGCATCCTCGATGATCGAGTAAGTGCCCTGCGCCATGCTTGCAACGTGGCAGTGTTGCCAGAGAGTTTTCATCCGAGGCCTCCGTTTAGTTATCGATGAGAAAAAGAAGGATCACGCGCGACCAGGGCCGCCTGCCCTGCCGCCGGTTTGACCCACGTCAGATAGGCCAGCACCAGCAACACGATCCAGACCACGCCGACGATCAGCGCCGCTTGGGTATCCGGGAAATAACCCAGCACGCCGAAGACAAACAGCATGAAGGCAATCGCCGCCATCGGCGCATACGGCCAGAACGGTACCGGGAATTTCAGCTGCGCGACTTGTTCGGCGGTCATGGAGCGACGCATCGCCACCTGAGTGAACAAAATCATCAGCCAGACCCAGACGGTAGCAAAGGTCGCAATGGACGCGATCAGCAGAAAGACGTTCTCCGGGATCAGGTAGTTCAGCAACACGCCCAACAGCAACGCGACACTCATCACCACCACGGTCATCCATGGCACGCCATTGCGCGACAGGCGGGCGAAGCCCTTCGGTGCGTGCCCTTGCTGGGCCAGACCGAACATCATGCGGCCAGCGCCGAAGATGTCACTGTTGATCGCCGAAATCGCCGCCGTAATCACCACGATATTAAGGATGGTGGCCGCCGAGCTGATCCCCAGCTTATCGAAGATCTGCACGAACGGGCTGCCCTGGCTACCGATCTGCTGCCAGGGAAAGATCGACATCAGCACCAGCATCGTCAGCACGTAGAACAGCAGAATCCGCAACGGTACGGCGTTGATTGCACGAGGCAGCACGTGCTGCGGGTCTTTGGCCTCACCGGCGGTGACGCCGATGATTTCAATACCGCCAAACGCAAACATCACCACCGCGAACGAAGCGATCAGGCCGCCCATGCCATTGGGCATGAAGCCGCCTTGGGTCCAGAGGTTGCTGATGTCGGTCACCTGGCCTGGGGCCGTACTGATACCGAACAGCATGATGCCGAAGCCCCCGAGGATCATCGCAACGATGGCGGCGACCTTGAGCAGCGACAGCCAGAACTCCATTTCACCGAAGACCTTGACGTTGCACAGGTTCAAGCCGCCGACGATGGAAACGACGCCCAATACCCAAATCCAGCGAGAGACCTCCGGGAACCAGAAGCCCATGTAAATACCGAACGCCGTGACGTCAGCCATGCCGACGATGACCATTTCAAAGGCGTAGGTCCACCCCAGAATGAAGCCTGCCATCGGGCCCAGGTAGGTGCTGGCGTATTGACCGAAAGAACCTGCGACCGGGTTGTGCACAGCCATCTCACCGAGGGCGCGCATGACCATGAACACCGCCGCGCCACCGATCAGGTAGGCCAGCAGCACCGCAGGACCGGCCATCTGGATGGCCGAGGCAGAACCGTAAAACAGCCCGGTGCCGATCGCCGACCCCAGTGCCATGAAGCGAATATGTCGGGCCGATAGCCCGCGTTTCAAGCCGTTTGCTGGCTTTTGCATTTCTCGTCCTTAGTTGTTTTTGTCGGAGAAGATTAATAAGGGACGAAGGGCCCTGGACAGATTTGGCATGTGTACTTGCCTCAAGATCCCCCCTCACCCTAACCCTCTCCCCAAAGGGGCGAGGGACTGATTGCGGGTTGCTTTCGAGGTACTGCGACCTGAGAGTATGAGTCGAACTCAGGCTCCGAACACCACGAAGATCGGCTCCCTTCCCCCTCTCCCCACTGGGGAGAGGGCTGGGGTGAGGGGTGGTTTTGGAGGGCGAAGAAATCTTGGCCCTGCCCCCCTCAAGCCATCACAAACTCGGCAGCAACTTCGCCATCACCAGCTCATTCAAGCAGCGCGAAGCCAGCAGTTCGCCCGCGGCGTTGATGTCCGGTGCAAAGAAACGGTCCTTCTCGTAGAACGGGACTTTGGCGCGCAGGGTGCTGCGGGCTTTTTCCAGTTTCGACGAGGTCTTCAGACCGTCACGCAGGTCCAGGCCCTGGCAGGCGGCCAGCCACTCGACAGCCAGAACGCCGCGAGTGTTTTCAGCCATTTCCCACAGACGCTTGCCAGCGGCCGGGGCCATGGAAACGTGGTCTTCCTGGTTGGCGGACGTCGGCAGGCTGTCCACCGAATGCGGATGCGCCAGTGCCTTGTTTTCGCTGGCCAGAGCCGCCGCAGTCACCTGGGCGATCATGAAGCCGGAGTTCACGCCACCGTTGGCCACCAAGAACGGTGGCAGTTGCGACATGTGCTTGTCCATCATCAGCGAGATGCGACGTTCGCTCAGGGAACCGATTTCAGCGATGGCCAGGGCCATGTTGTCGGCCGCCATGGCAACCGGTTCGGCGTGGAAGTTACCACCGGAGATCACGTCACCTTCAGCTGCGAAGACCAACGGGTTATCCGACACGGCGTTGGCTTCGATCGCCAACACTTCAGCGGCCTGACGGAACTGAGTCAGGCAGGCGCCCATGACTTGCGGCTGGCAGCGCAGCGAGTACGGGTCCTGAACCTTTTCGCAGTTTTCGTGCGAATCGGAAACCTGGCTGCGCTCACCCAGCAGGTCGCGGTAAGCGGCAGCGACGTCGATCTGGCCTTTCTGACCACGGGCCGCATGAATACGCGCGTCGAACGGCGAGCGCGAGCCCAGCACCGCTTCAACGGCCAGACCGCCAACGGCCAGGGCGCCAGCGAACAGGTCCTCACCTTCGAACAGACCACGCAGTGCGTAGGCGGTGGACACCTGAGTACCGTTGAGCAGCGCCAGACCTTCTTTGGCAGCCAGGGTCAGCGGCTTGAGGCCTGCGACTTTCAGCGCTTCGGTGGCTAGCAGCCATTCGCCTTTGTAACGGGCCTTGCCTTCGCCCAGCAGTACCAGCGACATGTGGGCCAGAGGCGCCAGGTCGCCGGAAGCGCCGACCGAGCCTTTCAACGGAATATGAGGGTAAACCTCAGCGTTGATCAGGGCGATCAGCGCGTCGATCACCACCCGGCGAATGCCGGAGAAACCACGGCTCAGGCTGTTGACCTTGAGCACCATGATCAGACGCACCAGGGCGTCGCTGATCGGCTCGCCCACACCGGCAGCGTGGGACAGCACCAGCGAGCGCTGCAGGTTTTCCAGATCTTCGCTGGCAATGCGGGTCGAAGCCAGCAGACCGAAACCGGTGTTGATGCCGTAGGCCGTACGGTTCTCCACGATGATCTGTTCCACGCAGGCAACACTGGCTTCGATCTGGGCCGATGCACTGTCGTCGAGGCGGATATTGACCGGTTGCTGATAAACAGCACGCAGTTGGGCAAGACTCAGTTGGCCAGGGATAAGATTCAGAGCAGTCACATTTGTTCTCCTTTTGAGAGTTTTTATGCTCTTTATATTAAGAGCAGTTAACCAACCAGACGCTCCGGATGATTCCGTTGTCCGTCGCTGCCCGCTTTTTGAGGGGGGTGGCGCCTTGGCACGCTGGCTTTTGTTGAAATCAGTACAGCTTGGGTAACGCGCTTTACAGCAGTATCGGGTCTTTCAAAATCAGTTCAGCCTGAGCAGCCCTCCTAAACCGTCGCCGCGCGACGCTGGACAAACCGGTCGACGTATTCATCGGCCGGCGAGTGAAGGATCTCTTTCGGCGTGCCGACCTGGATCAACTGCCCATCCTTGAGAATCGCAATCCGGTTGCCAATGCGCACAGCCTCATCGAGGTCGTGGGTGATGAACACGATGGTCTTGTGCAAGGTCTGCTGCAGTTCCAGCAACTGGTCCTGCATTTCGGCGCGGATCAGTGGATCAAGCGCACTGAAGGCTTCGTCCATCAGGATGATGTCGGTGTCCGCCGCCAAAGCACGGGCCAGGCCGACGCGCTGACGCATGCCGCCCGACAACTGATGCGGATATTTGTTTTCGTAACCCTTAAGGCCCACGGTATTGATCCAGTGCTGCGCGCGCTCCGCGCACACGTGCTTGCTTTCGCCACGGACTTTCAGGCCGTAAGCGACGTTGTCCAGTACATTTTTATGGGGCAACAGGCCGAAGCTCTGGAACACCATGCTGATCTTGTGCCGACGAAATTGACGCAGGGCTTCCATGTCGTATTGCAGGATGTCCACGCCGTCCACCAGGATCACGCCGCTGGTCGGGTCGATGAGGCGGTTGATGTGACGCACCAGTGTCGACTTGCCAGAGCCCGACAGGCCCATGATCACGAATATTTCGCCGGTAGCGATGCTCAGTGACAGATCGTTCACACCAATCACGCAGCCGGTCTCGGCCAGCACCTGATCCTTGCTCTTGTTCTGCCGGATCATGTTCAGCGCGTCGGCTGAACGGTTACCGAAAATCTTGAAAACGTTTTTGACTTCGATCTTGGCGGCACTGTTCATTGGCTCACCTCATGCCGTGGACGACCGTAAGCCTGGGTAATGCGGTCAATGACCACCGCAAGAATCACGATCGCCAGACCGGCTTCCAGACCACGTCCGACATTGAGGGTCTGGATCCCCACCAGCACATCTTCACCCAGGCCACGGGCACCGATCATCGAGGCGATCACCACCATCGACAGGGCCATCATGGTGGTCTGGTTGATCCCGGCCATGATGCTCGGCAGCGCCAGCGGCAATTGCACGCCGAACAGTTGCTGCCAGCGGTTGGCACCGAAGGCATTGATCGCTTCCATCACTTCGCCATCGACCTGGCGAATGCCCAGATCGGTCAGGCGAATCAGCGGCGGTACGGCGTAGATCACGGTGGCGAAAATCGCCGGGACCTTGCCCAGACCGAACAGCATCAGCACCGGGATCAGATACACGAAGCTGGGCATGGTTTGCATGATGTCGAGCAGCGGCATCAGCACCGAACGCAGGCGGTTGCTGCGCGCCGACAGAATGCCCAACGGAATACCGATCAGCACCGAAATAATCGTCGCCACCAACATCAGCGCCAACGTTTGCATGAGCTTTTCCCAGAGGCCGACAGCGCCCACCAGGAACAGCAAACCAACGATCACCGCCGTCGTCACCAGCTTGCGGGTGGCGTGCCAGGCAATGCCGGCGACGATCACCAGCATCAACCACCACGGCGCCGCGCGCAGCAGGCCTTCGAGGTTGACGATGGCCCACAGCAGGGTGTCAGAGATGTGGCGGAACACATCCCCGTAGTTGACGACCAGCGAATCAACCCAAACGTTGACCCGGTCGGCGATGGAAAAGGTGAAGCTTTCGGGAAACATAAGAGACTCTCAATCAAGTGGATGTAGCGAACGTCCTGGCCAGCCTCTCGGTTAGCCGGGAGGTGTCTGCCTACAGTTCCGCGTTGATTTTCCTGGCAGCGTCGGTGATGACCCACGGCTGCCAGATCTCAGGATGTTCCTTCACGAAGATCTTCGCCAGTTTCGTCCAGTCAGATGGCTGCAACGCGGTCCGTCCCACTTGTTTTCACTTCTGAAGCGTCGCCCTGCTCTACCGGCAATATCAGGCGATCGGGTACCGCGCTATGCCACTTCTTGGCAGCGAAGTAGTACATCGCCGCCGGGACCACTAGGCCGATGATCCACGAAATGTCGGTATCACCGAGGCTCGCGACCAGAGGGCCGGTGTAGAAGTGGGTGGAAATGAACGGCATTTGAACCAGCACGCCGAACACGTAAATGCTGATGCCCAAGATGTTCCAGCGACCGTAGCGACCCTCTGGGTTGGACAGTGCCGGAATGTCATAGCGCTCTTTGGTGATGCAGTAGAAGTCCACCAGGTTGATCGCGCTCCACGGCGTGAAGAACGCCAGCAGGAACAGGATGAACGCGGAGAATTCCTTGAGGAACGAGTCCTTGCCCAGCAAGGCCAGCGCCGCGGCGACCGAGATCATGATGAAGATGTACAGCAGGCGTACGCCGCTTCCGATATGCCGGCTGCCACGGAAACCGCTGATGATCGTCGCGATCGACATGAAGCTGCCGTAGGCGTTCAACGTGGTCACGGTGACTTTGCCGAAAGCCACGGCGAAGTACAGCAGCGCCGCGACAATCCCGGTACCGCCCAGGCTGACGATGAACGACACTTCGTGGTGAGCGAACTGGGAACCTGCCAGGGCGGCGGCGAAGACGCCGAAGACCATCGACGCCTGTGCACCGATCACCGAACCCAGGCCAACGGCCCAGAAAGTTTTCGCGGCCGAGGTGCTGCGCGGCAGGTAACGCGAGTAGTCCGCCACATAAGGACCGAACGCGATCTGCCAGGACGCCGACAGCGACACCGCCAACAGGAAACTCGCCAGCGAGAAGTGTTTGTTGCCCAGCAGCGCACTGATGTCGTTACCGGCCAGCAGTTTGTAGAACAGATAGAAGAACGCCACCACGCCCAGCACACTGGCGACCCGGCCGATGCCATGAATCACCCGATAGCCGAAGATGGTGAAGACCATGATGGAGCCGGCGAACAACGTGATACCGACCCAGTCTTCGACGTGCAGCAACTGCGCCACCGCCTGCCCTGCCAGCAAGGATCCGCTGGCCGAGAAACCGATGTACATCAGGCACACCAGCACCAGCGGAATCACCGCCCCATACACGCCAAACTGCACGCGGCTGGAGATCATTTGCGGCAAGCCGAGTTGCGGACCTTGCGCGGCATGCAGCGCCATGACGCCACCGCCGAGCAATTGGCCGATCAGCAAGCCGATCAACGACCAGAACACATCCCCGCCCAGTACCACCGCCAATGCACCCGTCACAATCGCGGTGATTTGCAGGTTGGCACCCAACCACAGGGTGAACTGACTCAATAGACGACCGTGTCTTTCTGCATCCGGGATGTAGTCGATCGAACGTTTCTCGATCAACGGCTTACTGCTTGCACGATCATTACTGGCCATTGTTCAACCTCTGTGGATTGTTTTTCCGGATCATCCGTAGGAGCTGCCGCAGGCTGCGATTTTTTGATCTTCGATGTCAGAAGATCGCAGCCTGCGGCAGCTCCTGCGGGTTTTGCGTCGGGCCACCCATGACAGGTGGCCCATTCGTTTATTTACCGGTGATCATCGGCAGGTTCAGGCCCTGCTCCTTGGCACAGTCGATAGCGATCTGGTAACCGGCATCGGCGTGACGCATGACACCGGTGGCCGGGTCGTTGTGCAGAACGCGAGCGATACGCTCGGCCGCTTCGTCAGTACCGTCGCAGACAATCACCATGCCCGAGTGCTGGGAGAAGCCCATGCCGACGCCGCCGCCGTGGTGCAGGGAAACCCAGGTCGCGCCGCTCGCGGTGTTGAGCAGAGCGTTGAGCAGTGGCCAGTCGGACACGGCATCGGAACCGTCCTGCATGGATTCGGTTTCGCGGTTAGGGCTCGACACCGAACCGGAGTCCAGATGGTCGCGGCCGATCACGATCGGTGCCGACAGCTCGCCGCGGCGGACCATTTCGTTGAACGCCAGACCCAGCTTGGCGCGCAGCCCCAGACCCACCCAGCAGATACGTGCCGGCAGACCCTGGAAGCTGATGCGCTCGCGCGCCATGTCCAGCCAGTTGTGCAGGTGGGCGTCGTCCGGGATCAGCTCTTTGACCTTGGCGTCGGTCTTGTAGATGTCTTCAGCGTTGCCCGACAGCGCAGCCCAGCGGAACGGACCGATGCCGCGGCAGAACAGCGGACGGATGTAGGCCGGTACGAAGCCCGGGAAGTCGAATGCGTTCTCGACGCCTTCTTCTTGCGCCATCTGACGGATGTTGTTGCCGTAGTCGAAGGTCGGCACGCCCATTTTCTGGAAGTCCAGCATGGCTTTGACGTGGACGGCCATCGATTGTTTGGCGGCCTTCACGACGGCAGCCGGCTCGGTCTTGGCGCGAGCGCGGTACTCTTCCCAGGTCCAACCGGCTGGCAGGTAACCGTTGAGCGGATCGTGGGCGCTGGTCTGGTCGGTGACCATGTCCGGACGCACGCCGCGACGAACCAGTTCCGGAAGAACTTCAGCGGCGTTACCGCACAGGGCGATGGAGATCGCCTTGCCTTCGGCGGTGTACTTGGCGATGCGCGCCAAGGCGTCATCAAGGTCTTTGGCTTGCTCGTCGACGTAACGGGTTTTCAAGCGGAAATCGATGCTGATCTGCTGGCATTCGATGTTCAGCGAGCAGGCGCCGGCCAGGGTCGCGGCCAGCGGCTGGGCACCGCCCATGCCGCCCAGGCCGGCGGTCAGGACCCACTTGCCGGTCAGGTTGTCGTTGTAGTGCTGGCGACCGGCTTCGACGAAGGTTTCGTAGGTGCCCTGAACGATGCCCTGGCTGCCGATGTAGATCCAGCTGCCGGCGGTCATCTGGCCGTACATGGCCAGGCCTTTGGCGTCCAGTTCGTTGAAGTGTTCCCAGGTGGCCCAATGTGGCACCAGGTTGGAGTTGGCGATCAGCACGCGTGGAGCGTTGCTGTGGGTCTTGAACACGCCGACCGGCTTGCCGGATTGCACCAGCAGGGTTTCGTCGTCATTCAGGTTGGTCAGGCTCTCGACGATCTTGTCGTAGCATTCCCAGTTACGTGCCGCGCGACCGATACCACCGTAAACCACCAGTTCTTTAGGGTTCTCGGCAACTTCCGGGTCGAGGTTGTTCATCAGCATGCGCAGTGGCGCTTCGGTCAACCAGCTCTTGGCGGTCAACTTGTTGCCGCGTGGGGCGCGGATTTCAACGTCACGGTGCTTAGTAAAAGTGACGGGGGTAGGCTTATTCTCGGTCACGAAACAGACTCCTCAGCAATCAATCCAAACCAACCCAGACAGTGGGCGAGCCAGCCAATGTGCAAAACCTGCACACCGGCGAATCAGTGGACGATGGTCGAGTCTTCGTGACTCACACACATACGTCTTTACTTGTACATACAAGCATATGCAATCAAGCGGCCAACTTGCTGAAGGGGCCTTCAATAAAGTTTTGAATCTGGCTGAAAAGCCTTTGGAACAAGGGTTTGGCGGGGAGCATCTTTTTTGGGGCGGGATTTTTTCGAGGAGTGACAATTGTTACCTGAGCGCGATTTTTTGCCGTACTGGGGCGTTCGGTAACAAATTGGTGCGCGCATGGAAACGGATTTCGGAAGGACGAAAAGCAAAAGATCGCAGCCTCCGGCAGCTCCTACGCAGGGATGACCTGTTCCGCAGGAGTTGCCGAAGGCTGCGATCTTTTCAAGGAGGTTGAATCAGAGCGCTGTCAGTTCAATCACACAGCAGCGGCCGCTGACGGAAACATCCAGCAGCCCGGTGTTACCGTTCAGTTGCAGGCAATCATGACGACCCAGTGCATGGGCCGCATTGCCATCAATCCGAACTTCAAGTGCGTCGGCCACGCTGAAAACCAGCAGCGTTGCGCTCGAACTGAAAAAGCGTTGCTCGCCTTGCAGCCACTGCAATCGTGCCTGGTAACGATTCGGCGCATAGATCAGGTTGAAATCGCGAATCGCCCCGCCCAGCAGCGTGCAGGACACCTGACTTTCGCCGCTGAACGCAAACGGGTCCAGCGGTAACAGTGGCCGCGTGTTCTGGCCGTCGACCGTCAGGGTCATGCCGTCGCCCTGCAGCACGGTGATGACCCGCTCATAACCGGCAAAGGTGGAAAACCCGCCCGACTCGCCAATGTCGGCAATCGACAGGCGCCAGCCAAATCCATCCAGACCGGTGCCGGCATCACGGGTGATCTCTTCGGTGCTGCCGCCGCCGTTTTTCCACGGCATGCGCGGATAATTGGCGGCGCGCAAAACGTTCAACTGACTCATTCAGGCCTCTTATTATTTATGGCTCTTTATTTATGGAACCGCCCTTCCAGACGATGGCGGGAACCAGGGTGGATCAAACGAGCGGCCGTCACTGGCTGACGCCCGGACCAGGTCCGACGACGAATCAGCAGGCACGGTTCGCCTTTTTCGATCTGCAGCAATTTGCATTCGGAAGGCTCGGCAAGAATCGCTTCGACCACGTGCTCGCCTTCGGTCAATGGCGCGACCTGATTCAGGTAGGCGTAAGGCGTTTGCAGGGTGAAGTCCTGCTTGAGGTATTCCGGCGCCACCAGCGCGTTGACGAAACGGTCCTCGATTTGCACGGGAATATCGTTCTCGAAATGCACGATCAGCGAGTGAAAGACCTTCTGGCCTTCACGCATATCCAGCGCCAGAGCGCGCTCGGAGCCGGCAGCCACCTCTTCGAGGGTGATCACTTTGCAGGTGTGGCGATGGCCACGGGAGGCGATTTCGTCGGCGATGTTGTGCACTTCGAACAGCGCAGACTGGCTTTTCGGTTCGGCGACGAAGGTGCCGACGCCCTGCATGCGCACCAACAGGCCGTCAGCCGTCATCTCGCGCAGGGCGCGGTTGATGGTCATGCGGCTGAAACCCAGTTGGCTGACCAGTTCGCTTTCCGACGGCACGCGGTAGTGCGGCGGCCAGTTACCACTGTCGATTTGCTGGGTAATCATCTGTTTGACGCGAGCGTACAAGGGCGCCGGACCGTCGCCCAGATTGGCACTCAGCGGGGAGACTACTGGCGGAGTCGGCACAGGAAATCCTTGTTCGTTGGTGAAAATGATGGAGCTGTTGAGGTTGGGTGACAACCGCGGTTCGTCACCCAACCTCAACAGCCACTAGCTTGCCGGAGTTTACCGAGCCGGCAAACGTCTGTATATGTATATACAAATAACACACGATGGGGTGCCGAACCATGTCCGCTTTCTTTGCCGAACGCGCGTTACTGCCTAGTGGATGGGCCAACAATGTACGTCTTGAGGTCAGCGCCGATGGCCTGCTGACCCACATCCAGGCCGATGCGAGCGCTGAAGGCGCCGAACGGCTGAGCGGTCCGCTGCTGCCGGGCATGCCGAATCTGCACTCCCACGCCTTCCAGCGGGCGATGGCGGGATTGGCCGAAGTCGCCGGCAATCCGAACGACAGTTTCTGGACCTGGCGCGATCTGATGTATCGTCTCGTCGGAAAAATCAGCCCGGAACAACTCGGGATCATTGCCCGTCAGTTGTACATCGAAATGCTCAAGGCCGGTTACACCTCGGTCGCCGAATTCCATTACGTGCACCACGACCATAATGGCCACCCTTATGCGGACCAAGCCGAGCTGTCGTTGCAAATCAGCCAGGCGGCCAGCGCCTCCGGCATCGGCCTGACCTTGTTGCCCGTGCTCTACAGCCATTCCGGTTTCGGTGGCCTGGCGCCCAATGAAGGTCAGCGACGCTTCATCAACAGCACTGAAAACTACCTGAAGCTACAAGCCCGCTTGCAGCCACTCCTGGCGCAACAACCGGCCCAACAACTGGGCTTGTGCTTCCACTCGTTGCGTGCGGTCACGCCGCTGCAAATCAGCGAAGTGCTGGCGGCCAGCGACAAACACTGCCCGGTGCACATCCACATCGCCGAGCAGCAAAAGGAAGTCGACGACTGCCTGACCTGGAGCGGTCGCCGTCCGCTGCAATGGCTGTATGAAAATACCGACGTCGATCAGCGCTGGTGCCTGGTCCACGCAACCCACGCCAACCCGGAAGAGGTCAGCCTGATGGCCAAGAGCCGCGCCATCGCCGGCCTGTGCCTGACCACCGAAGCCAACCTGGGCGACGGGATTTTCCCGGCCGTGGACTTCCTCGCTCAAGGCGGGCGCATGGGCATTGGCTCCGACAGCCATGTGTCGTTAAGCGTGGTGGAAGAATTGCGTTGGCTGGAATACGGCCAGCGCCTGCGCGACCAGCGGCGCAACCGCTTGTATGGCGCCGATCAGCCGATGGTGGGTCGTACGCTATACGACGCCGCGCTCGACGGTGGTGCACAGGCGCTGGGCCAGCCGATTGGTGCACTGCAAGTCGGCAAACGCGCCGACTGGCTGGTGCTCGATGGCAACGACCCTTACCTGGCCACCGCCAGTGGCGACGCGATTCTGAACCGTTGGCTGTTTGCCGGTGGCGACCGCCAGGTGCGCGACGTACTGGTGAACGGCAAGTGGGTGGTGCGCGACGGGCATCACGCGGGCGAAGAAGACAGTAACCGCGCGTTCACCCAGGTGCTGCGCGACTTGCTGGGCTGATCACTGGCCTTTTTTTGCAGTTACTTCTTGTGGGAGAGAGCCACATCAATTCCCCTCCAGCGCTCTGAGAAAGGCTGGTCTGCGGTTACTACTGCAGGCCAGTCATGGCATACCACCGCCCCCACTACACACGCAGAATGCATACCTTTTCAGGACCCTGCATTTAAGTACATTCACTTATATAAACAGTCTTACTGACCCAGGCCGGACACAGCACAGCACAGCACAGCAACAAACATGAACACTCTATAACTGGACCTCAATTTAGCAGCACAGCAATATTATAAAGCCACAAAATCAAACACCAGACACTTCGCCCCAAGCCGATTCTAAAAACCTCTCAACACCTGATGACGCCTGCTTATCGCCCAAGGAACGGAGCCATATGCTTATATTAAACAGACTAAACAAGGCCACTTACAAAAAAGCGCTGGAATTTTATAGCGACATCATTACCCAGTCAGGAGCGACCCCAAAAAAGCCACGAGTACTCCTTGTATGCCCTGGCTATGAATCAACATTCCCCATGATAGAAAGTATTGCCAGCCACTTCGATTTATGCGGAATAATCATTAAAAATTCAACTGAGAAAGCAAATATTTCGCTCAAGAGACTACTAAGGGAAGAAGGCTATCCTGTTCTAGATATCTCCAAAAGCGAAATACAAAACGCCTCAAACAAAACCATACAGATAATAAGAGAAGCCATAGGCAAAAAAAGCTGTGTACTGCTAGATCATGGCGGGTACTTCGCATTAAATGCTCAGCTTTTGAAAATTTTTGATCGCCATACCATTTCAGGCGTTGCGGAGTATGCCTTGAATGGTGAGCACCGATACGCGTCATTAGCAATAGATGACAGACCTGTTATCTCCATTGGAAGGCTGAAGTTAAAACGAAAAAGTGATTTCGCTTCGGCCGACAGCATATTACTAGCTGCTGAAATGTATCTGCAGAATGGTGGAGTCATGCTATTCAAAGAAAATATCAGGGTCGGTATCATCGGGCATGGCACTCTCGGCGGACGAATCAGGTATGGACTTCAAACCAAAAACGCAAAAAATTTTCTGATTCATGACACTGATACCAATCAGCTAACAGAACTCCCTGAAAAAAACATTGCAAAAAACATCGAAGAGATTTACAAAACCTGTAATATTATATTTTGCGCCACTGGAAACCACGCAATAAAACCAATCGAATTCAAAAGCATTGAAGACGGCACAATTATATTTACCGTCACTTCCCCTGACGACGAACTCAATCTTGAACACCTTATAAACGAAGGTGTAATTTCCCTTCAAGAAAATAGCAGACACAGCCAAACTTACATTTACACTGTCAGATCAACAGGCCACAAAATCATTCTCCCATTCAATGGAGAGTCCGCCAATACTTTGATCGATTTTGGTATCGCTGATCCGTCCATCCATCAACCTTGCGCCGCTCACATTATCGCAGGAAAAAGGCTAGCTCAAAAAAACACCCATTACAGTTGCGGCGTACAAAGCTTGAACACAGCAGATGAAACACTTACTTTCAATGTCTGGCAACATCATTATAACTCGCCTCTCAGTGCTGCACGGTAATGCGTGAGTCACCTTACGGGGCGTCGTTATAAGGTCGCCCACAAGAAAACAACAGCGCCCCGAATAGAGGGGCGCTGGAAGATGTTATCCAAGATCAGCTTAGTTACTTTGAGGTCTGGGCCATTTTGGTGTCTGACACCCGCCAGATCAGGCGTGTGGTGTCATAACCCTGCCGACGCGCCCTGCTCAGCAGTTCCTCGCGGGTATCGGTGTTGACTTCCGGCTTGCGTGACAGCAGCCAGAGGTAACGCCGATTGGGGCTACCGACAATCGCCGTCTGGTAATCATCGCTGACATACAGCACCCAGTAATTGCCCTTGGTCATGCCAGGCAACAACCGGGTAAACCAGTTATCGAAGCTCACCCACAGCTTGTCGTTCTTGCCGGGAATCTGTGGCGTTGCCGTGCCTTTGACCTCTTCCCATTTCCACTCGGGGGTCAGGCAACGGTTCAACACCTCCATGTCGCCGTCGGTCTTGAGGGTGTAATGGGCTTCGGATTGCGCACAGTTACGCTGGAAGTACATGGGCATGCGCGCCAACTCGTACCATTTACCCTGGTAACGCTTGAGGTTGACGCTATGAACCGTTTTCGGCGCCAGCGAATCATCGCCAGAGGTGGCGCAGCCGGCCAATAACAGACCGGCCAAAAGAGCTATTACTAACCGCATCATTATTTTTCTCCCGTGGGCACTGGGCCCCGGTTTACTTCAGGCCCTGCCCGGAAAACATCAGCACTTTGTCACCGGCGTACTGCACGCTGATAAAGCTGTTTTTGTCGCCCCAGGTGCAGCTGGACATGCCCAACGCGCCTGAACAATCAGCAGGTTTTCCCAGCAAGGTTTCGACCTCGGCCTTGGGCATGCCCGTCGACAGTTTCGAATAGTTTTCCTGGTTGATCCTGCTGCACGCGGCCAACAGCACGCAAAACGACAACAAGGCGATAGATCGCAGCGACATGGTGTAACTCCTGGAAAGAGGGGAAGGCATGGCTGCCAACCAGAAGCTTAGAAGAGAAAACCCCCTTCTGGTTCCCAGCGGCACCGGGTATTTCTTGATAGGTAAAATCGGCATTGCGCCCCAAAATCGGGCGTTTTTTCACACTGACCGGTATTTCGTCGTTTTTCATGAAACCCGCCTAATCTTTGGCGCTGCCCTGTCGACATAGAAGCAGCGCCAAGCCTGCTCCTGTGGCAATTTGACGCTCCTCGTTGATCAGTCCTCCCGCGGTAGCGCCTCCCATGACCAGAAACATGAAGTTCAGCCACAAGATCCTGCTCGCCGCTGCCCTTGTGGTCGCCGTAGCGTTTGCCTGTTTTATTCTGTTCAACGACTACCGTCAGCGCCAAACCCTGCGCAGCAGCACCGAATCCTCGATGCAGGAGCTCGGCAGCCTGACCACCAGCAACATCCAGACCTGGCTGGAAAGCCGCATCCAGTTGCTGCAATCGCTGGCCCAGCAAGTGGCCGTCGACGGCCCGGCGCTGGACAACCTCAAGCGCGCGGTTGGCCTTCCGGCTTACACCAGCAACTTTCAGCTGAGTTACTTCGGTGGTGCAGACGGCGTGATGTTCTCGGTCCCGGCCGGCAATCGTGCGGCGGACTACGATCCACGCGCCCGCGGCTGGTACAAGGCCGCCAACAGCGCGCAGCAGACCATCGTCACTGAACCGTACATCGCCGCCTCCTCGGGCAAGCTGGTGATCACCGTTGCCACGCCGGTGCAGCATCAGAACCAGATGATCGGCGTCGCCGGTGCAGACATCGACCTGAGCAGCGTCAGCGCCATCATCAACTCGCTGAACTTCGGCGGCCATGGCCACGCGTTCATCGTCAGCAGCGACGGCAAGATCCTGATTCACCCGGACAGCAAACTGGTGCTTAAAAGCCTCACCGAGGCTTATCCCGCCGGCGCGCCAAAGGTCAGCCCCGGCATGAAGGAAGTCGAGGTCGACGGCAAGACCCAGTTCATCTCGTTCACCCACGTCAACGGCGTGCCGTCGGCTGACTGGTACGTGGCACTGGTGCTCGACCAGGACACCGCCTTCTCGATGCTCAGCGAGTTCCGCACCTCGGCGATCATCGCCATGGTGATTGCCGTGGTGATCATCATCACGCTGCTGGGCATGCTGATCCGCGTCTTGATGCAACCGCTGCTGACCATGGGCCGTGCCATGCATGACATAGCCGAAGGTGAAGGTGATCTGACCAAACGCCTGACCATTCACGGCCAGGACGAGTTCGGGGCGCTGGGCACCTCGTTCAACCGCTTCGTCGAACGTATTCACACCTCGATCCGTGAAGTGTCGTCGGCCACCGGCCAGGTCAACGAAGTCGCCTTGCGGGTGGTCAGCGCCTCCAATTCGTCGATGTTCAATTCCGACCAACAAGCCTCACGCACCAGCAGCGTGGCCGCGGCGATCAATCAGCTCGGCGCCGCCGCCCAGGAAATCGCCCAGAACGCCGCCCTCGCCTCGCAACACTCCAGCGACGCCCGCAGCCTGGCCGAAGACGGTCAGCAAGTGGTGGATAAAACCATCGCGGCGATGCAGCAACTGTCGGCCAAAATCAGCGACTCGTGCGGCAACATCGAAACACTGAACAGCAACACGGTGAACATCGGCCAGATCCTCGAAGTGATCACCAGCATCTCGCAACAGACCAACCTGCTGGCCCTCAACGCTGCCATCGAAGCGGCGCGCGCGGGTGAAGCCGGACGTGGTTTCGCGGTGGTGGCCGACGAAGTGCGCAACCTGGCCCACCGCACCCAGGACTCGGCGCAGCAAGTGCAGAAAATGATTGAGGAGCTGCAAGTCGGCGCCCGCGAAGCTGTCGCTATAATGACCGACAGTCAGCGCCAGAGCGAAGGCAGTGTCGGCATCGCCAACCAGGCCGGCGAACGCCTGGGCAGCGTGACCCAGCGTATCGGCGAAATCGACGGCATGAACCAGTCGGTGGCCACCGCCACCGAAGAGCAAACCGCCGTGGTCGAGTCGATCAACGTCGACATCACCGAGATCAACACGCTGAACCAGGAAGGCGTAGAGAACCTGCAATCGACCTTGCGTGCCTGTGCCGATCTTGAGCAGCAAGCGGCGCGGTTGAAGCAGTTGGTGGGGAGTTTCAGGATTTAAAACCAAGCGGCGCACTTTACGTGCGCCTGTCTGGTGAAACTGACGAAGGACTGAATTAAGACTAAACTCAGTCCCACCCGCCAGAAGGAGATCGATTTCATGAAGCTTTCCTCCCAAGTCAAACCCATCAGCTACCTGAAAAGTCATACCGCCGAAATCGTCAAAACAATCACCGAAAGCCGTGAGCCCTTGGTGATCACCCAAAACGGCGAAGCAAAGCTGGTTGTCATGGACGTGAAAAGCTTCGAAGAACAAGAAGACACAATGGCCCTTCTTAAGCTTCTGGCAATGGGCAACCGTGAGATTGAGGAAGGCAAATTTCGGAGTGTGGAGGACGTCTTCGCAGAACTGGACGAGGCCGATCACCAATGAGCTTCACTGTTGTCATTCTTCAATCCGCAGAAATAGACCTCAAAGAGCTCCGAAGCTATATCACTAAACAGTTCTCTGCCCAAACATGGCAAAACACCTATGCCACGTTGAAGGCAGCCATCCGTCATTTGGCAACACTGCCTTATGCAGGCTCAATCCCGGAAGAAATCGAGAGACTCAATATCGGCCAGTATCGGCAAATCCTGTCAGGGATGAACCGGGTCATTTATGAGATTCGAGATAAAACGGTCTACATCCACATCATCGCCGACACACGAAAAAACCTGCCAACGCTGTTGATGAAGCGACTTCTACACATGAACGCGTGAAATCAGTCAAAACCGCGACCCAGGCCCGCTCAAAAACGCCAGCTCTTCAGGCGTACTCTCACGCCCAAGAATCTCGTTGCGATGGGGAAACCGTCCGAACCGGGCGATGATTTTCTGATGCCGTTCGGCGTAATCGAGGTTATCGGCAAACACCGCACGATCCGCCTCGGGTTGCTGAGCCAGCAAATCGGCAAAGCGTGAGATGGCTTCGTTCTGCACCGCCAGATTTTCGCAATGCTCGAACACCAGGTAGATGAACACCCGCTGAATAGGCAGTAGTTGCCGATCAAAATCCGCGGCAATGCCTTGTGCCACCAGCGCCTGAGCTCTCAAGTCGCCCGCAAAGGCTTTGGGGGTTTCGCGAAAGATCATTCGCGGTAACTGGTCGAGTAACACCACCAGGGCCAGCCAACCTTCGGGACGTTGCGTCCACTCGGTCAATCCGCCGGCCAGTGCCTGTTCCACCAGATCCCCGAAACGCGTGCGCGCTTCGAGGTCCTGGCTGTCACGCTTACCGAACCACAATGTGCCCTTTTGCGCCGCCACTTCATCAGGTTTGTCGGCTGAACCGAACCACCATTCGAGCAACGGCTGCCAGGGCGCGGTCATGGTTTATTCCTTGTGGTAAGCCGTGGCGCGTTCAACTTCCTGCTTCGAGCCCAGGAACACCGCCACACGCTGGTGCAGACCTTCCGGCTTGATGTCCAGGATGCGCTGGTGACCGTCGGTGGAAGCACCGCCCGCCTGTTCAACCAGGAACGACATCGGGTTGGCTTCGTACATCAAACGCAGTTTGCCCGGCTTGGATGGCTCGCGGCTGTCACGTGGGTACATGAACAGGCCACCACGGGTCAGGATGCGGTGCACGTCGGCCACCATCGAGGCGATCCAGCGCATGTTGTAGTTCTTTTTCAGCGGACCGGTTTCACCTTCCAGCAACTCGCCTACGTAGCGCTGTACCGGAGCTTCCCAGTGACGCTGGTTGGACATGTTGATGGCGAATTCCTGGGTAGCTTCCGGGATCTTGATGTCTTCGTGCGTCAACACGAAGCTGCCCATTTCACGGTCCAGGGTGAAGCCTTTCACGCCGTCGCCCAGGGTCAGGATCAGCATGGTTTGCGGGCCGTAGATCGCGTAACCGGCAGCGACCTGCTGGGTGCCTGGCTGCAGGAAAGCCTTTTCATTCAGGGTTTCGTTCTGGCTCAGGTACTCGGTCGGGCAACGCAGTACCGAGAAGATGGTGCCGACCGACACGTTGACGTCGATGTTCGACGAACCGTCCAGTGGGTCGAAGACCAGCAGGTAGGCGCCTTTCGGGTACTTGCCCGGGATCTGGTAGGCATTGTCCATTTCTTCGGACGCCATGCCGGCCAGGTGACCGCCCCATTCGTTGGCTTCGAGCAGGATTTCGTTGGAAAGCACGTCGAGTTTCTTCTGGACTTCGCCTTGCACGTTTTCAGTGCCCATGCTGCCCAGGACACCACCCAGGGCGCCTTTGGAAACGGCATGGCTGATTTCCTTGCAAGCACGCGCCACGACTTCGATCAGAAAGCGCAGATCGGCAGGCGTGTTGTTGCTACGGGTCTGCTCGATCAAATAGCGACTCAGGGTAACGCGGGACATGGAAGGCTCCGGAGGAATAGGGGCTAAAAACCCGCGCAGTTTAACGCGAGTCGTTGCGCAATTCCTCCTATCAGACGAGATTCACTCAATAGAGTTCATGCGCGGGGTTGAGCGTAGTTCGAATCAGGATGGTTGTGGCTTGAAGAATGATGGCAGATTGAAGATTTTTGGTGGCAATCAGACCGCCTTCGCGAGCAAGCCCGCTCCCACAAGGACCGCGTGAATCCTGTGGGAGCGGGCTTGCTCGCGAATGGGTGCGAAGCACCAGCCTTCAATTTTTTACGGGGGCCTTGCGCAGCATACTTAACGCCATCCCCGCCAAGCCCGCCACACTGCGCAGGAACACCGGCCAGAGACGGAACATCCTCCAGTTCGGCCCCGG
>CAYNGZ010000024.1:21508-27811 GCA_964396695.1 uncultured Pseudomonas sp.
AACCGATCTTCTTCCAGTTCGTGCCGAGTGCAATCGGTGTCACCGCCGTAAGCGGTGAAGTCACCACAGCCCCGCCGTCAACCCTGGCCTGCCCCAGAGTCGCCAGCCGCTCGGGACGGTAATCGGGAATCAGCGTCGACAGCGGCAAGCTCGCCGCTTTAACCGTCGCGCTGCCCAGCGCCAGCGTATACGGCCCCGCCCCACGAGCGAGGAACACCACCCGCGTCGAGCGCACGGCATAACGCACTGTCGGAGCCTGTGCGCCCAAGCCACCGCCGCGCTCATCGACGTTCAGTTTCAACTGCTGCACCACCTGCCCCGGCAGCTGCAACTGATTCTGCACCACGTCCTGACCATTCTGTGTCAGCCGATAGAGTAAACCACTGCTCAAGGTCTGCCACGGCAGGCTGCTTTCGCGACGCCCCGACAGGGTCACCGGCGCCAGGCTGTTGGCCTGACTCAGCTCGACCTGCAACCGCTCGACGCTCAACCCCATTGGCAATTGCCAGGTGTATTCACCAGCCTTGGCGCTGCTGCCGGGCAACGGCTCGGACCAGACCAACGGCTGCGGCAGGTCGCTGGAGCTGGCGCTTTGCAGCTGCGCCGACGTCAACACGGGCGCCGCCTGCGGGGGTTTCCACAACAAGCGCAGATACCGTGCGCTCTGCCCTGGCAAATCGACTTCATGCTGCTCGACCCGTTCGTCGGCAAACGATAACCGCGCCACCTGCCCTTCGCCCCACGGCTGCCAATGCTGCAAGTCGTCGCTGGCCTCGATGCTGAAACGCTGGAAACCGTCGCGTTCACTGGCCCAGTCGAGGATCAAGCGCTGCACGGGCACCTTGATCGCGCTGGCGTCCAGCAACCAGCCGCGCAGCACTTTTTCGCCGGCTTCAAGCTGACTGGACGGCTGGATTTCCACCAGCGTGCCATTGGTGCTGGACTGCACACGCACGCTCGGCACCGCTTCGCGGGCAGAGGCCGAGTCGTAAAGCGGGAACCACTTCACGTCGGTCCGCGTTTGGCTTTCACGACTCTGCGCCTGTTCCCGCGCCAGCGAATAGGCCTGCACTTCACCGGCAGCGTTGAACACCCGCACGTCACTGAGATCGGTCTGACGCGCATTCAATTGCACCGCCAGCGGCAATTCGAGGCGATACCATGGCCCTTCACCGCTCAGGCTCAGCGGCACCTGCGTGGTGAAGTCCGACAGCGTTTCCTGGGCCGTGGCCGACAGCGCCACACACAGTCCAACAGCGCCCAGCGACAACTTCAGATTCAAGACGACACTCCTTCAGATTCATTGGCCGGTTTTTCAGGCCCGGGCGTTGCTTCGGCACGTTTGGGCGGTAGCGGCGCGAAATAGCCGACCACCAGCAGCAACACACCCACGCCGATAAACGACACGATCCGCGCCAGCCCGCCACGGTTGCTCAATTCGACAAAGACCAGCTTGGCGACCACCAGCGCGATCAACGCCGCACCGACCAGCCAGACTTCCCGACGATGGCGCAAATGCCCGCCGATCATCAGGCTCAGGGCGATCAGGGTCCAGACGATCGACAGACCGGCCTGCACCAGCATCGACTCCAGCAACGCATCCAGCTCAAACGGCACACCGCCCCAATGGTGCGCGCTGCGCATCACCAGCGCGGTGAAGAAGGCAAACAGCGAGACCCCGGCCACGACTTGCGTGGTGCGCTCGGCGTAATCGACACGAATCGCCCATTGGCTGAGCGCACTGCGCGACCACATGTAAACGCCGAACAAGGCGAACAGCAGGCCGATTTCCAGCGGGTTGAGCAACGGCAGATAAGGCAGCGGTTCGGCGGTGCCGTCGCTGGCAATGTTCGCCAGCCAGAACCAGCCGAGCATCAACAGCGCCAGCGGCAGCGCGGCGTATACGCGATACTCGCGGACATTCGCGGACACCGGCCACGGCCAGGCACGGGGCGCGGCCATCAGCACCAGATACAGGCTCGGCAGGATCGCCCAGCCCAGCCAACGCCAGGCGTTGTACTGCTCGGACAACACCAGCAAGCCGTAACGCAACTCCAGCGCCAGTACGCCGATCAACAGCCAGCAACCCAGCACGTGAGCAACGCTCGATGCTCGCGCGGGGAGCATCGGCGCCAAGCGTCGCAGCGAGATGAAATGCACCACGAACACCGCCGCCCACGCCAGCCAGCCGACATTCGCCGCCGGGTGATAACGTGAATGCCAGGCCGCGACCAGCACCAGCGTCGCGGCCGGAATCAGCAAGGTGCACAGCACGCTCAGTGCCGGCCAGTTCAAGCGCAAGGCCAGCAACGTCCACAACGCGACACTCAGCGCCGCCAGGCCCAGCAACAGCGTGGCTTGCAGATTCGGCGGTGTAAAACGCAGCACTTCGCTGACCAGGGCCAGTGCCCACCACGCCGCGCCCCACACCAGCAACAGCTCGGACAAGCGCCGTAGACTCAAGGCATCGAACGCGCTGGCATGATTGCCGAGCTGCAAGCGCCACGCTCCGACCATCGCCGCCAGCCCCAGCACCATGGGTGTCCAGAAGCCGCTGTGACCCAGTGGCCGCAAGCCTTCACTGGCGAGTGGTCCGAGCAGTGCGGGACCCGCGATCAGGAACGCCGCGCCGCCGATCACCTGCAACAGCAAGCCAAAAACAAAACTCACCCGCTGCTGCAAGTACAGGCTCAGCCAGATGATCAACAGACCGCTGGCCGCCCACACCGCGCTCGCCGTCTGCCACGGCAACACGAACAGCACCGCCAGATTGATCAGCACCAACCCGGCCAGCAACACCACCGACAGCCCGCGCAGCAACCGCGCGTCACTGCGTACCATGTCGTCGCGGGCGGCAAACAGCATCCCGCCGATCAAGGCCAGACCAATCAACGAAGCCGTCAGCAAACCGCTCCAGCCGGCGCTGAACACCGCCGTTGCCTCACCGCTGGCGCCTTGCAGGCGCAGCAGGAAGAACACGCCACCGAGCAGTTGTACGGCAAACGCGGTGAACAGGAAGGTCCGCGATTGCAGGCGCAAGCCGACAAACAATGTCGCCAAACCGGCCAAGGCCCAGCTGATCGCGGTGCCGTGAGTGAAGAAGAACAGCGGCGCCAGCAGATAAAGGAACGTCAGCCCCGCACACGCCAATACCGGCAAGCCCTTGCGTTCCCAGGCCGAGGTTTGTTCGGGGGACGCGTTACGCAAGTGATAGAAACTGAACAACAACGCCACGCCGAGCATCAGCGCACCGAGCGGTGCACCATCGAGCAGGCTGCTGTCGCCCAGGCGCAGTTTGCTGAGGAACGCCAGCGCCGCCCCCAGTTGCAACAACAGGGCAAACGCTCGCGCCAATGGCCGATGCTGACGCAGACCGAGCCAGAAGATCCCCGCGCCCTCCACCGCCCAGGCGGCCGACGTCCAGCGTGCATCCAGGCCCAACGGAATCGCCAGCGACGCAAAAATCACCCCCAGCGCCAGGCAGGTTTCCGCCAGCAGCAAGGCCCGACCGCCGCTGAGAAAACGCGCCAGGGCCATGTACACGACGCCCAACGCCAGCGCGCTGAACGCGGCGGCGAACTCAATATGATGGATCAGCGCAAACTGCAAACCGAATCCCACCAGTGGCGGGCCGAACAGCATCGTACCGTCGACGTAGTCACCCTTGCGGGCCGACCAGCGCAGCAACGCCTCACGGCTGTCATCCTCCGGCGCGTCGCTCATCTCGAGCAATTTGCGGCGGGCAAACAGCAAGCCGACCGCCAGGTACATCAGGAAGAACAGAATGAGGAACGGCTCGGTGCTCCACAGCAGTTCCAGCGAATAAGAACGCACGCCCCAGGCGAAACCTATGCCGAAGGTGCCGGCAAAGCCAATCAGATTCAGCGGCCGCCAGGCCTTGAACCAGGCGATGGCCAGGATGCCAGCGTTGAGCAAGGCAAAGTAGCTGAACAGCGCGACATGGTTGCCGCCGCCGGTGGAGGTCAGGATCGGCGCGGCAAACCCGCCCAGCGCCGCCGCGCAGGCCAGGGCCAGCGAGTCCTGGGTGATCGCCAGAATCGCCGAGAACACGGTCACCGCTACCAGCAAGCCCAGCGCCGCCGTCGGGTCGAGCAACGGGTGCAAGCGCATGGCGGCGAACACCGTCAGGTACAGCACGGCAATGCCGGTGCCCTGAAGGATCAACGCATAATTGGTATTGCGCAGCCGCAGCCACCAACCGAGCCCCAGCAACGCCAACGCGGCCGCCGCGACCCCGGCGTAACGCAATTCAATCGGCACCACCATGCCTTCGGTGGCGTAACGCAGCAGGAAGGCCAGACCGAAGAACAACAGCACCACGCCGACCCGCAGCACGGTGTTGCCGCCAAACAACCAATTGCGCGCGGCGGCGATGCCGCGTTCGATCAGATTCGGGCCGCGGGGCTCGGCAGGTTGTTGCGGCTCGCTGGCTTGCGGGGTCCAGAGATCGGCGGGCTCGGGCGCGATGTTTGCCTGCACCGGTTCGAGTTCGGGCGGCAACTCCCAGACCAGTTCCTGCGCGGCCGGCAATGGTGCCGGCCCCGTTTCAGGGGCTTGCTCAACGACGAATTCAGGAGAGGGCGCTGGCTCACTGGCCGTGGTCGGCTCGGCAACCGGGGCGGCACTGATGTCACGGGTTTCCAGCAACGCCAGCCGCTGCTCGACCTCACCCAGGGCAACCTGCGCCCGTTCCAGCTGACCGCGCTGCTCGGCCGCTTGCGCATTCAGGTGTTTGAGCACCATCGCCTGGCCTGCCCCCAGCCCGATCAATGCGCCCATCAACGCCTCGCTGAACGACTCATCGAGCACCCAGCCCAGCGCCAGCCCAATCAGCATGAAAATCCATTGCATGGTCGATATCCCTAAACCCGTAAAGATCGCAGCCTTCGGCAGCTCCTACAAAAGCGCAGTCGTACGCGATCCTGTAGGCGCTGCCGAAGGTTGCGATCTTCTCAGGCCAACGAATGCTTGCCCAGAACTACTACAAAATATTACTCCAACGCCTTCCAGATATCCGTGGCGTACTCGCGAATCGTCCGGTCAGACGAGAACCAGCCCATGCGTGCGCTGTTGAGCACCGCCGAACGCCACCACGCCTTCGAGTCGTGCCAGTGCTCTTCAACCCGCGCCTGGGCGTGCCAGTAGGAGTCGAAGTCGGCGCAGACCAGAAACCGGTCATATTCAATCAACGAATCGATCAACCCGGTGTAGCGCGACGGCTCATCCGGTGAGAACACCCCGCCGCGAATCGCTTGCAGCACATCGCCCAGTCGATGGGAGGCGGCGATGTCCGGCCCGGCGTGGAACTCGTGATTCTGCTTGCGCGCCTCAACCTGTTGGGCACTCAGACCGAAGATGAACATGTGCTCAACGCCAATGTGCTCACTCATTTCCACGTTGGCACCATCGAGGGTGCCGATGGTCAGCGCGCCATTGAGGCCGAACTTCATGTTGCTGGTGCCGGAAGCCTCAAAACCGGCCGTGGAAATCTGCTCCGACAGGTCGGCCGCCGGGATGATGCTCTCCGCCAGGCTGACGTTGTAGTTGGGCAAGAACACCACTTTCAGCAGGCCGCGCACTGTCGGGTCGTTGTTGACCACCCGGGCGATGTCGTTGGTCAGTTTGATGATCAGCTTGGCCTGGTGATAACTCGCGGCGGCTTTGCCAGCGAAAATCTTCACGCGCGGCACCCAATCGGTTTCCGGCTCGGCGCGGATCGCCTGATACAGCGCCACGGTGTGCAGCAGGTTGAGCAACTGGCGCTTGTACTCGTGAATCCGTTTGACCTGCACGTCGAACATCGCCGCCGGGTTGACCGCGATCCCCAGCCGTTCATGAATCAGGTAGGCCAACGCCTTTTTATTGTGCAGGCGCTGCTCGGCGAACTTGTTGCGGAAGGCCGCTTTCTCGGCAAACGGTTCCAGACCGATCAGCCGTTGCTCGGGGTTATCCAACAGATTCTTGCCCAGCGCATCGACCATCATCGAGGTCAATTCCGGGTTGGCCTGATAGAGCCAGCGGCGGAACGTAATGCCGTTGGTCTTGTTGTTGATCCGCTCCGGGTACAGCTTGTGCAATTCGGAAAACACCGTGCTGCGCATCAGTTGAGTGTGCAGGCCCGACACGCCGTTGACGCTGTGAGAACCGATGAATGCCAGGTTACCCATGCGCACGCGACGACCGTTGTCTTCCTCGATCAGCGACACGGCGCGCAGCACGTCGAAGTCGTGAATACCCTTGACCCGCAACGAATCGGCGGTTTGCGCGGTGAACAGGTAAATT
>CAYNGZ010000025.1:0-27809 GCA_964396695.1 uncultured Pseudomonas sp.
CTGACGCTTGTGGGAGTCAAATGGGTTTCGGCAGATTTCGTACAGAGCCTAGAGCCTAGATGTTTTTGGTCTAAAGTCCGGCTAGAAGTCCAAGGTTATTTCTGGTGGACTGGTATTGCCGCCTGGTCCCCCTGTAGGGAGTTGTCACAGCTTGGTCATTTGGTGGTCTTACAGTGAAAGCGCATAACCTGATGAGGAGACAGGCCATGACCTTGCAACACAGCAGCGACGACAAGATTCAAGTGATCCGCACCCAGCCGCACCAGTCTCTGGGCTGCGCCATTATTGACGCCCAAGGGCGCGAAGTGCCGATCACTGAAGAGATGATCCAGAGTGCGTGCCGCGAACTGGAGCAACGGTTGGTCAAGCCTGCCAAGCAAGACTGATACATAGCCTTACGTCTCCCACCCGGCCCCTTGGCCGGGTTTTTTACGTCTGCCATTTATAGCGGTCTATTGCGGGCCGGATCAGCGCACATCGCTACGACGGTAAAGGCTCAGCCCAATAGCAAGAAATGCCAGCAATCCGGCGCAACTGCGCCAGCATGGGCGATCAGAACCGGAATCAGGCAAGCCATCATGCGTTTGCAGGCATTGATTGTGGCAGTTGCCCAGGCAATAAAAACAACCAGCTTAATGGCTCTTTAATATCAATTATTGAAATTTTCATTCGACAACCAGACAAAACAAATACAAGTTCACAGAGCCCACCTTAGACATAATTTGTTACAAAAGTAATGAAAGTCCATTAATATAGCCTCCCTCGCCCGAAAAAGAGGCGACATGCGTACTGAACGCGCCTCATGCGTGCACCCGCCTTGCCCGTAGAATCGTGTGGAATATCCTTATAAGTCAACTCCAACACTCAGAAATGTGTGCCTCTTCGCAATTCATGAGCAAAACTTGTCAGTAACGCCTCGCTCAGTAGCCTGATCCAAGAGATGGGTCACACCACTCTATTGCCTGCCTAGTGCGACATTGAAAAAGTCAACCTAAGAGCCTAATCCGACTGAAAGGGCCGCACCAACTAAGGCCAGCATGACAAAAATAACTGGGGTTAAGCCCCAACAGTTGGCTATGTCATTGAATTAACTGGAGCCACTCGCGATGGCGCGATCCAGTGTGGGCGCCTGTTCCCGACGGGGAAATGTTATAAAACGTCAGATAACTTCAGAATTTTGTGTATTAAGATTACAACGCCAGCATCTATAGGTAATTTTCACAATGAATACCAACACTATGTTAGAAAACAATCAGAGGGGCATTCTCGCTATTGGACGCACCTGGCGTTCGACAGAGAAACTAGAACAGCTGTTTGCACCCAACTTCACACACATCCATACACTGGACCATCCGCCCACTTCAGCCCTTGATATCGACACTCGGGCTCTTGATGCAATATTGATAGAAATTGAAAGCCCGTCAACACTCAATGACGATCTGACACTCATAAAAAAATTACGTACAGAGCATGTAAAACCAGCCATTGTGGTTGCCATAAACTACCGCTCCCCACACACCAAAATTGAATGTTACCTGGCCGGCGCCGATCACTGCATCACGGTACCCAACGACCCAAATGAAAAGACAGCGTTAATCTCAACATTATTCAAAAGCCCTGAGTGGCAGTCCACAACCACCTTAACACTCGATCAAACCTGCCTGCACTTATACAACAACGAACACAAGCTTGATCTTGCCTACCCGGAAATGAAAGCTCTGGATGCGCTTATCAATGCGCAAGGTCATATTCTGCACCATGATTGCATGGCCGAATCCATGGGATTGAATATAAAGCTCTACGACTCACGCGTCCTGGAAAAGTCCATAAGCCGGCTTCGAAACAAAGTAAAAAAAAATTTTGGCATTAATATAATTCACAGTGTTCGCGGGTATGGCTACCGACTGCTTCGAGGGGTCATCTCTGTAAAACAAACAAACTTTCACGTTCAAAGGGACTGATTCATGGAATCAAGCAGACAACATACCGCGCCCGAAAGTTTCGCTTTGATTTTCTTCAGGCAATCGATTCTCAAACGAAACGACGAGTTGTTCGGCAGTGAAATATATGCCAAAGCGACAACGCAGGCTCTTCCCCTGACCAAGGGGCATCAGCCATTACATCCCGATCATCCACTGGTGATCTATCGCGAAATATTGACGCGGATTCAGTTGAATGCCGTTTCTCAAATAGAGGCCATGCCACGCCCTTCCATCAATACTCCAAACAAGCTGTTCGTGACCTTGAGTCAATCCTCTTTACTGGACAAGGCACTCATCAAGGAGATCCACACCGTTCAAGCGATACTCGAAGCGTATGAGCAACAACTGATCCCCTGCATCAACAGCGGCGCGCTCATATCGCTCAACTTAAAGGAAAAAAGAACCATTATCAATCACATCCATTTACTGAAAGATAACGGGATCGAGATTGCTTTCGAGGGTTATGACTTAAGCGAAAATCGCACCGAAAAACTGATAAATCTGGCATTGTTTGATTATATAAAAGTTGATCTTACCCGTTCCAACTTCGACATCATGGTCGAAAACAGTCAGGACTTCTTCAACAGCGCCTACGACTGCCTGAGTCGCATGATCCATGACAGCAAGATCAAGTTCATCGCGGACCGGGTGGAGTACAAAGCGCTACACACGCTGGCTCGCAGCATGCCTTTCGAGTTTTTCCAGGGGAGATACTACTCACCGACCGAGGTTATTTAAGCGATCAAAAGTTTCACCATTCAAGGAAGGAACCTAACCATGAACATGCCCAATAACAATTTTCTAATTTTCACCCGAGACCAACTGGCACGACAAGCAATAGAGTCGCTTCTCGCACAACGCCTGTATTTATCTTTTGAAATAGAGTCCGGCAAACTCAGCAGTGATCGAATCAGAAAAAATCGCTTCACGCACATCCTGCTCGACCAGGCGGACATATCGCTGAGCGATGTCAGCTTTATCCGAAAAAATCAAAAAGATGCGGAAATCATACTCATAACGCCCAACTCGGAGCACTCGGAACTCCATCACTTCTCGCACTTTGGGGTCGATGGTTTTCTCAAGAAGCCTGTGGCCGACGCGGAATTCATCTCGGCAGTAAGCCGGGTTAAAAAATCGCAAGGCAATCCTGAAATCTGGTGGTTTAACGCAGAAGAGCGAACCTTGATCAAGGAAGATATAACCATCCCACTGACCGGCACCGAATCATTGATGCTCACACAACTGGTCATTAGCGATCGACGGGTAATCAGCAAGACAGATCTTATTCTACGTATTGATAAGGACCCGGAACATTACAGCGGTCTTGAGATGTGCTTGAGCAGGCTGCAGAGGAAGTTCAAGGACGCCGCCAACGGAGAACGCCTTGTTCGTTCGGTGAGAAACCGCGGTTATTGCCTGGCCCAAAGGATCAGAGTCGCTTACTGACAGCGTTCGCAAAAACAATAACAATAAATGCGACGTCCAGAAGTCTTCCAATACCTCCCGCTTAACAGCGTCCCCTCCTCGCTCTGCGCTTGTTGCTTGTCACCTCTCAGACACAACTCGCACCATCGCCTTTGTCCAGCGGCCTCCTCTTGCACCTGGCAAGTCCCTATCGGAATGCTGCAATTATATAGACGACTTTGCTATGTACGCCAAAGCAAAGAGCACGACCTTTTATAACAAGGCCCACAACAGCGCGACCGTTATAATTCGTCAGACACCCACAAAGATTAAGGCACTAGTATAAAAACCGGACACTGAGACAACCGTATCAGCTGACACCGTTATAAAAAACAGAACCCTATGGCCAGCCATAAGTCCGCCGTATTCCAACGCCAAGAATAAAAATAATACCTGCTGGAATCCAGCGGGCTCGGCCTTGCTCGTGGCTGCCATTTATCAATTGTCGACTGATGCACAACGTGGCGCACGCCCGAGGGATACCGCTATGGTACATAACCGTATTAATCGAAACAGCATTACCAAAGGACTTACGTTCTGGGGGCAGTGGGCAATTGCCATTACTTCGGTCAATGCATTGTTATGTTTTCTGGCGTACTACCAGACCGGAGAAATCGACGCCCATTATCGTGTGCTGGCAGTTCTCACTTTTCTGGGGTCGGTCCCCTCTTACTCGCTGCTGCAGGTCTATCACAAACGACACGGTTACCTCACCGGTCTGGGGCGCCTGTTGTTGGGATGGGGGCTGACGCTGACCGGACTGACCAGCATCGGCTTTCTGAGCAAGACCAGCGAATTATTCTCCCGGGAAATCATCCTGATCTGGGCCGTGGCCGGTTATTGCCTGCAGGCCTTGCTGTACCTGCCCCTGCATGGTTTTTCCAGGCACTACCATCGGCAATTGCACAGCCAATACAACACCCTGATCATCGGCACCGACCAACTGGCAGTGAAACTGGCAGACAAACTGGCCATGACCGAGTATCCGCCGCTGGTGGGCCTGATCAGTTCCAAACCCAATGAGCTGTCGAGCAGCGTCAGTGCTCACAGGGTCGTGGGCCAGTTGCAAGAGCTGCGCGAGCTGATTCGGGTTCACGATATCCGGCGGCTGTACATCGCGCTGTCCTTGAGCGAAGCCAAACAGGTCGAAGCGCTTTACATCGATCTGCTCGACTCGAATGTGGATGTGGTCTGGGTTCCCGACCTGGGCAGCATGACCTTGCTCAACCACTCCGTCAGCGAACTGGATGGCCTGCCCGCCATTCACCTCAATGAAAGCCCGTTGACCAGCTACCCTACGGCGGCGCTCAGCAAGACCCTGCTCGACAGAAGCCTGGCCGCTCTGGCGCTCATCGGCTTCAGCCCGCTGCTGCTGGTGATCGCTGTCGCAGTGAAGCTATCGTCCCCCGGTCCGATCATCTTCAAACAGGATCGGCATGGCTGGAACGGCAAGATCATCAAGGTCTGGAAGTTCCGCTCCATGCGCCTGCACGATGACCATCAGGTCCAGAAGGCCGGTCGTCAAGACCCGCGCATTACCCCTATCGGTCGTTTTATACGACGGACTTCCATCGATGAACTGCCGCAATTTTTCAATGTACTGCAAGGCCATATGGCGCTGGTCGGACCGCGGCCACATGCCATCGCCCATAACGATTACTACACGGGCAAGATCCGCGCCTACATGGCCCGCCATCGGATCAAACCGGGTATTACCGGGCTGGCCCAGATCAGTGGCTGCCGCGGCGAAACCGAAACCCTCGACAAGATGCAAAAACGCGTAGAGATCGATCTCAACTACATCAACAACTGGTCGTTGTGGCTCGACATAAAAATCCTGATCAAGACCCCCTTCACGCTCTTTTCCAAGGATATCTACTAGCCACCGCGAGATTCGCGCCCGCCTGGAGTCTGTCTATTCTTCAGCCTGTTGCGAACAAGGTTGCAATACGGGCAGTCAGGCCACTGACTGTCCGGAGCGCCCCGCACACTTCGGCCCATCCCTTTTCAGGTTGAACCATGCGCCCAATTACTCGACGTCAACTACTTGCCGCCACAGCCAGCGGGGCTGCCGGCCTTACGCTGGCTGCCGACCCGAATACAGGTCCGAACATGGTGGGTTTTCTACAATCAGGGGCAGGCACCGAATTGCGCACCGTGGGCGATAAGCTCATGGAGCGTCACAGTCTGTTCGACTTCATGACAAAAGCCGAGCGGGACGATGTGACCTCCGGCGCCTCACGGCTCAACCACACCGCAGCGATCAATAGAGCCCTTGCCTCAGGGTATGAAATCGAGCTGCCGGACGGGGTGCTCAATGCCGAGTACATCGAGCTGGTGGACGGCACTCGCGCCATCGGCAAGGGGCATATCGCCGGTCGTCTGGGCACCAACAACTGGAGCGGCACGGTGATCCGATCACTGCCCTCCGCTGAACGAAAATTTATCCGCATGCCTGCAGGCAAGATCAGGGGGGTGTTGCTGGAAGGGTTTACCCTGGCCGGCGACCACGTGCATAACCCCTTGCAGGATGGCATCAGCCTGGAGGGAGTGGTTGCCGGTCGCGACGGCGGCTTGTGGGATTTCGAGCTGCGCCGCCTGTTCATCAAGGGTTTTGCCGGCGACGGTTTGCGGCTGGTGGGGGGCTACAAGAATACTCAGGCCCCTGTGCAGTTCGGCCAGGTCGCTCATGTGCTCGTCGAGCGCCCCGTGGCGACAGCACGGAGCCTGGTGTTGATGGGACAGTGCGAACATATCGAATTCGACGAGTGCCGGTTCGATGGCGTGTATGGCCTGGGGCCTATGGGTGTGGGCTCCTATATCGGCAGGTTCGATCCCGCCTACGACATAAGACCCAACAACATCACCTTCACCAACCCCAGTTTTCAGCGCGCCAGCGTCGGCATCGAGATCGACCGCTGCGAAAACATCGTGATGATCGCGCCCTGGTTTGAGACGGTCAAAACCGCAGTCCAGCAAAAAAACTCGTCGGCCGGGCTGGAGTTGATCGCGCCGCGCTTCGCCAATGTCGTCACCGGCCTGGATTGCGGCAACAACTGCATGGCGTCGATCCGCTCCCCCATCGTCGCCGGGCGCATCTCGAACCTGGTGGTTGGCAACAACCATGGCGGGGTCAGGCTCGACTCACCGTCCAAGGCCGGCGTCGGCACCAGCGGCGTCCACTCCACTGTGTCGTTCAACGCCGGACGGCGGCTTGAGGTCAAGGCCCATGCCTTCCTCAACGTCGAATTTGGCCCGGGTCTGACGATAGAGGTCATTGACGGCTACCACATGCCGGGAGAGACCCTGACCGTGCTGGTGGCCTCCAACCCGGTGAGATTCGCATCCGGGGACAACCTCGCACTGGGCGGTCTGGGGCCTTATAAAGTGCTTGCTCCGGGCAGCTCCATTACCTTCATTCGCACCGACGCACCCGGCGTCGCTCATTGGCAATGCATAGGGCTGGTATGAACCAGGGGCGTTCTCAGCGCAGCCAGCGCCACGCAACCAGCAAGCCCATCAGCACGCCAAGACTGTTTGCCAGCATGTCGTAGGGCGACGCCGTGCGCAACGGCATCAAACCTTGCGCGCCCTCGATGAGCAAACCGGTAAGCAAACACCCCAGAGCGATCCAGAGCAACTTCGCCTGGGGAAACGCCAGTCGGCAACTGAAAGTAAAGACCAGGAACCCGAACCCGTGATGGAGCTTGTCTTCCTGGGCGAAGAGCTCCGGGATGGGCTGAGGGCGCAAGCCTGCGGTCAGCAGAATCACGGTGACCACCGCAAAGACCAGGCCCCGTAGCCAGAATGGCAGCTCAGTCAAACGCTTGAGTCGCGCCATCATTCGGTGATTTTCTCGAAGTTGTTGTAGAACAGGTCGCTGTCACGCCCGTCGGTCATGGTTTGCAGCGAGTAAGCTCGGCCCAGGCGCGCGCCCCCATCGCGGGTCAGCGGCGCCCAGACGATATTGGCCCGACGCATCGTCGAGGTACTCATCAACTCGTCGAACGGAATGGAAATATAGATCCCCTTGTCGAAGCTACCCTCACCATATTGTTCCTTCGAGGCGGTCGTCAGGGTGACCCAGGCACCAAACTTCACGCCGTTCTTGAACTCCCGCGACAGGTCAACGGTTGTGCCCCAGTCCCGAGCCAGATAACGCCCGACACTGACCGCCGCGTGCACGTCATCGGACAGCTCGGTATAGCCAGTGACATGGCCCGTCACGGTCCGGTAATCACGCAGGCCGAATCCCTGATCGAAATCACGCTGACGTACGAAATTCAGATCAGCACCCACCGACCAGCGTTGCCCCATGGGCCGATACAGGACTTAGCTGCCGACCCCGGCAAACATGGACTCCAGGTAGCCGCCGTAGACCATGCCATACAGGTCCCGATCCAGCTGCACCGCATGGTTGAGCTGGAACGTCGGCATCGTCACATCGGAGGTGGTCAGGTATTTGCGCAGATCGGTCCGTACCCGAGGCAATCCACTCGGCGCGTCGTAGGTGAACTTGTCATAGTTGTTCAACAGGTTGGCGCTGAGCAGGCCGCTCCACCAGGTATTGCGGGTGAAGCGGTACTCGGCGTCGGCATCGGCAGTGAGCTGATAAAGCAAGCCGTCGGGGCCGCCGATGTTCTGTTTATAGCCCAGGCCGAAGCCATAATTGAACGGGTCCAGGGCCTGGGTGTAAAGCGTGGTTTCCCGGTGCGCAACCGCCGGATTGATTTCGGTGGAACGCTGCAGATCCTTTAGCGGCTGCTCGTTGTTCACCACCGCACGGAACGTTTCCCGGGGCAGGCTGGTTTCCTCTATCGACAGGTCATAACGCTGATTCACCAAGGTGAACCAGTCGATATCCTGACTGGCGCTGTTGTCGAGAATCCGGCTGGCTCGCCCCACGGCCTTGGCCGGATAAAAGTAGCGAGACTGTTCGCCATACACCATCAGTTCCGAGCCACGCTGGGTAATGCGTTTTACCTTGTAGCCGGCATTTTGCTGCAACCGGTTGGAGACATTGGCCCAGTCAACCTGATCGACCGGGGTCGACGGCGCTCGCGTCGGCAGTTGCTCGGCGGGAGGGTCGTAGGTCTTGACCGGCGCCTTGCGACTGACAAAGTTGGTGTGCAGGGTGATGCCAAACATCGCGGTATTGCCGCGCTCCCAACCGGCACTCAAGTCGACGCTGTCGGCCAGCTTGTAGACCACACCGACATTGATCGGCAGGTCTTGTTTGATCGGGTTGTTCAGTGGCTCGTTTCGGTAATCATTGCCTTCGTACTCGACTTTCAGGCTCAGCGGTTCCCACGGTGTTTGATAGGCAACCCCGCCAAACAACGAAGGACGTCCCTTGAAATAAGCGTTGGAATTCACGCCCCCGGCTCTGGCCACGGCGGCGGTGCTCTGCGGCCGATCATTGAACTGGCTGGCGAACACCGCCAGCGGGTTGCTGAAATCCCCCCGGTTGCCCAGATACCCCCAGGCAAGACCAAGGCTGAAATCCAGGTCGGCATAACGCTTGTTGGCGACGAAATACTCACTGGAAAACAGTCCGGTACCGCCGATATCCCGGGCCCCGATTGCAATCTGCGGTGCCCAGTGATTTTCTTCCAGAAGCCGTGCCTTGACGTCGATAGCCTTGTCTTTGAAGCTCTGATTGCCACTCAACGCCTCGGTGCCGTACTTGCGGTTGGTGATCGCGGTGTAACGGAACGAGCCTTCCAGCCAATCGAAGGGTTGCAGGGAAAAGCTGTAGCGCGAGTAAGGCTCGGTACGACTGGCAGTGACGCTCAACTCCCCCGCGGGAGCCATGCGTGCGGTGGGTGTCTGCAACAGACCGACACCTCCAAAGTCATTCTGGGTGTAACGCGGTTCGCCATGAACCAATCCACAAGGCAGGAGCAATACAGCCGCAAAACGTAACTTCAAGGGGCCACCTCAGCCAGGGGTTGAGTGGCGAGAAACTCGGCCAGTTGTTGATTGAGCTCAGGGGTCGGCGAATAGGGATCGTCGTTCCTGATCGGCACCAGAATCCTGCTGCCGGGAGCCGCCACGACACCCTCCTCGCGGTTCCATGCCGCCACGCCCACCCGCCGCACCTGGCCGTCAGGCTGGATCAGCCACAGATAGTCGCTCTCGGCATCGCTGAGGACGGTGCATTGCCGGGCATAGGTACGGGCGTCCTGCATAGCGCTGTAAGGCACAAGACAAGGCTGCTCGACCGCCCCCCAGACTTCTACGGTGGACGGCCGCGCGGGATAAATCAGATGGTCCCCTTCATCGAGCAGCGCATTGCGAGCGAACCCTGCCTCCAGGGCGATCGGGTCAAGTACCGCAACCTGGCGCCCGGTGACCGGCAACCGTTCGATCTGCTCATACAGGCGCGCGCTCAAGGCTGCTCGGGTGTCCCTGCCATCCAGCAAGGCCACCCGCTGCAGCAGTTTCAGATCAAACAGGACCCCGGCTTTGAGCCGGGTCTGCTTGTCCACCAACGAGCGGTGCAGCCATACCGCACCCAGCCAGTAGCTTTCGGCGTTGGGTTGAGAGGCCTTGATGACGTCCAGCAAACGGGCGCCGGGTTTGACTTCAAACTGGCCGGGACGACGGACATCACCGCTGACAGTGACGGCCGCCTGACTCATCGTCGGGCCGATCAACAACAGGCCAAGCAATAAAAGGTTCGGACACTTCACCGAGCAGCTCCCCGATCAGGGCGCAACTGCACGATGTTCAGGGACAGCTGCGGCGTCAGGTGCTGCTCGCTGCGCAGGATAAAACCGTCCTGGGGGTCGACCCAGTAGCGGTTGGTGGCGTGGAAATCCAGGGTGGGGGCATCCACCTGCTCATCGATCCGCAGCAAGGCGTAATCCTTGTCCAGAATGCTGATGGTTTCGATGTCGTGGGTGCTGAAGCGACTGTTGACCGCAATACCGACACGGTAGCCGTCGTAGATATCGATCCAGCGAGTGCTGGCATAGCCGTCAGGCACGTGTTGAAGGCCGCGCTTGAAGGGTGATTCGCCGCTGAAGCGAGTGCCGTCCAGAGACACGCCCAGCCCGACACTGCGCACCACCAGGCCATCGCGCATCATCAGCACTTGTTTGCCGGAAGCGACCCAGAACTCCAGGTCGCCGCGCCGACGAACCATGGCCATCACCCCCTCGCTGGTGGCGGTGGTGACCAGGATCTGCGGATAAGGCACGGCATCGACCTGAGCGCGGGTCAACTTGATGGAGGCAGGCCCCCTGACAGACGCTTCAAGGGTGTCCCAGGAAGCCTGCATCAAAGGCGTGCACCCGCACAGCAGTAGCGCCATCGTCAGATAGGCGCTGGTAGGCAAAATGTTCACTGCGTGTTGAGCCTTATCTGCTGTTAGCTTCGCTGAGGTTGTTGACGGAGCTGGCGCCGGTCCCGAGGACACTGGCCGTAGGCAGAAGCTGGCTGATCAGACGGTTCCAGCGCGTCACGCCGGCCGGGCCGACATAGACGATATCTTGCGGTTGCAGATCGAAACGGGTGGCCAGCACCAGGGCCGACGGTGATTCGGCATCGAGCTGGAAGACCTTGGCCGGCTCGGTTTCCAGATGGTCCGCGCCGCGAATCACATACACCGCATTGCCATTGGAGGTGGTCTGGTTCAAGCCGCCCACGGTGCCCAGGGCATCGGTGAGGTTCATTGATTTGCTCTTGAAGCTCAGCGCGCGAGGTTGGTTGACCTCGCCCATGACATAGATCCGCTTGAGGTCGTTATAAGACAGGTACAGCTGGTCGCCTCCCTTGAGATAGACCTTGTGCAACTGCGAGTCCTGGCGATTGAGCGTGTCCAGGTCAAGCCGGTACTCACGCCCGCCGCGAGTCAGCGTCAGGCTCGACAGGTCCGCATTCACCGGGTCCACCCCGGCTACACCGATGGCTTCCACCAGGCTGAGCGGATTGGTGGTGATCGGCTGTTGACCGGCTCTTGCCACGGCACCGGAAACCACTACCGTCTGACTGGCGAAGCGCAATACGCTGACGTCGACCTGGGGGCTTTCGACAAATTGCGACAGACGCTCGGCGATAAAGGTTCGCAATTCTTCAATGGTTTTACCGGCAGCCGGGACATTACCGATGTAGGGGTAAAACAGCGTGCCGTCCGGACGCACCAGGCGACCATTGGCATCGATTTGCTGTTGCGGCCCCGACGGAGCCGTCAACTCGGGGTGGTCCCAAACCGTGATGAACAATAAGTCATTGGCGCCCACGCGATAACCGCCCGGCGTATAAGACAACAACTCCGAAGGTACCGACTCACGAACATGCGTGGCGGCATCCATGGCAATCAATTTAGGCGTGATGGGAATAAGCTCAACCCGACTACTTTCCCCGGAGCCGTCACGAACGAGTTGGCTGGTGTCCATATGTTGGCCAGGCGAAAACATACAACCGTGCAAGCTGATACTTGCCAGCATTACTACAGAAAACCTACGGATCATAATGGCACTACGCTAGTCGAGGGCGGGTCTCAAACAGGATCACCCGGAAAGTTCCGAGTGATCTTGAGCAACACATTTCAGAGGGTATCAATGGGTACCCGTCGTTCCGGTGGTACCGGTAGTACCGGTCGTTCCAGGTGTTCCGCCATTGGAACTACCGCCGGAGTTTGAAGCGGCCACCGCGGCGGCGGTAACGGCCGCGCCGACGGCCACCGTTCCCCCGACGGTAACGCCCCCGATCAAGGGGGTACTCAAAGTCAGAGGCTCTTCTACCGCCGCCGCAGGGGCAGCCACCGCCGGGGCGATCAAGGCCTCGGGCCCTTCCGCCTGCGCAGCAGTGCTCATGACAGCCAATAAGCTGAAAACCAGTCGTTTCTTCATATCAAACTCCTTCTCGACATCAACTCTTTATAAGATTTGATAGTAAGGGGCCAGGAATGGAACAGCCGATGTATGAACTGACCTTAATAAGCTTAACAAGTCAGTTCATGCACATTGCGTCCTTTGGAGCATGTCATTTATAGGTGTTGCACGCCATAGACCGACAATCGCCACGTCGCGGGCGAAGCGCACGTGCAAGAGCGGGCTTATTGACGGCTATTGGCGATTTTTTACGATATCCACCGCCTGACAAGACATGTTCAGCGCAAAGTTTCGAGTCAATGTTATTTTACCTGCACGCGCATTGTTATTATTCGTCAGGTTTCCCCCGGGTTATTACCCCTGAAGCATTTTGCACAACGGTAAGTTTCAGGCAAAACAGCGACCGGTCATAACATTCACGTCTAAATATAGACCGTTAATAACGACAAGCTGAATGTTCGCCAACGAGTGGTGACACGGACACTCAAACGGCGGTGGCCGTTTTTCCCAGTTGCTGCAACACCTGTTGCAGCTCCCGTATCCAGCTTTGCGATGCCAATCCATGGGCTTGCTCGAGGGCTTGACCGTCCAGCACGGACCAGGCGGGTCGCTTGGCTGGAGTCGGATATTCGGCGGTGGTAATCGCCTTCAAGCGCGGGCGTTTTTCCAGCAACCCCAGTGCGTGGGCCTGACTGAACACCTCATCCGCGAAGTCATACCAGGTGCAGGCGGGAGCGCCGCTGTAGTGGTACAGGCCCCACTTGAGCACGCCGTCGCGCTGGAAAATCGCTGCAAGCGCCCACAGGGTATTGGCAATACTGCCAGCGGACGTCGGACAGCCGCGCTGATCCGCGACCACGGCCAGTTCATCTCGATCACGCCCGAGACGCAGCATGGTTTTGACGAAGTTGTTGCCATGAGCGCCGAAAACCCAACTGGTTCGCACAATCACATGGCGTGAACAGTGTTGCCGCAGTTGCTGCTCGCCAGCCAGCTTGCTCAACCCGTACACGCCTGAAGGCGCAGTGGCATCACCGGGTTTGTAGGCACAATCGCTGTCACCGCTGAACACGTAGTCGGTGGAAATGTGCAGCAATGGAATAGCCAGTTCCTCAGCCGCCATCGCCAGGTGCGCAACGCCGTCACGGTTCACCCCGTAAGCCCGCTCGACCTCGCTCTCGGCCTTGTCCACTGCGGTATAGGCCGCCGCGTTGATCAACAATTGCGGCTTGACCCTGGCTAAAATCTCCTGGACCTGGGCCCGGTCGCAGATATCCAGATCGCCCGAGCCGTAGCCAATAACGCTGAACCCTGGCGGCACTCTCTGCAGCAACTCGCGCCCGACCTGCCCTTGCGCTCCGGTCACCAGCACCCGCATGGTCATTCCCCACCCAGTAGCGCGCGCAAGCGCGGATGGTGCCGGTCTTTTTCCGAGAGTTGAGGCGACTTCAGGGGCCAGGCAATGTCCAGGTCCGGATCATTCCAGAGCAGTCCTCCTTCGTCCTCGGGGTCATACAGATCGGTGCATTTGTATTGGAAATCGGCCGTATCACTGAGCACACAGAAACCGTGGGCATAACCCGGCGGGACCCACAACTGAAGATGATCATCGGCCGTCAGCTCGACGCCCACGTGTTCACCACACGTGGCGGACTCCGGATTGATGTCCACCACCACGTCGTAAACGGCACCACGGGTTACCCGCACCAACTTGCCCTGAGGGCGAGTCCGCTGGAAATGCAAACCACGCAGTACGCCATACCGGGAGCGCGAGTGATTGTCCTGCACGAAAGGCAACTCGATTCCGACATCGCGATAACGCTGCTCGTGATAACTCTCGAGAAAGAACCCACGGGCATCGCCGAACACCTTGGGCTCGATGATCAGTACGCCAGGCAACCTGGTTTTGATGACGTTCATTTCGCAGGCTCCGTGGCCAGCACCTGCGCCAGATACTGGCCGTAACCGGTTTTGCAAAGCGCAGTGGCTTGTCTGTCCAGTTGCTCGGCTGACAACCAACCCTGGTGATAGGCCACTTCCTCAAGACAGGCCACTTTCAATCCCTGGCGCGCTTCAATGGTCTGGACGAAATGCCCAGCCTCCATCAACGAGTCATGAGTCCCGGTGTCCAGCCAGGCAAAACCCCGCCCCAGCACACTGACATGCAAATCCCCGCGTTGCAGATACGCGTTGTTCACGTCAGTGATTTCAAGCTCGCCGCGGATCGACGGTTTGACGTGTTTGGCAATGCTCACCACGTCGTTGTCGTAGAAATACAAACCGGTGACCGCATAGTTGGACTTCGGCCGCTTAGGCTTCTCCTCGATCGAAACCGCCTTACCGTCGCTGTCGAACTCGACAACGCCAAAACGCTCCGGATCGCTGACTCGATAACCGAACACAGTCGCGCCGGTTTGTCGTTGTGACGCTTCGCGCAAGGCGGCGCTAAAACCGTAACCGTAGAAAATGTTATCGCCGAGAATCAGCGCCACATTGCTGTCGCCGATAAAGCGCTCACCGATCAGAAAGGCTTGTGCCAAACCATCGGGGGAAGCTTGCTCGGCGTAGCTGAGTTCAATCCCGAAAGAGGATCCGTCACCCAACAAACTCTGGAAGTTAGGCAAGTCCTGCGGGGTCGAAATAATCAGCACCTCGCGAATACCCGCCAGCATTAATACCGACAACGGATAATAAATCATCGGCTTGTCGTAGATCGGAAGCAGTTGTTTGGAGACACCGCGGGTAATGGGATGCAAACGGGTGCCGGAGCCTCCCGCGAGAATGATGCCTTTCATAAGGAGAATCCCTTCGATGCTTATCGAAAATAGAGGCTGTGCTGGTTTGTTTCAGGCGATCTGGCCAAGACGTTCCGGCCGGTACTGACCGCTAAGTACCCGTTGCCACCACACTTGATTGTGCAAGTACCACTGAACCGTTTTGCGAATGCCGCTTTCAAAGGTTTCCTGTGGCCGCCAACCGAGTTCCCGCTCGATCTTGCCCGCATCGATGGCGTAGCGAAGATCGTGACCTGGCCGGTCCCTGACGAAGGTAATCAGATCGCGATAACGCTCGACGCCGGCAGGCTTGTCGGGTGCCAACTCTTCGAGCAAATCGCAAAGGGCCTCCACCACCTCGAGATTGGTTTTTTCATTGTGGCCGCCGATGTTGTAGGTTTCACCGGCGATCCCGCGGCATACCACCTCGCATAGCGCGCGCGCATGATCTTCTACAAACAACCAGTCACGAATCTGCAAACCATCGCCATATACCGGCAGCGGCCTGCCATGGATGGCATTTAGAATCACGTGGGGAATCAACTTCTCGGGGAAGTGATAGGGGCCGTAGTTATTCGAACAATTGGTGACCAGCACCGGCAGACCGTAAGTACGTTGCCAGGCACGAACCAGGTGATCCGAACTGGCCTTGGACGCCGAATAGGGTGAGCTGGGCGCATAAGGAGTGGTTTCACGGAACAGGCTATCGGTGCCTTCCAGGTCGCCGTAGACCTCATCCGTGGAGATATGGTGGAAGCGAAACGCCTGCTTTGCCTCGGCTGACAGCCCGTTCCAGTAACGACGAGTCGCTTCGAGCAAGGTATAGGTGCCAACAATGTTGGTCTGGATAAAGTCAGCCGGGCCGTCGATGGAACGATCGACATGGGACTCCGCCGCCAGATGCATCACCGCGTCCGGGCGGAACGCGTTGAATATTTCATCGAGTGCCGGACCGTCACAGATATCGACGTTAAAGAACTGATAACGCGGCGACTCGGCAATGGCGCTCAAGGAGTCCAGATTGCCGGCATACGTTAACTTGTCGAGGTTGGCCACTTCGCATCGAGTATTTTCGATCAGGTGCCGAACAACGGCAGAACCAATAAAACCGGCACCGCCAGTCAGAAGAATACGGGTAGTCATCATCACCTCTCTATCGACTGACCGGATACCAGTCAGTTAACAAGTTTTGATACTGAAGCAGGATTTGATTCCAGGTGAACCGCTCATGAAAGCGCGCAAGACTGGCCGCTTTCATCTGCTCAAGCGTTGAGTCGTCGGTCAGCAGATGCTCAAACAAGGCGGCACACGACGCCTCACTCTTGAAGTACGCGGCGCCGCTTTCCGTCACCCAGCGATTGAACGGGTTGTCATGAGCAATGACCGCACACCCCGCGCCAAGCGCCTCGACCAAAGAGGGATTGGTGCCGCCGACGCGATGCCCGTGCAGGTAAAACCGACAATAAAAACGCAGTGATTGCACGACTGCCGTTTCATAGATCGCTCCGGGAAAGATGACCTCCGGACTGGCCGCGTCCATGACTTGTTTGTGATAGGGATTATGATTCGGTTGAAAGTTGCCCAGAACGACCAGTCGGTGATTGCGCGGGGTGGAACTGAACGCGCGAACCATCTCGAGAAACGAGTTTTCGGGTTCTGGCCGGGCGATGATCACTGAAAACCTGCCCGGCTCGATGGCATACGTTGCCAATAAACTTGCGTCTGCACTCAAGACCCGGTCTCCCCCATAGGGAATCATGGTGATCTTGCGTTCGGAAACCCGTGTCGCCAGGTGTTGTTTAATCCTGGGGTGATCGGCGACCAGATGATTACCCATCCAGCAGCCGGCACGTTCATTCAACCAGAACCAGGTCTTGGCAATGGTTCCCCACTTGTCGCGCCGCCACTCAATACCATCCATATTAATGACGTTGGTCTGCCCTTTAAGTCTTTGCAGCAAACTGAAGACGGCGGTGTTATAGCCCAGGGTCAGAAACAAACCCTTTTGCGATGTCGCATGACGCGTGGCTTTCCAATCAAAAAAAACCGTGCCCAGCGCCCCCTCCCGAGCAACAGGAATATGAATCCTGTTGACACCGTTCCAGGTACTTTCAGTGATGCCCCCACTGCCCTCTTCCTGGCAATAGACATACACTTGCCAGCCATACGTCGTTAAATACAGAGACAGCTTCTCTGCAAACGTTTCGAAACCGCCATGCTGAGCCGGAACACCTCTTATGCCAAGAATGTACAGTTTTTTAGGTGTCATGCTGCATCTCGTTGAATAAGGTTGAACACTTTCTTTCGAACACTTCCAGACTAAAGTCCCGCGTGCGGGACAACGCATTATCAGAGAGCTCCTTGTATTTCTCCGGGTCCAACGAAATCCTGCAGATCGCGCGGTAAAGCTCATCAATGTTGTATGAAGAAATCAAATAGCCCTCGACATCACTGCGTACCAGTTCGGCAGGACCTCCCACCGGCGGGACAATCACCGGCAAGCCGTGGGACATTCCTTCGAGAATGGTCAAGCCGAATGTTTCTATCCAGCCATCCGGCCGGGAAAGGTTTAAAAGCAAATCGGACCGCGAATAAAAACCTGACATATCTGTTTGACGAGGATAAATCGCCATATTGTCCGGCACATCGATACCGGAAAAATAACTATCGACTTCAGTTCGACTGGCATTCAGTACCAGCGTGAAATTCAGGTGTTTGTCATCCTGACTTCGCCGGGCAAGCGCCAGGAACTCCATGACCCCCTTGTAGCCCTTCAAGGAGCAGATCATCAGGGAGGTAAAACCGGCCTCTTCCTTGATTCGACTGGTGCGTTCAGCCGCCGTATCCAGGGCATTATGAACAACCACCTGCGGAAGTTTGGCGAAACGCTCCACCTGCATCAGATAGTTCGAGACGAATACAACCTTTGTGCTGGTCTTTTCGATGACGAACCTGAGAAACCGCTTCAGCATATTCGGTTTGATCGATGTTTCATGCACATGATAGTAAACCGGTATTTTCAGCAGCTTACCGGCCAGTGCGGCACCAAAGGGCATCATGGTATTGACATAAAACACCACGTTCTGCCCCTTGTACTTCAAGCATTGAAGAAACAATAGCCCCTGAGAAATCAGGTAGTAGACCAGGGTGAGTAACTTGTTCTCCGATCTTTTATAAAAGAGCCTGCTCTGCACATCGGCCACGTCCGACAAGAAACCATCGCCATGAGCACTGGTGATCACCTCGGTGACGATATCGTTATTAGCCGCCGCCTTGATCACTTGAGACAAGACCTTGGGGCTTCCACTTCTGTCGTTGAACAGATGAATGAACACCATCTTCTTCGCGTGCATGCTTATGCTCTTTTGATGAGGGAGCGGCTCAGTGTTGAAAACCGCTCGGTAAGGGCCATGCACACCCAAAAAATGGCTATCGAATGCGCGGGAATGGTCTGGCTGGAGAACGCCATGGCCAGAAAGAATGCGACCAGAGCGGCACCGACTCTTACTTGATAGCGGTCGACACCTTGATCGATCGCCATTCTCCTGACTGCGGTCAAGCTGCGCCTGATCACCAAAATGATGAACGAGAAAAAGACGATGAAGCCAACGACACCAGTATCATTAAGTATTGCCAGGGGTAAATTGGAGATCCACGCACTGCGATGATTCTCCGAACCGACCAACTCCGGTGCAAAAGAATATATTTCGCTGAAACTGTAGATACCATTTCCGAACAGGGGATTTTCCATAATGGAGTTCGCCGCCAATGCCCACATGATAAAACGCGTCTTGACCGAGTGAGTCCTGCTGAGCAGTTCATAATCGCCAAAAGAAGAGGCAATAAAATAAGACAGGAACGACATCACCGCCACCAGCAGCGTTGCCCCCAACAGGTACTTCACCAGATCCCTGTTCTTGTACTTCCTCGGGTAGCTCAATCCGTGATACAGCCAGACGGAGATGATGTAGGAAATCCAGGGGGCCCTTGAAAACGAAAAAAGCAGAGAGGTGTGCAAACCGATCACAAGGATCCACCACCATAACTTTCGGTGATAACCCAACGCCAACACTGTCAGGGTCATCAGCGATACAAACACCCCGAATAAGTTGGCCTCATAAATCCCGCCACGGATGCGCGTTCCCCCACTGCCCTCTTGCAACCAGTGAATAGCCAATTCAGGAAGAGGAAACTTCAACACAGAAAGCACATAAATCAACGATAGAAACGGCCCCGAAAACCATGCCAACAGCAAATAGGTCCTCGATTTGAAAATCGTAAAGGGATTAGCCTTCAGCCAGATCACGACATAATAAAATGAAGACGCCAGAAGCAAGCCTGCATACATTTTCAGGGACCAGGCCGCCACCGGACCGGAAGCTGATGCGTAAAAAGCCAGCACAATCCATACCGTCAGAATTATGCCCGTCCTGGGCAGGCGCAGGGGAATATTCGAACTGATCAACAGCAATACCGCGATAAAAAAAATGGGCGCGGCCAGCAACCGTTCCAGGGTCAGGTTATTGCCACCCAACGACCATTCGATATTATTAAAAACCACGGTGAAGCCGATGATAACAGCCAGCACATAACGCGGATTGATACCCGATGATTTCAAACTGGCGGAATGCTGATTTATCATGAAAATTTAATTGGCTGCTTTACTGTTTTGCTCGAAAGTGCCCTGTCGAGGTAACTCCATGTCACTGATCTGAGCGCCGCCAGCTTTTCGTGACTGCTGGTAAAGTCGATCGTTTTACCGACGACCCTGTCGACTTCACTGATGTGACTCACCAGACGGTCGGTCAACTCGACCTTGTCCAGAAGGCCTTTGATTCTATTCAAACCGCTTTCAGGAAGCGCCGTAACAAAGGGAATACCGAAATTCACGGCGAATGCGGTGCCATGAAACGAATTGGTGATGACAAAGGAGGCATTGGCGAATAGCGAAATATAATCGACTGGGCTGGCATCCATGATGTGCCGGTCGCTCTTGTAGCCCAGGAAAGGATCCTGATCGATGGCCACGACTCGTAATCCTAATACAGCCCTTATCCTGTTTATCGTTTCCCTGACCAGCGTGTCTTTCTTCAGGGTGTAAACAAGAATGTATTTATCGCCATTCCCCGGCGTTCTACCAGTCAGCTGCAGGCTCTGCATCCACTCTTGCCTGTTCAGCATCAAGGTCGGATCGAGGGTGTGATCGACCTTCTGGTTGCCGAGCATGCTGCGCAACGCTCGTGCAGTGTCCTCTTCCCGGACGGAAATACTGTCAAATGTCGACAGCGCCTTTCTGACCTTGACCACCTCCTCTTCCGAATAGCGATACGAGCCTGCGCTCGAAGAAAACGAGATTTTCTTTTTCGCCCGGGAAAACGCCAGCATATAGTTCAGATCCAAATACCCCGTAATAGTTGGATTCCATATCTGGTCGCTGCCACAGACCACACAGTCAAAGTCACTGGACAGGATTTGAAGCGCTTGCAGGTCCGGACACGCAGGCGTCAGGTTATAGTTGACCCGCATGAACGCCCTGAACTTCGCTATCAGCCTGCGGCGGGGAACGATTCGAAAAAAATCCTTACCCGCCCTGAAAATGCTACGCGGGCTGCTGTCCACCCGAATAAGCTTCAAGGTGTTTTCCAGCTCTTTGCTTTTGTAATCAATAATCTTGACGTCGCCATATTTCGACAGCACTTTCTGGCTGGCGAGCGCTTGTAGCGTTCCACCATAACTATTGGCGTGATGGATCGTAATCAATGCAATTTTCAAGGTGCTGAGTCCTTTGCGACCTGAAGTGAGAACTTACTGACTGGACAGCCTGGTATAGATTTCTTCAATGGGGCGACGTGCAGAAGCACATACCGTGTTCTGCTCATTCGGATAACCTATCGCCAGCATCATCATCACCGTATGCTGCGGATCAATCCTGATTACTTTACGGAAGTTGATATCCGCCCTCCCCGACTGGCTCCAGTTCAAACAGCACGACGCAATACCGATTGAATGCAAGGCCAGGATCAACGACATGGAAAACATCCCGCCATCGATCCAGTGCTGATAACGCTCTCGCGGGGAAACAAAAGCGCGCAAGTCCGTGGTGATAATCAGCAAGTCTTTTATCTTGTGCCCAAAGCCGCGGTTGCCATCTTGAAAAGCAAGGGCTTGTTGCGCCAGGTCGCCATCCAGATGATAGACATGCCACGATTGCCTGTTGCAGGCCGAAGGAGACTTCATGGCCATCTCCAGTGCTCTTCTCAGTTCTTGCGCAGGGATCGGCGCATCCGAAAACTCACGAAGCGAGTACCTGGACAGGAAGAAGTTCTCAGGGGTCGTCAATCGGCCTTTATCGAACGCCGCCTTGGCGTGATTGATCGCCCCACTGTTGTAATAGAACGGGATGGTTTGTTTGCTCAGGCTCTCGACTTTTACCAGACGACTTATAAGCTCAGCGGTTTTTTCCGGTTGGTGAGCTTTTTCAGCTTCAGCGAATTTCTTTAATACCGTGATTGCCATCAGGTCGTGACAGCCGGTGCCATTGAGCGTGAATGAGCGCTCCAACGCCTTGATAAGCGCATTGGCACCCGCCCATCCAGACCCCGGCTTCCTGTTGGTGAAGCTCAGGCTTTTCTCCAGGGTGTGGTACACCTTGACCATATAATAGTTTCGGACTTCGACTGAACGGAGTGAAGATCGCCAGCCTGAATACCTGGCATACCGACTCAGGTCATATAAAAAGCCAAATCCCGCCAGTACTGTCCGGGCATAGATTTTTAAGGTATCAATCATGAGCATTCATCTCCCGGTTGTCGGCAGTGATAAGTAATTTAGGCATGGGAGTTGTACCTGTTCTTGAAGACCAGCCGTTGGGCACCATAGAAATACAATGACAACAACAATAAGTTACTGACCACCGTCGCCACCGCCGCACCACGCAGGTCATATCGGGGAATCAATGCCAGGTTAAGAAACACATTGATGATCGCCACCAGCGCCATGTATTTGACTTTTACCTTCATGTGCTCCTGGGTCACCAACGTGGCGCCAGCGCTGAAGGCCAGAAAGATAATCGGCGCCGACAGGGAAAGAATTTTCAATACCGAAGATGCTCCTCGGTAAGCCTCACCAAACAACAGAGGCACTGCCCAGTCCGCACAGAGCAAAATCACCAGCATGGCCAGAATGCCGAGCAGCAACATCATCCCGTTACCCTTTCGGTAGACCTGATAAAACATGTCCGGATCATGGTTGGCCCAGCGGTGCATCTTCGGCAGCAGGAACCGCTGATAAATCACACTCGGCAGCAAATACACCGCGGTCATGATGGTAAAAGCGACGCTGTATATACCGGCCGCGCTATTACTGGAGAGGTGTTTCAGCAAAATGATGTTGCTTTGGAAATAAATCAGGTGCGAGAACGCCGCGACGCCAAATGGCCAACTGGCACCGGCAACACTCAACACACCCGGCTGCACGGACAGCGCCGTGAAACCGCTGGTCAACTCGTGACCCTTGAGGGTCAGCTTTCCATTTGTCATATGCAACAGTTGGGGGATGGCCAGTGAGAAAAACACCACCGCGATGACAGAATAAAATGCGGCGTAGTACTCCGCGTCCAAAAACATGGAACTCATGACCACGGTAATGAAGACCATCGAGCAACGAAGGAAATGCGGCAAAAACTGCCAAAGCGCCAAGTGCAAATACTTTTCTTCAAGTTGAAGCTTGCTGCTCACCAGTTCTATCGAGAGCTGTCCCAATATGTACAAAGAGAGAATCAACAACAGGTTCCGCGTTAACGGGTCATGGCTGGCATAAAGCGCCCACGCCACAATGGCACACATCAGGAACAGGGTGCTCAAGGCGATGAACTGGAACGAAGGTTTCAACCAGCGTTTCGCCGTCCAGCCCTCCTGGCCGAAAGCCTTGAGCCAATATTGGGATATTCCGAATCCCGCCAGGGGCGCAAGAAGAGTGATCGTCGTGAGGGCCGACGAAAAAGCGCCGAAGTCATTACTGCCCAACTTCCTGGCCAGCAATACCTGAGTCAGAAAGGCAAACCCGGCGCCCGCCAGAGATCCTATCCAGAGGAGCGATATAGCCTTGAACGCTGTGCTTTTATTCATTGACCTATGTCATTCGCAATCACGCTACCGCCCCAGGATTTTTCGTCATATTCCTCAGGACGTGGTGTTTCCATGAACGGTGGGGTTGATCATGCCTGCCGGGCTATTGGCCCACGCAGTACGGCAATAAACATTTGAACTTCAAGAACAACAACAACGCTGTCAAACCTTAAACATGTGATACGCCCTGTTCACGGCCCATCAACTTTTGTCGGAGGCGTAGGTATAGTGGTAATAACCATAATCGCTATAGCCATATTTGGCGGAAGCCTTTTTCTCCACGCCATTAAAGATGGCCCCCTTGATCACAACGCCGTTTTGAAAGAATCGGCGAACCGTCAACTCGATTTCTTTCGCCGGGTTCAGGCCAAAGCGCGCGACAATCAGGTTGGTTCCGGACTGGCGCCCAACGATCGCGGCATCCGTTACAGCCAGTAGAGGGGGTGTATCGAGAATCACCAGATCGTAAAGCTCACTCATTTGCTCCAGCAGCGCACTGAAATTGGCGTGCATCAGCAACTCGGAAGGGTTGGGTGGGATTCGGCCCCGGCTGACAAAATCAAAGTTTTCGATTTCTGTCTTATGGATCGCACTGGCCACGTCACAACGTCGGGCCAGAATATCGGAGAGTCCGTTATCCGAAGGAACACCCAATACTTTGTGCAGATAGCCCTTGCGCATGTCGACATCGACCAGCAATACCCGCAGCCCGGTTTGCGCGATCACCACTGCCAGGTTTACCGACACGAACGTTTTACCCACTTGAGGGCTCGGACCGGAAATCATCAACCGGTTATTGTCGGCCTCGTGCATGGCGAAGTGCAGGCTGGTTCGCAAACTGCGCAGCGCCTCGACCGCCAGGTCGGTGGGATGATTGACGGCCAGTAAGGAATAACCTGCCCCGGGACGTCCCCGCCCGCGCCGGATTCTGTCTTCTTCGGTCTTCTGCAGGATGCTGAAAGGAATCGATGCGTACACCGGCAAACCGAGTTGCTCGATCGCTTCCGGGCTTTCCAGGCCGCGGTTCAGTGCCTTGCGTACCAGCACCAGGGCCACCGCCAGGAATCCACCGAGCAGCGTGGCGACCAACACTATCAAGGCTTTCTTGGGTTTGACCGGTTTGAGGAAGTTGACGTCTGCGGTGTCGATCACGCGCACGTTACCGACGGTTCCCGCCCGCATCACATCCAGCTCCTGAGACTTGTTCAGCAACTGGGTATAAATCGCCGTACCGACCTCTACATCCCGGGTCAGGCTGAGCAGTTCCTGCTGGGTGGAGGGAAGGCCTTCCACCTTGGCCGCCAGGTTTTTCTGCTTGCTGCTCAACTCACCGATCTGGGTCAACAACGCGCGATAAGCTGGATGTTGGCGGGTGAATTTCCGGTCCATCTCGGCTTGTTGCAACTTCAGCTCGGAGATGCTGGTATCCAGGCCGACAATCTGGTCAAGAATGGCCTTGGTTTCCAGCGTGATGTCTACGGATTTCCTGCGGGTCTGGTATTCATTCAAGGCGTCCCCGGCCTTTTCCAGATCCTTTTTGACCAGCGGAAGTTGCTCTTTCAGAAACGCCAGACTCTGCGCCGCCTCTGCCGACGTGCGCTCTACGTTTTTCCGCACATAGATGTCGGCAATTTCATTGAGTATGTTGATCGCCTGGTCCGGATCGGTACTTTCCAATGCCAGACCAATCATGCCCGACTCTTTTCCGCGCTCGGAGACATCCAGCGCCTCTTGATAGTCGAGGATACTGGTCAGACGGGAATTGCGGATAATTCTGAAGCGGGTGCCAGGGTTGGCGTACAGTTCCTCGATTTCAAACTTGACACCGTTTTGCTCGAATAACTGCCCTGCCTGGCTGGCCGCCAACAGCTTGTCATCTTCATCCACCAGGGTGTAATGACCATCTTCACCCGCGGTCAGGGTCAACTTCTTGCCCAGTTGCGAATCGGGAACATCCAGCTTGAATATCTTCAGCGACTCCCCTCCCCAGGCGAAACTGTTCAGCCCTGACCAGGCATCGGCTATTTCACCGGGGTTGTTATTCTTGAATCGACGCGCCAGGAACTCACCGATAACGGGGAAGTACATGGGCTGTATGACAATATCAAGTTTCAGGTTGTCGACGGTTTTGCCGATCACCGAGCGTGACTGGATCAACTCGATCTCGGTGGCCGAAGGAGACTCCTTGCCCAGCATGCTGCCGATATCCGAGAAGCCCAGCAAATCGTTCTTTTTCGCCTCGACCTGCAACAGTGCGTTCGCCTGAAATACCGGCGTCGCCAGCACCGCATACGCAGCCCCCATCACCATAAAGGCGCCGGTAATCGCGGCAATCAGCCCTTTATGGTCGATCAGTGTTCCAAACAGACCGAGAAGATCAATCTCGTCATTGTCGTCTTCCCGCACGTTGACTACTGGTGCTTGCTGCATAGGTCGGATTCTTAGCCTTTATTACGATTCAATAGGGAGTGGCCATCAGCGTGCTAGACGCTGTGCCCATGCGTATACGGCTTCTTCGATCAACGTATAAGCGTGCACAAAAGCGGGTTTTCCTTGACGGTAGGGGTCGCTGATTTCGCGGTCGTCCTGCCATTTGCCCAGCATCAGCACCTTGCCTCGCGCTTCGGGGGCCATGGCGAGCACACCGCTGATATGCCGCTGCTCCATCACCAGAATCAGGTCCGCCTCACTGACCGCTTGAGGCGTGAGCTGAATGGCCTGGTGCTCATCGGGCAGGTAACCATGCTCTTCGAGCACCGCATGCGCCGTTGGCTCGATCGGCTTGCCTACCAAGGCAGCCAGGCCGGCCGAACCGACCTCTATATCGGAATGAACGAGTGCCCCGCGCAGCAGAACTTGCGCAGTGGGGCTGCGGCAAATATTGCCGACACAGACAATCAAAACCCTTTTAAGCAAGATAACCTTCCCCGTCTTGTCAATAGTGGCGGTGACCTAGCACTTGCCGAACATAAGAGCTTTAAAAACCACGGATAAACCTGGGCATCCATAAACCCGGTCAAAAACGGCTGCATCAACATTGAAATATCCAGTGCGTATTTATTACCACGACACTTGAACAGCACCGAATTATTTCCCCTGACAAAAAATAACATTTCGCTCTTCGGCATACCGAAAATAACAGCTAATGATTTTATTCGGACAATTTCTAACAGTTGCGGCTTTCCCACGAACGATCAATTTAGATTACACCGCACCTAGCGAATGAATACTGTATAGCCGTTCCGCTAATACATTGCCAGGGCACTGTCAGATGTCGGGTTATTAATCGAGGTACGGAGCACCTGACGTAAAAACCTTGTTTATCGCAGGTTGCGAAGAGCATACCGCGGAATAACCGTGCGTAACTCGCCCACCACCCGACTGCCTGGGCCGTATTTCTTATCTGCCGTTACCCAATGCATCAGTCTACTTTCAAGGACGCTTCATGATTCGTAAATGTCTGTTCCCCGCTGCCGGTTATGGGACCCGCTTTTTGCCCGCCACCAAAGCCATGCCGAAGGAAATGCTGCCGATCGTCAATAAACCGCTGATCCAGTACGCCGTCGAGGAAGCGCGCGATGCCGGCCTGCAACAGATGGCCATTGTTACCGGTCGCGGTAAACGAGCGCTGGAGGATCATTTCGATATCAGCTTCGAACTGGAACACCAGATTCGTGGCACCGATAAGGAGAGGTTCCTGGCCGGCACTCGAGAACTGATCGATACCTGCAGTTTCTCCTATACCCGTCAGGTGGAGATGAAGGGGTTGGGACACGCCATTCTGAGCGGCCGCTCGTTGATCGGTGATGAGCCATTCGCCGTGGTACTGGCCGACGACCTGTGCCTGAACCTCGAAGGTGATGGGGTGCTGGCGCAAATGCTCAAGCTCTACGCGCAGTACCGCTGTTCGATCGTGGCGATCCAGGAGGTGCCGCGTGAGCAGACCGGGAAGTATGGCGTGATTGCCGGCGAGCAGATTCGCGAGGGTATTTACCGGGTCAACAGCATGGTCGAGAAGCCGCGCCCGGAAGAGGCGCCTTCCAACCTGGCGATCATCGGCCGGTACATTCTGACCCCCGACATCTTCGACCTGATCGCCGACACCGAACCCGGCAAGGGCGGTGAAATCCAGATCACCGACGCACTGATGAAGCAGGCCCAAAACGGCTGCGTACTGGCTTACAAGTTCAAGGGGCGACGCTTCGATTGCGGGGGCGCCAAGGGTTACGTCGAAGCCACCCACTTTTGCTTCGAGCACCTGCATCAAGATGATCTGTGACGGCGCTGAATGCTATGGACGAAGCCTCTATGACGACGTTGAGCGGTTTCAAGGCAGATGACAGTCGCCCCCCGTATGGCGCTGATCTTAAAAGTAACCTCGCGTACCGCATCGTCCGCGCCTATGCGTCGGAGCTGATCTTCCCGCGTGCACAGAAACCACCGGCGCTGCTGGTGGAGCGTATCGGCGCCTTCCCTTCTTCCGGGGAGATCCGCCGTCAGGTCAAGGATGGCGCCGCACTGCTGGCGGGCATCAAGAGCCGCTACGCCGCCGATGCCCTCGACATCGACGAAAGCGACGGGCTGTGCCTGGTCTTCGCCGACTGGCGCTTCAGCTTGCGCCTC